>JBGAVQ010000003.1:0-62419 GCA_044228045.1 Spirosomataceae bacterium
TTACAAGGCCATCTTGCAAGACCCTGCGGTAGATTTAGTACTCATTACCACTCGGCATAATCAACACGCTCAGTTGGTTACAGAATCGCTTCGGGCAGGCAAACAGGTGTTTGTAGAAAAACCCCTTGCGCTGAACGAAAGTGATTTACTGGCCGTTATGAATGCGTATCAGGCCAATCCTCATCGGCTTATGGTTGGTTTTAATCGTCGTTTTTCGCCTCATGTTCAAAAAATGAAGTCCCTGCTGGGATCTTCGCCCATGAACGTAGTTGCCACCATGAATGCTGGATTTATCCCAGCGAATTCGTGGGTGCATGATTTGTCGAGTGGGGGTGGGCGTATTGTGGGGGAGGCCTGTCATTTTATTGACCTGATTGTTTTTCTGACGGGTAGTTTGGTTAGCTCCGTTTGTATGAATGCTTTTGGCGAGAATCCAGCCGAAAACACGGATAATGCTTCGCTCCTTCTCAAAATGGCAAACGGCTCTACAGGGGTCATTAATTATTTTTCGAATGGCAACAAAGCCTATTCTAAGGAGCGTGTGGAGGTGTATTCGCAAGGCAGAACGCTTATTTTAGATAACTTTAGGCGGTTGGAAGGCTTTGGTTTCAAAGGTTTTTCGTCTATGTCCACGTCTTTGGATAAAGGTCATAAACGGCAATTTGAACTCCTTATGGAGCGTACGCAACAAGGCGGAGAGGCACTTATTTCTTATGGGGAGCTTATCAATGTGTCAAAAGCAAGCCTTTGTGCTATTCAATCGCTTAAAATTGGTGGATGGGCAGCTATATGACCTCACCCTGCCCTCTCCAGTGGAGAGGGTTCAATGTAATACTGCCCTTAGTTATCGCAGAAATTCGCCAAATTAATTGATTTGCAGAATCTCGCAGATAATCTGCGTAATTTTGGGTAAATATTCTGTGTAGTTCTGCGAAATAATTTCATTTGGGACTAAAATATACTGTACGATACTACATAAAACAATGATTGAAAACGATGTAAAAATTGCCGTGATTGGCTTAGGTTATGTTGGATTGCCATTGGCGATAGAATTTAGTAAAAAATATTCTGTGGTCGGTTTTGATATTAACCAACACCGAATTGACGAACTAAAAGCTGGTTTTGACTATACTCGAGAGGTAGAATCTGACCAACTGCTGCGGATGACTTCTCTCCACTACTCTGCTGATATCAATGAATTAGCGACGTGTAATGTGTTTATTGTGACTGTACCAACGCCCATTGATGCGTTTAAAAAGCCAGACTTAACACCTCTATTTAAAGCAAGTCAAATGCTTGGTGGTGTGCTTAAAAAAAATGATGTGGTTATTTATGAGTCCACCGTTTACCCTGGTTGCACAGAAGAAGACTGTGTTCCTGTGCTGGAAAAATACAGTGGCTTACGGTTCAATGAAGACTTTTTTTGTGGGTATTCACCTGAGCGAATCAATCCGGGTGATAAAGTTCGTACGCTCACCAAAATCAAGAAAGTAACTTCTGGCTCAACCCCCGAAATTGCTGCCTTTGTTGATGCGTTATATGGCTCTATCATTGAGGCTGGCACTCATTTGGCATCCTCCATACGAGTGGCAGAAGCATCAAAAGCCATTGAAAATGCCCAGCGAGATGTCAATATTTCTTTTGTAAACGAGTTGGCACTCATTTTTGATAAAATGGGAATAGATACCACCGAAGTATTGGAGGCTGCTGGTACTAAGTGGAATTTTTTGCCCTTTAAACCAGGCTTAGTGGGTGGTCATTGTATTGGCGTAGATCCTTATTACCTCTTGTACAAATCGGAAAGCTTGGGATATTCGCCACAGGTTATTTTGTCTGGCCGGCGAATCAACGACAACATGGGGCTTTTTGTGGCCAATAAGGTGATTAAGCTGATGATTAAAAAAGGGCAAAAAATAGAAGGTGCTCGGGTACTGCTACTTGGTATCACTTTTAAAGAGAATTGTCCTGATATTCGTAATTCACGGGTGATTGATATTTATAGGGAATTGGAGCAGTTTAGCACAAAAATAGAAGTTTATGACCCTTGGGCCAATTTCCACGAAGTACAGAAAGAGTATGGCATTACGCTGATTGCTGAGCCCAATGGGCCGTATGATTGTGTAATTCTGGCTGTTTCGCATCAGGAATTTAGTGCTATTGACTTTTCTGCTTTGCGAAATGAACAAACTGTTATTTTTGACATTAAGTCTTTTCTTGACCGTGATCAAATTGATGATCGTTTGTGATTTTTTGCGAAACGCTTCCATTGTATATTGTTAAATGGCTACTTCAAATGCCAGTTGTTTAAACGATTATCCTATGCTTGCGCCTATTGCCCTATTTATTTATAACCGGCCTTTTCATACTACAAACTGTTTAGAAAGCCTCTTGCGAAACCCAGAATCAGCTGATTCTGACTTGGTTGTGTTTGCAGACGGCCCAAAAGACAATGCTACGGTTGAAGATTTGGCAGAATTAGCCGCTGCTCGACAAGTTGTTAAAGACCTAAAAGGGTTTAAATCTGTTCGTTTACAGGAGTCTGCAGTCAACAAGGGACTTGCCAAGTCTATCATCGAAGGGGTTACGCAATTGGTGGCCGAATTCGGTAAGGTCATTGTGATTGAAGACGACTTGGTGCTTTCGGCCAATTTTTTGACCTACATGAATGGCAATTTGGACAAATATGCACAGGATGAGCGAGTTATTAGTATTCATGGCTACAACTACCCGATTGTAACAACGGGGTATCCGTATCAAAGTTTTTTTCTGAAAGGTGCTGATTGCTGGGGATGGGCCACCTGGAAACGTGGTTGGGATTTGTTTGATGCCGATGCTATGCGCTTGTATAATCGCATTAAAGAACAAAAACTGGCGCATGAGTTTGATTTTTGGGGTTCGTATCCATACACCCAACTACTCAAAGATAATGCCGAAGGAAAATCAAAAACGTGGGCGATTCGTTGGTATGCGTCTGCTTTTTTGGCTAATAAACTCACTTTGTATCCGTGTCAATCGTTTGTTCGAAATGAGGGAACTGATGGCAGCGGCACCAATTGTCAAGTAAGTGATATTTATGACGTTCCCTATTGAAGAGAGTATCTTGTTAAAAAAGCGTATTGCCAAGCAATTTCCGACGCTTTTTGATAAGATTTCAGAACGGATAAAGAGTTGGTTGGCATAATAGTTACTCTATTTTACCATTTTTAAGCGTTAGGTAATCTGGAAAAAGGATAAATCGTAGCCAGTGGGAAAGTTTCTGAATCCAAAAGCCAATACTTCGGAACCGAAATTCTTCACGTCCTCGCTTAAGTTGCTTTTCAAAAACGGTAAACCGAATGAGACTCTCTATATATGTTCCGTAAATTTTCTGCCGAATAACAGGTGTTGAACGAGTAAAATATTTACTGAGTTCGGTTTTGTAAACGCCCTGTTTTATTTCTTTGAGGTGAGTAAAATGGTAAAAAATCAAGGGAACCTCGTTAATCATTACCTGCCCATTGTTTTCGCTAACATGGTATCTGCCTAAGTTCCAAGAGGCTACATTGGCACCTATGTGCTGTATAATATGCAGTGTTTTGTACTGATTTGGCCAGACTTCAAGATACTTTTGGTCGGCAAACTTACCATCTTCGTAGCGATCATAACACCAATCAAGGCATTGTTTCCGCCAGGTTTGCAGGCAATCAAGCCCCTCAGCAGTGCGACTAAAGGTAATCCAACCAACATTATACTTGCCGTATTTCTCAAAATATTTGCCGTGCCATGCAAAACGGTGTGGAATAATGGCTATGGAATGCTGGGCTATTTCTTGAAATAAGGGTTCAACGTCCGAAAAAAAGTACAAGTCAGCGTCTAAGTATGTGATTTGATTTACGTCTTGAAAGTGGTTCAATACATAAATGGGCATAGAAGGACTGCACGTAAAGTAAAATTCTATTTTAGACCGATTTCCTGCTGCTGCTATCAGTTCGACATCATCTTTTAAAAAAGATTCAATAGAAACCAGATTAACCGAAGGTAAATTTAACTTTGTAAGTATTTCAAAACACGTATTATCCATACAAAAAGCATACAGAGCAAAATCCTGACAATGCTTAAGTAGCGAGTCATGTAACGAACGAAAATGTGGTAGATAGTTACTATCAAAATACGTGCAAAAGTGCCGCTTCATTCACAAATTACTATTTCTTGTAGAAAAATTCCCGAATTGTTTCGCAAACGTAATCAATTTTGCGTTCATTTAGACCTGGATACATCGGAAGACTTAATACAGTTTGTGCAATTTGTTCGGCAATGGGGAAATCGCCTGGCTGATAACCGAGGTCTTGATAGGCATCTTGCAAGTGAGGGGGAAGCGGATAATGAATTAGTGTACCGATGCCATGCTGACTGAGGTATGCCTGAAGTTGGTCTCTATCTTGGCAACGAATCACATATAAATGATAAACATGTGTGGCCTTTTGAGCCACATGGGGTATTGTTATCGCTGCAATATCGCTCAATCGCTCATTGTACCAAGTTGCTATTTGCTGGCGTTCGGCATTCCATGTGTTTAGGTGGGGTAATTTTACCTTTAATACAGCTGCTTGGAGTTCGTCGAGGCGTGAGTTGATACCTCGTATTTCGTTGTAATATTTTTGCTGAGAGCCATAATTGCGAAAAGTACGAATAGCTCTGTCAATTGCCGCATCTGAGGTAGTAACGGCTCCGGCATCACCTAATGCCCCGAGATTTTTGCCAGGATAAAAACTTGTTCCGTTGGCATGGCCAAAGCTACCTGTCAATTTACCATTAAAACTTGCTCCTTGTGCCTGTGCGTTGTCTTCTACTACCCACAAATTGTGTTTTTGCGCAATAGACATTATGGCATCCATCTGGCATGCTTGTCCATACAAATGTACAGGCATGATGGCCTTGGTATTGGCAGTAATGGCGTGTTCTATGTTGGAGGCATCCAGGTTGTAGGTGTCTGGATTAGGCTCTACTGGCACAGGTGTTGCCCCTGCCATGGAGGCTGCTAACCAAGTAGCAATATAAGTATTGGATGGTACGATAACCTGGTCGCCTGGGCCTACCCCTAAAACCTTGAGTGCTATAAAGAGGGCATCAAGCCCATTGGCAACACCTATGCAATGAGTTGTTTGGTTGTAGGCAGCAAAGGCACCTTCAAAGGTGAGTACTTCTTGACCAAGCACATACCAGTTTGAATCAAAAAACCGCTCTATTGCGCCAAGAATATCTTGTTTGAGGGGGGGGTGCTGCCCATTAAAAGAAAGGAAGGGGACATTCATTACTTAACTTTCAGTTTGTCCCGTAAATTTCTTTAAATTTTTTGTAAGACCGAATGTATTCTTTTTCACTATAGGGCATTGAGGCCAATACAATCTGAACGGCTGTGTCTGAATACTCCATGTGATGCCATACGTGAGGTGGAATGTATAGACCTACATTGGGGCTATCTAAGCTAAACGTTTGTTTAGACCCATCGCCTTCTTCGGTAGTTACTGTAATTGTACCTTTTACAGCTATTAAAATTTGCTCTAAATGATGATGGGCGTGTTCGCCTCTTACGGCATTTTCGGGAACATCGTAAGTCCAAAACACACGCTGAATATCAAATGGGATATTTTCAGCGTTTTCTGCTACTGATAGAAAGCCCGTTCCGTCGAACCCTAACGAAGGAAATTCTAATAAATAGGGTGCAGGATACTCTTGTTTATACGAAACTCTGAAGGGTTTTTCTACCCAAAGTACAGAATTCACCATTACATTTTTGAGGTTAGGAACTTCGTTATCAGCTACTTTGCACTCGCAAGTTAATAAATTTAGCCTAATAAGTTCGGTACAAAGTACGTCAATTTTTATTCTTTTTCTGAACCAATATAATATTATCAAGAAAAAAGTCGTTGTTGCGTGGCAAAATGAGGCCCAACAACAGTCCTATTAAGCTAATAGGGAACATCACAAAGGGTACAATTGTTATATAAACCCATATGCCAAGTCCCTCCGTTTTTTTATAAACATACGCATTGATTAGTTGAAAAATTGCTGCCAAGTTATTTACACTTTTGCGATGTTCTATTACCTCAAATCCGTGTTTTTCAAGGATATGCTTCAATCCAAACGACGAATATCGAGCAAAGTCATATGGCTGTTCGTGCTCATCCCAAACAAATGGTACGGTTAGCAACAAGCATCCATTTGGGCGCATCACCCTGTTGATGTTACTCAAAAATTCGTCTGGATTAAACACGTGTTCAAATACTTGATTGGCTAATACGGTATCAAATGATTGGTCAGGGAATGGAAATATTGTGCCATCGTAATAGAAATCAGCATTTTTACTACTTCTATTTTGGGGTGTATCTATCTCTAAACCAATGTATTCTGAAGCTTTGGCAAAGAGTTTTCGATATGGTTTTCGTCCACATCCTACATCTAATAACCGCCCTGTTGCTTGTGCCGATAGTGCTTTGATGTGGGTAAACAGTCCACTTCGAGCAATAAAGAATGGGTTAATAACCAGTCCAATCAGGGTAGGTTCAAACATATGCCGACGAAAGGACTCTTTCAGTGTATGCTTCATTCGTGATTTTTCCGAAATAAAAACCCTATGATATTTCCTTGTTCTGGTGCTCTAAATATAAAGGGGCTTTTGTCTATTAGCAACTCTCGTACCAATTTAAACCCTTTTGCCTCCACATAACTAATAAATTCAGCCTTATTAAGTACCCAACAAAGATACTCTGTATTGTAGATGCCATACGGGCGTTGAACCACTACAAAAGACGGCATTTTCTCTACAAAAATCATTTTGTTTATACACAAGTATTGTTTGGTTGACGCTGTTAGCTGGTCTATGGTTTGTTGCCAATTTTCGTCGTACCACAGTGAGCTTCCAGCATAGACCAAGTCGTATTGGTTGGAAAGTGCTTCTTTCCTATCTTCAAAAAAAGTGGCATTTGGCAAAACTGTTCTTCCTACTTTACATAATTCGGGTAAATCAAAACACGAGTAGCTTAAATCGGGGATGATTTCTTGTGCCAACAGGCCGTAGTGTCCTATGCCTCCGCCCCAGTCGAGCATCGTTGGATGGGGCGTTCTACTACTTAGACTTAATACATAAGTAAAAGTCATCATTAGATTATGAGCAATTACATTTTTTTCGGTGATTGTTGTGTCTTCATGGTTTACCCCGAGCGAGCGGTTGCTTTGTATGATATTCCGAAATTCGTTCCATTTACTTTTTTGTGTTTGGGCAATATCAGCACGATTCCAACCTCTTGTTTTGAGTGGTGTTTTCCAACCCTCTGCCACATATTCCCATTGAGCAGGCCGAATAAAATTAAGACTACGTTGCAGGCATATTAGTAGTGCAGGAGGGAGCCAATTTTTGAGGAATGCTCTCATGCTTTTATTATTTTGGGTTGTATGGTGGGCATCAGATAGAGCAATAATATACTTAAACCCATGCCCGCACTAAGTAATGTAGTGAATAAGGAAGAGTTGAGCAGACTCATACCGCATGGAAGAGTAGCCATTGCCACAAATCGGATGGCGTGTTTTTGCAGGCACATATCCATTACTAAGAATACAGTAGCCACAAACGAACAACAAACTGGAATGCCCCATACGCCTAATGCCGCTAACCCATCTGTCGCCCAAAAAATGGCATTGAGGTTAAGGTCTGGATCACCCATAAAATAGTACCCTACCTCTAAGCCCAATTGGTATTGGTAGGGATAATGAATGAACAATTGCATGACGTTGATATGCGAAAAATAAGTAACCGGGTGTGTAGAAAAGTACGAAAAATAGAGGGCTGTTGTAAGACCTGTATTCCCCAGAATTCGCATTAGAAATAGGCTTAATGCACCCATTGTCATTATATGAAGGTCTTCTATTTCGTTAATGATTGCCAGTACTGTCCATAACACAATTAAGTAAGAAAGGATATAGAGACTAAAATTTTTGAGGTTTTTTGTAAAAAAATAATAGATACCAAAAATTGTAAAAATCATAAATACCATCATTTTATGCCCACCTGTGCTGTATAGCAGAACGAGGCCTGCAATAGCCAATATGATGTATTGCTTTTTTTTTAAGTATAGCCCCCATGATAGCAAAATGGGCATTAAACACCCTGATAGTATAAAAACTGCATAGGCAACTAAATTGCCCTGTGCCAGTTCGCCCGCACTGAAACGAATACTATACACATCTGAAAAAGAAACCAAGTTAAAATTGCCCCAATAGACGTAAATTACCTGTGCAAACAATAAAAAAACAATACTAAAAAAGAGCGTTTTAAAAATGGGCCATGATAACTTGAGCAAGGCTAATGCAGGTAATGGAAACAAATAGGGAATCTGAATAATAAAAAAACCAAGTGCAAGTGAACTGATTAGTATGCCTAAATCGGTTTCGCCATTTAGTCGCATGAATATGGGCGAAAAAATGCTCGGAATGTAACTAATTAAGTACAAGACCCAGTATATGACTTGCGAGGGGCGTAGAATATGAATAGGTAACCACAAAATTGGAATTAGTGCCAATACCCAAGCATAAATATCCAAAAACAGCGAAGGAAGTTTGTAATTGAAGCCCCAATATTCCCAATATACATGTAAGTGAGAGCGATATATCCAAATAAAAATGTTGACGTAAATTACCATACCCACCAAGAGAAGCAACCTCTTTTTGAGAGAAGGAGCAAGGCTCAATACTTGCGCAACAAGTGTTTTTAGGGTTTTGATAGTATTGCTTGGCATACAAATACTCATAAAAAAATAGGTTTAGCATCCTAATCGTAGTGGAAACTAAACCTATTTAAGGGGAAATACCCGTCCTTTATTATTCTCCTGCCAACTCTTCTATCTGAGCCTTATATTTTTTGGCAGTTGGCACTTCGGCAGAATCTGGGTAGTTGTCAATAACACCCACATACGCTTCTACTGCTTCTTTATATTGTTTTGCTTTTTCGTAAGCCAAGCCCAATTTTATTAAATACCCAGGCGTAAAAAACTTATTTGGCTTATAATCAGCCGCCTTTTTATAGTTAGCTATTGCTTCGTCGGTGTTGTTTTTTTCCATATAAGCATCACCAATGAGTGAATATGCCCTGGCTTGTACCAACAAATCGCTTGAACTGAAATTTTCGAGACGCTCAATGGCTTCATCGTATTTGCCCTGACGAAGCAAACTAACACCAGCATAGAAATTAGCCAAATTGCCAGCCGCTCCTGAGCCATAATTGTCTGCTATACTAAGTAGTCCTTCGTTAGCACCATCACCTTTTAATGCTTTGGCCAATGAGTCAGCCTCAAACTGATATACAGCAGGAAACATGGCTACTTGACCTTCTTCATTCTGAGTATTTTTGTAATAGCTGTATCCTAAAATAGCTAATACAATAACTGCAATACCACCACCTACAGCGATGAAAAGGTTTTTGTTTTTTTCAAAAACCGTCTGTACCTTACCGATTTCTCCAGCGAGTCCTTCGGGTGATTCTAAAAATTCTAAATTTGATTTTTCTTTTGCCATGATATGCCAAACAAAATTTGGAGTGCAAAGTTAGGAATAATGTTTAAGCTCCAAAACGATTTAACCGAAAGTTTTGCTAAAAGCCCATGATTTTCTGTTGATTCACCCCAAAAAAGGCTTTATTATTGCTAAACCCTTCGTCATTTTATGCCTCGAATGCTCAAAAAATCGGATTTACCCACCAAAACCTGTCCTGTATGTAATCGTTCTTTTACTTGGCGAAAAAAGTGGGAACGAGTGTGGGATGAGGTCATTTATTGCTCAGAACGATGCCGCAACACTCGAAAATAAACTTAAAGGCTTCATTAACTTGCTTTAAATAACTGCTCATACGTTGATTCTTGAAAGCCTATGGCAACTATTTTGTTAGCCTCAATGATGGGTCGTTTGATGAGAGATGTTCGTTTCATCATCAATAATATGGCTTCTTCTTTGTTTGTTGCCTTCTCATTTTCAAGAAGTTGCCTCCATGTTGTTCCTTTTTTATTGATCAGTTGTTCCCAATCGTATTGCCTTAGCCATTCTTCTACTTTTTGTTTGCTGATGCCTTCTTTGGCGTAGTCGTGAAAATCAACCGAAATGTGGTGCTCTTTTAGCCATGTCATGGCTTTCTTGACTGTATCACAATTTGGGATACCATAAATTTTGTACATACTTCTTTTTTGATGTTTAATTTTTTTCTCACAGAAATCACCGAAACCCACAGAATTTCTACATCAACCCTACTTATGATTTGGTGGGCAAGCAATGTAGCTAACACGCTGCATACTATCTGTAAAGTAATAAAATATCAAATTTACCCCCAAAAACTATTTATCCTACTGAGTTGTTAGTTCTGTGTTTTACATTTGTATCTGATTCGCCACGAATTCTCTTCCGATAAAAGGGAGTTCGTGGCTTTAAGCATTTATACAATTATATGTTAGTCAAAGATTTCCTGACGCTTTACAAAGCCGATCCGTTTGTTCAAACACTTGTTAGTCAAATACTTACTAATGACAATTCGCACGTTCAAATTAAGGGATTAGTTGGCAGTGTAGATGCCGTCATTGCTGCTGTTACTTACCAAGCCCGTCCAAATATCCATCTTTTTATACTGGAAGAGAAGGACGATGCTGCTTATTTCTTCAACGACTTACAAAACTTAGTAGGAGAGGAGGCTGTTCTTTTTTTTCCGATGTCGTACAAAAAACCGTACGAGTACGAAGAAATAGACAACGCCAATGTGCTCATGCGAGCCGAAGTACTCAATCGGCTGGGTTCATCTCTTCAAAAAGAGGCAACAAAAGGCACAGGTTTACTGATTGTGAGCTACCCCGAGGCTCTTTCCGAAAAAGTAATCAATAGGCGCTCGTTGGTTGCCAATACTTTTTCGATAAAGGTAGGAGAGAAATTAGACACTACGTTTTTGGCTGAATTTCTGATAGATCATGACTTTGAAAAAACTGATTTTGTGTATGAAGCTGGTCAGTTTTCGGTGCGAGGGGGTATTATTGATGTGTTTAGTTTTGCCAACGAGTTTCCGTACCGTCTCGATTTGTTTGGCGATGAAGTAGAGAGCATCCGAACCTTTGACCCAGAAACTCAACTTTCTAAAGAGTCTGTTAGTTTTATCAATATCATACCAGACGTACAAACTAAGCTAATTCAAGAGACACGAGAGTCGTTCTTGAATTTTTTTCCAGAAAACACACTTCTTTGGTTTAAAGACGCTGAGTTTTCTTTAGAGATTATTGACAAATGCTTTAACCGCACCCAACAACGCTATGAACAGATGTTGGCAAGTAGTGGCGGTATCAAAATAGTGAGTGAACCCAGCTTGTTGTTTGAAACTCGCCGAGGTTTTTTGCAACAAATTAAGGATTTTAAGACAGTTGAATTTGGCAAGCGGTTTTACTTTAAGTCGCCCGAAAAACTTTTATACCAAGCCAAGCCACAGCCTTCGTTTAATAAAGACTTCAAACGACTCCTCGAAAACCTACACGACCAACAGTATCATGGTTTTACCAATATTATTGCAGCTGATTCGCAAAAGCAATTAGAGCGACTCAACACTATTTTTGAGGAGTTAGACCCTCTCTTGCGCTTTTTGCCAATGAATATTTCGCTTCGGGAGGGCTTCATTGACGAACAAACCAAGATAACCTGCTACACCGACCATCAGTTATTTGACCGCTATCATAAGTTTAAGGTAAGAGATAAATTCTCGAAGTCCAAAGCACTGACTTTGAAGGAGTTGAAATCGCTACAACCCGGTGACTACGTGACGCACGTGGACTATGGTATTGGGCGGTTTGTAGGCATGGAAAGTGTTGATGTAGGAGGCAAAGCACAAGAGGCTATTCGCCTGATTTACAAGGACAACGATGTACTTTTTGTGGGTATTCACTCCCTCCACAAAATAGCAAAATACTCAGGAAAGGATGGTTCCACGCCTTCGATGAGTAAGTTGGGTTCACAAGAATGGCAAATCAAAAAATCAAGGGTCAAAAAACAAGTAAAAGACATTGCAACTGAGTTGATTCAACTCTATGCCAAACGTAAACTTGCTCCTGGATTTCAGTACAGTCGAGATAGTTTTATGCAAGTTGAGTTGGAGTCTTCTTTCCTCTACGAAGACACTCCCGACCAAGCTAAAGCTACTGCAGACGTAAAAGTGGATATGGAAAAACCACATCCGATGGATCGTTTGGTTTGTGGCGATGTAGGCTTTGGCAAAACCGAAGTGGCTATTCGGGCAGCATTTAAAGCCTGCTGTGACAATAAGCAAGTGGCTATTTTGGTACCAACCACAGTGCTTGCCATGCAACACTATCGCACGTTCAGAGACCGATTAGAAAAATTTCCTGTAAAAGTAGAGTATGTCAGTCGTTTTAAAACTGAACAACAAATCAAAGACACGCTCAAACGGGTGGCTTCGGGCGAAACCAGTATCTTGATAGGCACGCATCGGATTGTGAGTAAAGACATCAAATTCAAGGAGTTAGGCTTGTTAATTATTGATGAAGAACAAAAATTTGGGGTAAAAACCAAAGACCGCATCAAGGAAATGAAGGTCAATGTGGATGTACTCACACTGACTGCCACACCGATACCAAGAACCCTTCATTTTTCGCTGATGGGTGCACGTGATTTGTCGGTTATTACTACCCCGCCGCCTAACCGTCAGGCAATTACGACAGAAATCCACACGTTTAGCGAGGAGTTTATCCGAGATGCTATTTCTTATGAATTGAAAAGAGGCGGACAGGTATTTTTTGTTCATAATCGTGTTAATGACATTGAGTCTATTGCTAACCTGATTCTGAAACTTGTTCCTGATGCAAAAGTGGGCGTAGGCCATGGACAAATGGATGGCGACAGGCTCGAAAAAGTAATGATGCGGTTTATTGAAGGCGATTATGACATTCTGGTTTCTACCAATATTATTGAGTCGGGCTTGGATATTCCCAATGCTAATACCATGATTATCAATGCAGCCCAAAATTTTGGATTGTCAGATTTGCATCAGATGCGGGGTAGGGTGGGGCGTTCTAATAAAAAAGCCTTTTGTTATTTTTTGACACCACCACTTTCTGTGCTTAGTACCGATGCTCGCAAGCGACTGCGAGCCTTAGAAGAATTTTCGGACTTGGGCGATGGTTTTAAAGTGGCCATGAGAGATTTAGATATCAGAGGAGCTGGCAATTTGTTGGGAGCAGAGCAAAGCGGTTTTATTACAGATTTAGGATTTGAGATGTATCACAAAATTTTGGATGAAGCCATTCAAGAACTCAAAGAAACTCGTTTTAAAGACTTATTTGCCGAAGAACTCCAAAAAGCAGCCCATACACTAAAAATTGACTGTCAGATAGAAACAGACTTGGCCATTTTGATTCCTGAAAGTTATATCACCAATATTTCTGAACGCTTGGGGCTTTACAACCGTTTGGACAATTTGAAAAACGATACAGAATTAGAAGCCTTCCGCTCGGAACTAAGCGACCGTTTTGGTCCTATGCCATCCGAAGTAACAGATATGATAGAAATAGTAAAAGTACGCTGGAAAGCCGAAGAAATAGGTTTTGAAAAATTAAGTCTCAAAAACAATACACTAAAAGCTACCTTCGTTTCTCCAGAGAACGAAACTTACTATAAATCAGACAAGTTTGGCAAGGTTCTTGACTACGTGAAAGCAAACCCTCGACGACTTGCCCTACGAGATGTGAAAGGAAAAGCCATTTTGCAAGTAGAGAATATCCAAAGTATTAAAGATTTAGATGGCATTTTATCAGGTATCTTATTAACATTTAAGGCATTTGCCGAGGTGGTCTGACAAATTTTTCCGCAAAAACGTATAACTTTGTGCGCTTTTTGCGTTATCAACCCGAAAACAACTAAACGGTATAAACAAACGGAACAGATGAAGTTTGCGCTCAAATCAGTAGCAATGGCAATTGCGGTACTTACTTTGGCATCAGCCTGTAAGTCAAAAAAGCCCAATAGCGTCAATCCCGGTAAGAATAGCACAGCTACCGGTTTAGCCTACAACACCAAAGAAGGTTTCAAAGTATCAAAATTCAAAGGTCAGCCTACGGGTCCCAACTTAGTATTTATTGAGGGGGGGCGTTTTACGATGGGTACGCTCGAAGAAGACGTGATGAACTCACGTGACAACTTAGAACGTACCGTAACGGTGCAGTCGTTTTACATGGACGAAACCGAAATTGCAAATGTTCACTACCTCGAATATTTGTATGCTATTCAGAAAGACTCAACCCAAGAGTTTTACGAAGGTGCACTTCCTGACACTTTGGTTTGGGCTAACCCACTTTCGTTTAATGATTCGTATGTACAACAATACCTCCGTTACCCAGGTTTTCGGATGTATCCAGTAGTGGGTGTGTCATGGACTCAAGCCAATGACTATTCTATTTGGCGTACTTTGGCCGTTAATAATGATTTGGCAAACAAAGCAGCCAAAAAAGGTGCAAAAGGTAAGAAAGCTAAAAAGGGTGGGGCAGAGGTAGCTTCTGTCAATACTGTGTCATCGGGAAGCCGTCCAGCTATTGAAACTGGCTTTGTGTTACCTGACTACCGCCTACCAACAGAAGCAGAGTGGGAATACGCCGCCAAAGCCATGATTGGTACACAGTATTTAGATGAAAATCAGTCAAATCAACGTATTTATCCGTGGGATGGTTCTTCGATGCGTACGCCTTATGGCCGCAAAAAAGGAACAATGCTTGCTAATTACAAGCGTGGTCGTGGTGACTTTGCAGGTATTGCTGGTAAGTCTAACGACGGTGCCATTATTACGATTGATGTGTATTCGTATCCTGCCAACGACTTTGGTCTTTACAACATGGCTGGTAACGTAAACGAATGGGTAATGGATATTTATCGTCCGCTTTCTTACGGCGAAGTTGGTGATTTGAACCCTGTTCGCCGTAATGGTTTCCAAGATGAAGAAAAATACTACGATTTTAAAGGTAATAACACGCTTATTAGTGACCGTGCTCGGGTGTTTAAAGGCGGATCTTGGTCAGACGTTGCCTATTGGCTTTCGCCAGGTACTCGTCGTTTCTTAGATCAAGATTCGGCTACAGCCACTATCGGTTTCCGTTGTGCCATGATTCGGGCAGGTGGAAATAAGTAAGAAGAACTTTCATACAGAAAAATCCCGTGAGGTCTGGCTTCACGGGATTTTTTTATCCATACATAGAAAAAGAATTATCCCGCCTTAACAGTCAGATATTCCATTAGGTCGCCCAGACCTGAGGTCAGACTTGACCCCGTTAATAATTTCATCATTACGTAGCCGTAGCAATTGTAATGATATAAATTTCTTTTGCTCCTTCTATTAGCAATTCGGCAGCACAAGCTTCGAGGGTTGAGCCAGTGGTTACAATATCATCTACTAAAGCAATCCGTTTATTTATTACTTCGGATGGTTTATGTACATAAAAAACATCGTTGATGTTCTTGAACCGTTCATAACGTCCTACTTGTTTGGTTTGGCTTTCGGTGGGTTTACCTTTTTTCAAAACATCGGGTATCCATTCTATTTCCAATTGTTCTGAAAGTCCTTTTGCAAAACAATCAGATTGGTTATATCCCCTTACATTTTGCTTTTTGGGATGTAGAGGCACTGGAACAATCAAATCTATTTTTTGGTCTATTCCAATATCTTTGAGTTCTGAACCGTACATTCTACCCAACATTTCACCTATCTCTTGATGCCCTTTGTATTTGAGTTGATGCAATAGTCGTTGCACCTTGCCTCCTTTCACAAAGTACAAATACGCCAATACTTCCTCAATTTTTACCTTTCCATAAAACTTTTGAGCCAATTTTTGGTCTTTATGAAAGTGCGTGTTTGTTCGAGGCAACTCAAAACGACAATTTGTACACAGTAGATATTCGCCTACTTCGAGGCTATTGGTGCAGGCAAAGCAGTATCTCGGAAAAACCAAATCCAAAAAAGCGTTCAGCATGAATTTCGGGCGTTGGGATGAATAATATTTCCTAAATTAGCGTTTTATTCTTATCAAACCTTTAGCAATGAGTTTAGTAGAACAATTTAATGATTATCGGAGTCGCATGAACGAACGAATCATGGCCTCGGACAATAAAGTTATCAAACGCATTTTTAATTTGGATACCAACACATACGCCGAAGGTGCGTTAAGTACCAAAACCAAAGAGATGTTAGGGTTGTCGTGTTCGTTGGTGCTTCGCTGTGACGACTGTGTAAAATATCACTTAGGTAAATGTCACGAATTGGGCGTAAACAATGAAGAAATGCAAGAAATATTTTCGGTAGCTACGCTAATAGGAGGGACTATTGTGATACCACACTTGCGTAGGGCTATTGAATATTGGGACGAACTAAGGGGGGCTTAACTCATGGAAATAACAGAACTTTCGGCGCAGTGGGAACACCTACTTGACAAACTTGAACAGACATTGGGCAAACGCCCTGCTGACCTCAATGGTGTATTGTTTTTGATGGGTGTGCAAGAGTTAGGCAAAGGACATCAGTTTTTTACCAAAGAACAAAAACAAGACTTAATGCACATTGCCATTTGCAAAGCCTTGAGTTTGTCTGGTTTCTACGAGTTAGAAGGACACGATGCTGAGGGTTGGCCTCACTGGAAACTCATCAAAAAACTTCCTCACGTTGATTTGTTGAGTCAAGAAACCCTCCTCAAAATGCACGTGATTGACTATTTTCAGCAAGAAGTTTTTGTTCAGTAACAGCCTTAACAAGGCATGATAGACCATCTTGATTATTTCTTTCATCATCTATAATCAACCATTGGTCTAATTTTCTGATTGATAATCGTTTATGTCCGAAAAAATGCGAATATTTACCTATAATGTAAATGGAATTAGGTCGGCTATCAATAAAGGATTTGTGGAATGGCTACAAGCCTCCAATGCCGATATGATTGCCTTGCAAGAACTAAAAGCAGAAGAACATCAGATAGAAAAGGCCATTTTTGAAGACTTGGGCTATCACCTTTATTGGTTTCCAGCAGTAAAAAAAGGATACAGTGGCGTTGGTATTTTTACCAAACATTTGCCAAAACACATTGAATATGGCTGTGGAATGCCAATTTATGACAATGAAGGCCGAGTGATTAGAGCAGACTTTGATGATTTTTCATTGATGAGTGTGTATATGCCGTCGGGTTCAAGCGGAGAAGAGCGGCAAGCCTTTAAAATGCAATGGTGTGATGATTTTCAAGGATATATTAACGACCTGAAACAAACAGTACCTAATCTTATTATTTCGGGCGATTACAATATTTGCCATCAAGCCATTGATATTCATAATCCGAAAGGAAATGCAAACAGCTCGGGTTTCTTGCCCGAAGAACGAGAATGGATTGGCAAATTTATTGATAGTGGTTTTGTGGATTCGTTCAGGCATGTGAATCCAAACCCGCATCATTATACTTGGTGGAGTTTTAGGGCAGGAGCAAGGCAGAAAAATTTGGGCTGGCGCATTGACTACAACATGGTTGCCAAACCACTTGAATACCGCTTGACCCATGCCGATATTTTACCACAAGTTTCGTTTTCAGATCATTGCCCTGTATTAGTTGAAATTGAATAGTTTTAAAAATTATTGCCATGAATCACTCAAATTCACCTATCGAAACATTACTCATTAAATTAGATGAGTATAAGCGAAAATATTATCTTAATCTTCTGTTGAAAGGGGTCATCTTTTCGGCTGCAGTTTTGCTATCGGCTTACCTCATATTCAACACTGTTGAATACTTCGGTCGGTTTGGTACTACCTTTAGAGGTATTTTATTCTTTACTTTTTTAGCTGTATTGCTGCTTACTTTGGTTTTTTGGATTATTAAACCATTGGTTTTCTTGTATGGTATGCAAAAACCATTGAGCAACGAAGAAGCAGCCAAACAAGTTGGCAGGTATTTTCCAGAAGTAGGTGACAAACTTTTGAACACCCTTCAACTCGCTAATTTGAGTTCTTCTCAAAACGAGTTGCTATTGGCTTCTATTCGTCAAAAATCTCAACAGTTAGGCATTGTTCGTTTTGCCGATGCCATACACTTGCAAGATAACCGCAAGTATCTCAAATACGCTGTTGTGCCTTTTTTTGTAATTATTGCCATTCTGTTTATTTCTCCGAAATTCTTTGCGGATAGTTCTACTCGTATCGTTAATTTCAAAAACGAGTATGCCGAAGAAGCACCTTTCACTTTTATGCTCCAAAACCAATCATTGAGGGCATTCAAAAATGAAGACTTTACCGTAAATCTCCAATTACAAGGCAATACCATCCCCGAATCTGTCTATTTGGTTTTTAGTGACCGTAAGTTTAAAATGGAAACCAATGATTCAAGGCATTATACTTATTCGTTTCGTAAGGTTCAAAAAGATTTCAACTTTATATTTGAAGCCGCAGGCTATAAGTCTGACGACTTTGAGATAGAAGTAGTAAACCGCCCTTCGTTGGTTAATTTTGATATTACCCTTAACTACCCAAGTTACCTTAACAAACCAAACGAATCCTTACAAAACGTAGGAAATTTAGCTGTTCCCGAAGGAACGGTGGTATCCTGGAATTTTGATGTAACTGATACCGACTCTGTATTATTATCCTTTGATGGTGAAGGACGGCGGCAATTAGCCAATAAATCACTAATTACAGGCGATTTTTCGTTAGAGCGTCGTGCCAAGCAATCGAGTGGTTATCAAATTTTCTTACGTAATCAATATACTTCTAATCAGGCAGGTATTAGTTATTTCTTGAATGTAATTCCGGATAAACACCCTCAGATTTCGCTTGAGCAATATCGTGACTCTACGCTTTACAATTACTTAGTATTGGGTGGCAATATTGCTGACGATTACGGCATATCTGCACTAAAAGTGTTTTACAATGTCAAAAGAGAAAAAGACGAAAAGCCCTCTAATGTTTTTGCTTCTATCAATTTACCAGTCAATCGTTCACAAAATATTCAGAGTTTTTATTATCAATGGCAAACTGATAGTCTGAAACTTTCGCCTGGTGATAAACTTGAATATTATGTGCAGGTTTGGGATAATGATGGTGTAAATGGTGCTAAGAGTGCTCGTACGCAGATGCTTGCGTATGCTATACCATCTAAACAACAAATAGACAAAGAAATTGAAAATCAGGTAGATAAAACAGAAGCCCAACTTGATAAAACGCTCAAACAAGCAGAAAAGCTCCGAAAAGACATCAACAATCTGGAAAACCGCCTAAAAAACAAGAAAGAGCTTGATTATCAAGACAAAAAGTTAGCTGAAGAACTTCTTAGGAAGCGAGAAGAACTGATGAATGAAATAAAGGAACTACAAAAACAAAATCAGAATTCTACCGAAAAGCAACAGCGTTTTCAACAGCAAAACCCAGAGTTGGCTCAAAAGTTTGAGCAATTACAAAAACTAATGAACGAACTCAACGATCCAGAAACGCAGAAAATGTATGAGGAATTAAAACAGATGTTAGAGAAAAATCAAGATGAAAAAATGCTTGAACAACTCGACCGTCTCAAAAACAAAGAGCGTAATTTAGAGAAAGAGCTTGATAGGGCTTTGGCACTTTTCAAGAAACTACAAATGAATGCCAAGATTGATAAGAATGTGGAAGAACTGAAAAAATTGGCCGAAGAACAAGAAAAACTTGCTGAAAAGACCGAAGAGCAAGGCAAGAAAAATGACCTTAAAAATAAAGATGAGAAGGGTAAAGATGATAAGAAAGACGGTAAAGAAAATAAGGATAATAAAGACAGTAAAGAAAACAAGGACAATAAAGATGCTAAGGATAACAAAGACAGCAAAAACAATGACGACAAGAAAGATGGCAAAGAGGGTGACAAAAAAGAAAATGAATCAAAAGAAGGGGAGAAGAAGAACCCGAATGACCCTTTGATGAAAGAACAAGAAAAGTTGCAAGAAGAATTTAAAGACATAAAAAAAGAATTGGAGCAATTGGAGAAAGACTCCAAAGAAATGGAAGATTCTCAGCCGATGGATACCGACAAGGAACAGCAAAAGGATATTCAGGACGAGCAGCAAAATAGTAAGGAGAACATGGAGAAGCAAGAAAATAGCAAGTCGTCTAAGTCTCAAAAAAATGCGGCTCGTTCGATGCGGAATTTGGCAGGCAAGTTGGCTTCTATGAAAATGAGTATGGAAATGAAAGAAACCGAAGAAAATATGGATGACCTTCGGGATATTCTTGAAAACTTGGTTACGCTGTCGTTTGACCAAGAGCGCATTATGAAAGATTTTAGAGGTGTAAATTTGGCCGACCCCCGCTTCGTAAAATTAGCCCAAGAACAAGCCAAGCTGCAAGACGATGCCAAAGTAATAGAGGATAGTCTTTATTCATTAGCCAAAAGAGTTATGCAAATTGAGTCGTTTGTGACTCGTGAGCTTACCAATATGAAAATAGACATGGGTTCAGCAGCAACTATGATCAAACAACGCCGGCTACCACAAGCCACTGCCAAACAACAGTCTGCTATGACCGACATCAACAACTTAGCCCTAATGTTGAGCGATGTATTAAAACAAATGCAACAACAAATGATGGCGATGATGATGCCAGGGCAAGGCAAGGGTAAAAACAAAGGTAAAAGTGAAATGCCAAGCATGGGCAAAATGCAAGAGCAGATGAATCAATCTACCCAAAAACTACAACAATCGGGTAAAGGAGGAAGGGCAATGTCAGAAGAACTGGCTCGTTTGGCTGCCCAACAAGCTCAATTGCGTAAAATGCTTCAACAAGCCATGGATGGCATGAAAGGAACCGAAAAAGGCAAGCAGTTGGGTGACCAGGTTCAGGAAATGATGAAACAAATGGAGAAAAACGAAGAAGATTTAGTAAACAAACGCCTGAATCAGAACTTAATCCAACGCCAAAAAGAACTTTTGACACGCTTACTTGAATCTGAAAAAGCAATGCAAGAGCAAGAAGAAGACAACAAACGCAAAGCTGAAACTGCTCGCCAAGTAGAACGAAAAGTGCCGCCGAAGTTTGAGCAGTACGTAAAAGACAAACAAAAGCAAACAGAATTACTTCGGACGGTACCACCATCTCTTACGCCTTTCTATAAAAGAGAAGTGGATAGTTATTTCAAAAAGATAAACTAATTTCATTCATTTAAAGCAATAAAAAAGGAGGGTTAGCCCTCCTTTTTTATTGCTTTAAATCTACATCCTTAATTCTTCGTTTTGTCTAACCTGAATTTTCTTTCCATCTCATTTGTTTCTAACTTTGTGGCTTCTTTACTAATTTTAAGAAAGCACACAAACTGCTATTTTTAATAATTTTAATAAAGTGCTTCACGTGGAACATTTCACAAAACTCCACAAATTCAACTAATAAAATAATGTTTAACGAATACGATGTAATAGTAGTAGGTGCTGGTCACGCTGGTTGTGAAGCAGCTCATGCCGCTGCCACAATGGGGTCAAGTGTGCTACTCATTACAATGAATATGCAAACCATTGCTCAGATGTCGTGTAATCCAGCGATGGGAGGGGTAGCCAAAGGACAAATAGTAAGAGAGATAGATGCACTCGGTGGAATGTCTGGAATTATTTCTGACAAAACCATGATTCAGTTCCGGATGCTCAATAGGTCGAAAGGCCCTGCCATGTGGAGTCCAAGATGTCAAAGTGATCGGAATATGTTTGCCAACGAATGGAGGCTAACCTTGGAACAAAATAAAAACTTGGACTTTTGGCAAGAAATGGTTGCTGGTCTATTAGTAGAAAATGGAGTAGTCATTGGTGTAAAAACACAAATGGGTATTGAAATAAAGGCAAAAGCAGTAGTGCTAACCAACGGAACATTTTTGAATGGTAAAATTCACATCGGAGAAAAGAATTTTGGTGGAGGTAGAACCGCCGAAAAAGCAGCAACAGGTATTACTGAACAATTGGTTGAATTAGGCTTTGAAGCAGGCAGAATGAAAACAGGCACACCACCACGAGTAGATGGTAGAAGCCTCAATTATGCCGTAATGGAAGAACAACCGGGTGATGAAATGCCTGCCAAATTTTCATACTTAGATACACCAACACTCACAAAACAACGAAGTTGCTGGATTACCTACACCAATCAAGAGGTACACGATATACTAAAAACAGGTTTTGAAAAATCACCTATGTTTGCTGGGCGTATCAAAGGAATAGGACCACGCTACTGCCCATCAGTAGAAGATAAAATAAATCGGTTTGCAGATAAAGACCGGCACCAGATTTTTGTGGAACCCGAAGGATGGGATACAGTAGAGGTTTATGTAAATGGATTTTCGACCTCACTACCAGAAGATGTTCAGTTAAAAGCACTGAAAAAAATACCCGGATTTGAAAATGTTAAAATGTTCAGACCAGGCTATGCCATTGAATACGACTTCTTTCCACCTACTCAATTATCCAACACCCTCGAAACCCATTTGGTAAAAAACCTTTTCTTCGCAGGTCAAATCAATGGAACAACAGGATATGAAGAAGCCGCTTGCCAAGGCTTGATAGCGGGCATCAATGCACATCAAAACGCACATCAAAAAGAACGATTTACGTTGAGTCGCTCAGATGCCTACATAGGCGTATTGATTGATGACCTTATCAACAAAGGTACTGAAGAACCCTACCGTATGTTTACCTCACGAGCTGAGTTCAGAACCTTACTCCGCCAAGACAATGCAGACCTCCGCTTGACAGAAAAAGGATACAATATTAACTTAGCTTCGGAGTTGAGGTATCAAAAAATGGTAGAAAAGAAACAAAATATCCAAAGTCTGCTATCGGAATTGAAGCAGCGCAAAGTAAATCCAGAAGAAATAAATGGATACTTTCAGCAAATTGGGAGCGCAGCAATCAAAGAAAAAACCTCACTATATCAACTGCTCAAAAGACCAGAAATTGAGGTAAAAACCCTACAGAAAGCAAACCCAATCTTTGATGAATTTTTAAGTAATTTTTCGCAAGAGGTGATAGAACAAGTTGAAATAAACATCAAGTACGAAAGCTATATTGACAAAGAATACCTGATGGCTGAAAAATTAACCAAGCTCGAAGACTTGGTTATTCATCCAAATTTTGACTATTCAAAACTCTCAGCAATTTCTATTGAGAGTCGAGAAAAATTGCGCCGAATCAGACCACAAACCCTCGGCCAAGCATCCAGAATCAGTGGGGTTTCGCCTTCTGATATTTCTGTGCTTATGATTTACTTGGGCAGATAAAACATAGTTAGTAACACACACAGCAAATCCGAAAGATGTCTCCAATTGAAAATATAACAGCCTGTCCTATTTGCCAGCAAAATGAGTTTATTCCTTATCAAAGTTGTAAAGATAATACGGTAAGTGGTGAGGTGTTTAATATAGTTACTTGTCAAAATTGTGGTTTCCATTTTACCAATCCCAGACCATCCGAAGCAAGCATTGGACGTTATTACCAATCCGAAAACTATATTTCACATAGTAATACCAAGAAAGGTTTGATGGATAAATTATATCATTTGGTACGAAACTTTACCTTAAAAGGAAAACTAACCCTTATCAATAAACAACAACCAAACAAAGGAAAACTATTGGATATTGGCTGCGGAACAGGAATGTTCCTGAAAGTATGTCAAGATAACGGCTGGAATGTAACAGGAATTGAACCAGACAAAGGGGCGAGCCAGTTAGCAAACGAGCAAGGACTTAATATAATAAAGCCTACAATTTGGCAGTTGAATCAAACCGAACAATATGAAGTAATTACCATGTGGCATGTGCTGGAACATGTACATCAACTTCAACAATATGTAGATTGGCTTCAAAATCATTTAACCAAAAATGGCACCCTCATCATAGCCGTTCCAAACCTAAACGCTTATGATGCTCAGCATTATCAAGAACACTGGGCAGCGTATGATGTACCTCGACATCTTTATCATTTTAGTCAGCAGGACATCAAACGATTATTTGAATCAAAGGGATTTCATATTCAAAAAATACTGCCTATGCACTTCGATTCGTTTTATGTGAGTATGCTAAGTAGTAAATACAAAAATGGAAAAATTGGTTACTGGGAGTCATTCATCAATGGTCTTGCTTCTAATTGGAAAGCCCGAAGTAGTAGCGAATATTCGAGTTTGATTTATGTCATTAAACACCAATAAGGTAAAGCCCTCAATCATCGTTGGGGGTTTTATTTTGAGTAGTTCCTCTCATTTAAAGTTGTGTAAAACCTTTATGAAACAGTTTAACCTTGCCTATAAGTTAAGTTCCATCGTCCTGTTCTGGGTACTTGCATTTTATATGTATTCATGTGCACAATTTGTGCCACCCACAGGTGGGAAGAAAGACTCAATTCCACCTCAAATAGTAAAGACAATTCCACTCAATAAAACTTTGAACTATAAAGAACAATACGTTGATATAGAATTTGATGAATACATCACTGTAGATAATCTCAATCAACAACTACTCATTACCCCAAGTATTGAAGGTAATTATTCGACCAAACAACGACCAAAGGGAGCAAGAATCAACTTTGATAAGCCATTTAAAGAAAATATAACCTATACTTTGAATTTTAGACAAGCCTTTAAAGATTATGCAGAAAGGAATCCAGCTAAAAATGTAAAAATTGTATTTAGTACTGGTTCTAAAATAGATTCACTCTCGGTCAGTGGAAAAGTAAAAAATAGTCAAACTGGTAAACCCGTATTGGATGCCATGGTGGGTTTGTATAAGTGGACAGACACTTCTAAAGTTGATAAAGTAAAACCCTACTATTTTACCAAAACAGATAGCTCAGGCAATTTTTTAATAGAAAACATTCAGGCTGGTATTTATCGCCTCATCGCCATTACCGACATTAACAACAATATTTTGTATGAACCTACCAAAGAACAGATTGCTTATCTCAAAGATTCTATAGAAGTAACCAAAAACATTAGTGGTGTAGAAATGGATTTGTTTTTTGCAGAGAATATTTCACAAAAAGTAGTAAATACTTTGCCAACTGCTTATTATTATACTATTAATTATATAAGAGGCATCAAAAAAGTGAACGTAAAGTATGCAAACCCTGCTGATAGCATGGCTATGATGCAAATAGGGGAGAGGCAGTTGAAGTTTTTCAATACCAAAAGTGCAACTGATACCATTAAAGTGAATATCACCTTGATAGATTCGC
This sequence comes from Spirosomataceae bacterium, assembly GCA_044228045.1. Lineage (GTDB taxonomy): Bacteria > Bacteroidota > Bacteroidia > Cytophagales > Spirosomataceae > JAXLVB01. Next base: position 25,243 of record JBGAVQ010000003.1, read on the forward strand.
TTGATAGGGAGTTCAAACACGAACAAAAAATAAAATTTCGGCCAAAACCAAAAAAAGAAGAAGGAAGTAGAGAGGCTCTATCGGTAGAATATGAGCCAAAAGTAGGAGAAGAAACAGCCCTACCGTTTGTATTCAAATTAACTTTTAACAAACCGATTGATAGTTACACCTTGAATGCCATCCAAGTAGTAGCAGATACCATAAGACCAATCAAAGTAGAGGAAAAAGATATTGAATGGAACGCCTACAAAAATATAATCACCATCAAGAAAGACATAAAAGCTAATAGAGATGTACGGGTAAGGTTTCCAAAAGGAGCATTCATTTCAATTGAAAAAGATAGTAGCCAAGCATTCAAACACGATTATACCATCAAAATCGCCGAAAATTATGGAATAATCAGTGGCTCTGTACGAAATGCGAAGAGTAATTTTATCGTACAGCTCACTGACAACGCCAATAAAGTGCTAAAAGAAGCCATAAATACACCCAATTATCTGTTTGATTACCTCAAACCAGGTACTTATGCCATTAGGGTAGTAGTGGACACCAACAAAAATAACCGATGGGATTTTGGTGACCCTGATAAATTTATCTTACCAGAACGCATCATATTCCTGCCCAACCCGCTTCCACTCAAACAAAACTTTGAGTTAACCGGAAACGACCTTGACTTGGGTGAGACTCCTCCTGAGCCAGAACCCAAAAAGAACTAAATACCACTCGAAACTTCCTGTTCAACCCAACAAGTTCATTGTATAACTATAGCACACGAGTGCCATAGTTATACAGAAAGTGATCAACTCAAATCATCATTCTTTTGCAATCTAAATTAAGGTCAATTCAAAATAAAAAATGTACAAATTGATTGTGGATAAGTCTGTGGAAATTGGTATTATTTGTGTTGAAAAACACAAATAAGTTGTGGAGCTACTTGTGCGAAACTCCAACTAAAATGTGTAAAACTTTGTGGAGAGTCTGACACTATAGATAATTGCCTGATTTTACACATTGAATAGACAAGTTGGTAACATCTTTTTTTCTTTCGTATCTTAGCTACTTTTACACACAAAACTAAATGTGGATATGTGTATAACTAAAAGATTTTCTGATTATCAAACAGATAGCTGTGGAAAAAACGTTAATATATGTGGATAGTTATTCAACATATCCACAAAGTATGTGTCAAGCAAATGCGTTTTAATATTTTTCCACTTGTCAACAGTGCTAATAAACAGTATTAACTTTTTTAAAATAATAAAAATGAATACAATTATTAAATACAGTGTGATGATTGTTTTGATGCTGATGAGTACCTTGGCATTGGCACAAGATGTAGAACTGGCAAATGAGTACCTCAAAAACGGAGAGTATGAAAAAGCACTAACAATTTTTCAGAAGTTGGCTCGAAACAAAGAAACAGCCATAGTTATCCACAAAAGTTATCTACAATGTTTACAGAAAGTCAAGGATTTTGATGAAGCTGAAAAATTTGTAAAAAGACAAATCAAGAACAACGAAAAAAATCCGATGTACTTAGCAGACTATGGAAGATTGTTGGAACAGCAAAACAAAATTGAAGAAGCCGAAAAAAAATATGAGGAAGCCATTCAGCTTGCCAAAAAAGATGAAACCAGTGCAAACCGATTGGCGAAGGAGTATGCTGATGCAGACCAATATGAGCGAGCCATCAAAACGCTAACTACAGCAAGAACTGAACTAAGAGGTGGAAATGGCTTTACCATTTCGCTGGCACGCTTGTACAAAGCTACTGGAAAAAACGACTTGATGATTGAGGAGTATTTGCAATATGGACTAAGTGCAGGTAATCGAGAAATGGTGCAGTCGTTGCTACAAGATGAAGTACGTGAAGAAAAAGACTTAGAAATATTGGAGAAGGTACTCTATGAAAAAGTTCAGAAGTTTCCGAACGAGAGTTATTACAACGAAATGTTGATTTGGCATTTGATTCAGCAAAAAGAATTTTATAAAGCGTTTGTACAAGCTCGTGCTATGGATCGTCGGTATAAATTAGAAGGAAACAAAGTAGTGGAACTTGGCTTTTTGGCCATGCAAAACAAAGACCATAAAGCAGCCGGAAACATTTTTGAATACTTAGCAAAAGAATACAAAGCAAGCCCAAACTATCCACTATACCGCCGAATGTTAATCAGCTCCAAAGAGGAAGTTATTAAAAGTACCTACCCCGTCAATATGCAAGACATCAGATTGCTGATAACTGAATATCAGAAATTCTTTGACGAACTGGGGAAAAACCAGCGAACACTCGAAGCCCTACGGAGTACGGCACACCTTTATGCGTTTTACCTCAATGAAAAAGATACAGCAACGGTTATCTTGGAGCAAGCCATTAAATTAGGGGCAGCAGATCAACAGTTTATAGACCGCTGTAAATTGGAGTTGGGCGATGTTTATTTATTGAAAAATGAGCCATGGGAGTCAACGTTGATTTATTCACAAGTTGAAAAAACTTCAAAAGATAGCCCGTTAGGATATGATGCCAAACTCCGGAATGCTAAACTCAACTATTACAGAGGAGATTTTGATTTGGCGAAAGAGGTATTGGATGTTTTGAAAATAGCTACAACCCGTGAAATAGCCAACGATGCCATCTCACTCAGTTTGCTTATCCAAGACAACATTGGGCTTGATAGCACCGAAACCGCCATGAGAGAATACGCTGCCGTGGAGCTAATGTTATATCAAAATCAAACCAAAGAGTCTATTGATAAACTCAACGAACTCTATAAAAAATACCGAGAACACCCGCTGGCAGACGAAATTCTGTGGCTAAGGGCCAATACTTTGCTCAAACAAGACGAAGTAAGCAAAGCCGCCGAAGATTTGGAGAAAATAATAAAAGACCACGCCCAAGACATTCTGTGTGACGATGCCCGATTCATGTTGGCCAAGCTTTATGAAGAAAAATTTAAGGATAAAGAAACAGCCATGCGAATGTATCGAGAAATCCTTCAAAAATTTCCGGGTAGCATATTTGGCGCAGAAGCACGCAAAAGATTCAGAATGTTGCGAGGTGACACAATAAATTAACCTAAAAAACTATTTATAGAAAGAGAAAACCAACCTTGCCAAGAATGAGAAAAAACTACGTTTCTGTTAAAAATAATTCCTCATTCTGAAACTGATGAAAAAGCTAATCGTACTCTTAGTCACACTAACCTGTGGTATTGCTTGGGCACAAAACGACGACGAAGTAAAAACGTTTGGATGCAATTACTATGGAGGCAATATTGATCCAAAACGAATTTGCCAGTTCAACACCTTCATGTCTAACAAACAGGCTGAGGCTGCCGTTGACCGAATTTTGAAACCCATTGGCCTCAATCGCAACTTTATGGTAGTGGAGTGCCCACTTACCGAAAACTGCTTTGCCACTACTGTTGGTGGTGTTAGGTACATTGTGTACGACAAAATGTTTTTGCAACGTGTTGATAACCGAACCAAAACAGATTGGTCGGCCATCAGCATCATGGCACATGAGTTGGGGCATCACCTACAAGGCCACACCATTGACGGAAAAGGTAGCCGCCCCGAAAAGGAATTAGAAGCAGATAAATTCTCAGGATTTATCATGCACCAAATGGGCTCGTCGCTCGATGAGGCCCAAGCAGCCATTAAACTATTGCAAACAGAAGAAGGCACGTTTACACACCCGCCACGCAAAGCACGGTTATCTGCCATAGAGAAAGGTTGGCGTGAAGCGGCTGAAATGTACCCACGAAGCACGAATAGTTCTACTGCAAGCACATTGCCTACCAAAACAAAAATAGAGCAGCCAGAGGTGGTAATGGAAGAAAAAGAAAAACCCAAAGAACCAGAAAAAAAGTGGTCGGGTTGCTTAACAGGCAACTGCACCAATGGCAAAGGGGTGTATTTGCACGAATTGGGTGAAAAATACGATGGTGAATGGCAAGATGGACAACGCCATGGCTATGGATCACAGTTTCATGCAAACGGAAACTTGAAGTACGAAGGCAACTTTATATACAACAAAATGGATGGTACAGGTACCTTTTATTACAAAAACGGAGATAGATACGAAGGTACATTCAAAGAAAACAAACGACACGGCGAAGGTACTTACTATTTTGCTAACGGAGACCGCTTCGTAGGGGAATACAAAGACGATAAACGCAATGGAAAGGGAACAATGATTTATGGAAATGGCTCAAAAGAAATTAGCTATTTTGTAAACGACAAAAAGCAGAAACTGAATAATAGGTGGTAAAAGAGCAATAATTAAGAAAATTGTGCCAAAAGAATAAAAACAAAAAAGCCTTTTAATAAATTTAAAAGGCTTTTTTATGTGTAAAAGTGAGTAAAATGTGGATAAACATGTTAATAATTGTACATTTATCCACATTTTCACAACAGAATCCTCTTTTTTTAATCTATGGAAAACATCATCGCTAAACCAACAACAACAAAACAAAAAACAGTGAGTAGGGTCTTTGATTTGTTAGATAACCATGTAGCTGTTTACAACAATCCCGAAACCTTAGCAGCCAAAGAACATGGCGATTGGCACATCTACTCGGCACAGGAACTCATCGAAAAAGCCAATAAAATGAGTATCGGACTTTTGAAATTGGGAATCAAAAAGGATGATAAAATAGCCATTATTTCGCCCAATCGGCCTGAATGGAACATCGTTGATTTTGGCATACAACAATTAGGAGCTGTGAGTGTTCCCATGTATCCAACCATCACCATTGACGACTATCGGTATATATTTCAGGATGCAGGTGTAAAAATAGTATTTGCTGGAACCACAGAATTAGTCAACAAAGTAAAAGAAGCGACTAAAGAATTAGACGGCATCGAACATATTTTTTCGTTTGATGAAATACAAGGAATTCAAAACTGGCAAGAAGTAATACAATTAGGTGAAAATGAGGATATTACTCAGTTAGATTCCTATAAAGATGCTGTTAAACCTGATGATTTATTAACGCTAATTTACACATCAGGAACTACCGGCGTACCCAAAGGTGTAATGCTATCTCATCATAATATTGTGAGCAATGTAGAAGGCGTAATGGACTATATTCCTATCCAATCTGGTGAGCGAGTACTGAGCTTTTTACCCTTATGCCACATTTATGAGCGCACGGTCATCTATGTTTATTTGCGAATAGGGGCTTCGGTCTTCTATGCCGAGAGCATGGATACAATTGCTGAAAACATCAGAGAAGTAAAGCCTGTTTGCTTTACCACCGTACCACGACTACTCGAAAAAGTGTATGACAAAATAGTAGCCAAAGGCCACGAGTTAGCAGGAATCAAAAAGACCTTGTTTTTCTGGGCACTCAATTTAGGTTTACAGTATGACCCATCTAAAAACATGGGCTGGCTTTACTACCAAAAATTAAAGATAGCACGCAAACTGATTTTCAGTAAATGGCAAGAAGCACTTGGCGGAAATGTTAAGGTAATAGTCTCAGGATCAGCTGCTTTACAGCCTCGTTTGTCTCGTATTTTTTGGGCGGCAGGTATGCCAGTTTCCGAAGGCTACGGCCTTACCGAAACATCACCCGTAGTAACATCCAGTAAAGTCGAACCTTTTGACATGAGGATTGGCTGTGTAGGAACTGTGATTCCAGATGTAACCGTTAAGATTGCAGAAGATGGTGAAATTCTGGTAAAAGGACCGAACGTAATGCAAGGTTACTACAACAAACCTGATAAAACGGCAGAGGTAATAGATGCCGAAGGCTGGTTCCATACGGGCGATATTGGCGAGTTTGTAGAAGGCAAATACCTGAAAATTACGGATCGTAAAAAAGAAATATTTAAAACCTCCGGAGGAAAATATGTAGCGCCTCAATTGATTGAAAATCGCCTCAAAGAATCCATATTTATAGAACAAGCTATGGTGGTAGGAGATGGACAGAAATTTCCGGCAGCGTTGTTGGTACCCGAAGTAGAAACGGTTCGAAAATTCTGCAAAGAAAAAAATATAAATGCTACGACATTTGAAGAGATGATACAACAACCAGTTGTACTCGAAAAAATAAAAGAAGAAGTAGCAGAAGCAAACAAGCAATTTGCTCAGTATGAGCAAATTAAGAAATTCAAACTCCTCCCCAAACAGTTTACCATAAATGATGGGGAGCTAACTCCAACGCTAAAACTAAAACGAAAAGTTATTCACGACAAAAATAAGAAGCTGATAGAGGAAATGTATGTATAAAATTCAATCAAAAGAAGCGGTTCGTGTAAACAAACACGAACCGCTTTTTATTGGGTTATCAATAGTATAAGTATAGAAGCTCTGACGCTAAATAAGCGAAACTATTTTAACAAATATGCCTTAAAATCTTCATACGAAGTACTCATTTGTGTAGCCTGTTTAGTTAAGCTCAACAAAGAAGCCAATCGTTCAGGAATGGGTACAGATTGATTAAGTGTGCCTTCAACTACATCCAAAAACTTAGCATAATGAGCTGTTGAAAGAAACACCCCAGTTAGTGGTTCCGATTTAGTCTTCAAAAAATCATTCAGTCCCAAGTAAGCCACTGCTGTGTGCGGACACATTACATAACCAGTGCGTTGGTATAAATCAAGCATGGCTTCACGGGTTTGGTCGTCAGTATAATAAGCACCCGAAACAAGTGATTTTACCTGTTCCCATGAATCACCAGCCAGCAATTTCATCCGTATAAAGTTACTCGGATTGCCCACATCCATAGCGTTTGAAATAGTCTCCTTCGATGGTAAAGGTTCATAACTACCTGATTTTAAATAATTTGGCACAATATTGTTGATATTAGTAGCCGCTATAAAATGCTGAATAGGCAAACCCATTTTATAAGCTATAATACCAGCACTCAGGTTTCCAAAATTTCCACTTGGCACACTTACTACAAGTGGCTTGCCTGTTTTTTTGAGTTGAGAATATACCCCAAAATAATAAAATGATTGCGGAATCAACCGAGCAATATTGATAGAATTAGCAGAAGCAAGGTTAAATTTTTGGGTAAGTTCGGTATCTAAAAACGCCTGCTTGACCAATCGTTGACAATCGTCAAACGTACCATCTACTTCTAAGGCTGTTACATTACCACCCAGTGTAGTCAATTGTTTTTCTTGAATATCACTCACCTTACCACTTGGATACAAAATAGTAACCGAAATACCAGGTGCATTAAAAAAACCTTGAGCCACAGCCCCGCCAGTATCACCAGAGGTTGCTACTAAAATCCTGATTTTTTTTTGAGATTTTTGCAAAAAATAAGACATCAATGCCGCCATAAAGCGTGCACCAAAGTCTTTGAATGCCATAGATGGCCCATGAAAAAGCTCTAATACATAACGATTGGGCTCAACTTCAACCACGGGTGCATCAAAGGTAATGGCATGTTCTACCAACTGAGCAAGGTCTGTGGTAGCGATGTCGTCTCCCAATAAAACTTTTGACACTTCAAATGCAATTTCTTGCAAACTAAGTTGGTCAATCGTATCAAAAAACTCCGCTGGCATGGTAGGAATCACCTCTGGCATATACAAGCCATTATCAGGAGGAAGTCCTCTGAAAACGGCTTCTTCTAAGGATACAACTGGACTTAGGTGGTTGGTACTAAATAAACGCATGATAAAAAAAGAAAAAATGAGGCACAAAAATAGTCCCTGCAATGAGAAGAACCTCAAGGCAGGGACAAAATGATAACAATACCCTTAGCCCAGGCTATTCAATGTTTCTCGTAACTCAGTCAAAATCATTTCTTTAACGGCTACTTTTCGTTTCTGAGTATTTATTTTACGATCCATATCTTCGTTCCTATTAAATGAGTCAGCAACTGGATAAACATCCAGATCGTTCCTTTCTTTTTTGACCAAATAATCCATCTGATGAATCTGGATTTTGAGCTGGTCACGCCGAGGTTTGTCTCTAAAATCAGGATAACGATAACTAATTACCCGCATTAAGTAGTTCATTTCAAACACCTTATCACAGGCTAATCTAAATTTTTCAGACAAATCACGATCTACCACTTTTAGTTTTGACGAGGTGTTTTTCCATTCATTCAATAGCTCTTTCGCCCTGTTAGAGGCTGAGACCATGTCATCCGAATAAGGAAGTTTAACAGCTTCGTCGGCCATGCGCTTGAGTGCATCCAAAAACGGATTCTCACGAGGTTTCTGAACAATTCCTTTTGCTCGGTTATAACGATAGAAGAAACCATTATTAACGTACTGAAAATCACGCCATAGCATTTTTTGTTTTTTGGGAGGAATCACCCCAATGGTTTTCCATTCATTTTGCAGTTGGCGAATTTTTTGAAAGGCATCGTCTAAATCTTCTGCTCGTTGCAAATCCCTGGCAGCTTGCACCAATGAGGCGTAGTGAGCGATTTTTTCATCAATAATGCGATTTTTTTCGATGAAGAATTCCCTACGTCTCTGAAAAAAGGTATCAGCCAAGGCCATAAATACCTCTTCAAGCTCAGTATCCAATGGTTTTTCGACAGGACCAGTTTTGAGCCATTTGAGTTTTATATCTTGAATGTCTTCAGTTGCCTCTGCCCAATCAGTTCGGTCAGCAACTACTTTCATTTCTTCAATGAGTGCCTGTTTTATTTCCAAGTTCTTTTTTTGATTCACCACAATCAGTTCACGCAAGTAAACTTCAAGGGTTTCTAATTTTTCAAAAAAAGGAGAAAAATCACCCCACCCATCAAATTCTGATAGTATTTTGCGAAGCTGCAATAACTTTGTCAGATACGAACCCTTGTTTTGGGCTTCATCAACTTGTTGAAAAAGCTGAATTACTTTGGCCTCGGCTATGCTGAAGCGGTTCTTAAAGTATTGTACAGCTTCTTCGGGTGTCCGCCTGACTTCACCAATTTCTCGGTCAGGGAAATTTAAATAGCTTTTGAGGTAAACTTTGTCGCCGAGTACATAACCATACTCGTCTTCCAATAAACGTTCCATTTTTTAAGTGGTTAAAGACTCAACAAATCTAACGAAAATACGATATTTGCCGAGTACAGATTTTCGCAAGTACAAATAAAATAAAAAATGAGTAACGAAACCATTATCTTTTCAATGTCGGGTGTGAGTAAAATAATTCCACCCCAACGACAAATTCTTAAAAATATCTATTTATCCTTCTTTTATGGAGCAAAAATAGGGGTTTTGGGCCTAAATGGGTCTGGAAAATCAACACTTTTACGAATAATAGCAGGTATTGACAAAAGTATTCAAGGTGATGTAGTTTTTTCGTCTGGCTACTCTGTTGGTATGTTAGAGCAAGAACCTTTACTTGATTCAAGCAAAACTGTAAAAGAAATTGTAGAAGAGGGTGTACAAGAAATTGTGGATTTATTAAAAGAATTTGACGAAATCAATGAAGCGTTTGGGGATCCTGATGCCGACTTTGATAAATTATTAGAACGACAGGGCGAGGTTCAAGAAAAGTTAGATAACCTCGATGCCTGGGACTTAGACAGCCGCCTCGAACGAGCCATGGATGCCTTGCGCTGTCCGCCATCGGACTCGCTGGTTGCCAACTTGTCTGGTGGTGAAAAACGTCGAGTGGCGTTGTGCAGATTATTACTTAAACAGCCCGATGTATTACTACTTGACGAACCCACCAACCACCTTGATGCTGAGTCGGTTTTGTGGCTCGAAGAACACCTCAAGCAATATAAAGGTACGGTGATTGCTGTAACCCATGACCGCTACTTTTTGGATAATGTGGCTGGTTGGATTTTGGAATTGGATAGGGGTGAGGGTATTCCGTGGAAAGGAAATTATTCGTCGTGGTTAGAGCAAAAAGAAGCACGATTATCAAAAGACGAAAAACAAGAATCTAAACGGCAGAAGACCTTACAAAGAGAGTTGGAATGGGTCAGAATGGCTCCTAAGGCACGTCAGGCAAAATCGAAGGCTCGTTTGGGGGCATACGAACGCTTGTTGAGCGAAGAAGGCAAACAAAAAGAAGAAAAATTGGAGATTTACATTCCGGCAGGTCCACGGTTGGGTGGTAAAGTAATAGAATTTAACAATGTATCAAAAGCTTTTGGAGACAAACTCTTGTTTGAAAACCTAACTTTTGCTCTACCTCCTGCGGGTATTGTGGGTATTATTGGCCCCAATGGTGCTGGTAAAACGACCCTTTTTAGGATGATTACTGGAAAAGACAAACCAGATACTGGTGAAATAACAATAGGTGAAACTGTGCAATTGGCGTATGTCGATCAAGAACATGGAAGTCTCAAAGCAGACAAATCTGTATATGAAACCATTTCGGGTGGTAATGACCCCATGCTGCTTGGAGGTCGGCAAGTTAACGCCCGTGCTTATGTGAGTCGTTTTAATTTTGGCGGTGCCGACCAAGAGAAAAAGATTGGTGTATTGTCGGGTGGTGAGCGAAACCGTGTACACTTGGCTATGATGCTCAAAGAAGGGGCTAACTTATTACTACTTGATGAGCCTACTAACGACTTAGATATCAACACTTTACGGGCGTTAGAAGAAGGACTTGAAAACTTTGCTGGTTGTGCCGTAGTGATTTCGCACGACAGGTGGTTTTTAGATAGAATAGCCACACATATCTTGGCTTTTGAGGGCGACTCGCAAGTGTATTGGTTTGAAGGAAACTTCTCAGACTATGAAGAAAACCGCCGTAAACGCCTCGGTACAGACCTTACACCAAAACGGATTAAGTATAAGAAGTTGATGTAAGAGGATAGACAAAAGATTGTGAGATTTGAGATAAGAGAGAATATCGTGAGGGCGATGGACAATGTTCACCGCCCTCACGCTAAAACAAACTTCTATCTCCCATTCCTAATTTGTTAATAAACTTAGATGAAAGCTTTGATTTGCTTGTAATATATCTCACACTGGCACCCAAATATGGTGCTGCACCAGGGTTGAATGATGATAAATTTTCACGAGCTGTATTGAAAGTTTTTACTTGCCTAAAACTCAACAACCCTGCCTCTGCCGATATACTCAATACCGTAAATAAGTGAGCATTTGCCGAAAATACAAATTTTACATGCTGATAATTTTGTCGGCGAAGTAGTTTTTCAGTGCCAGAAATCTCCTGAAAACCACCACTATAGCCTCCAAAAGCTCCAGTAAGCCCCACATTAAACCACTCTTTTACTTTATAGTTTACATTGGCAGCAAAAGGTAGTAAAGTTGAGGTGTGCCAGTGTTTTCCTAATTTTTTGTTGAATCCCAAAACAGGGATAATCCTAAACTTCTGATTATAAACTAAAGCCGAACCATAGATAATCTGTGAGTTCAAACCAAAAACTCGCATACGAGCCGCCCCACCATAAAGAAAAGGCTGAGGGGTAAAAAAAGTTTCGTTCGACTCCGTGATACCTCCACCTGCTGCATAAACCCAAAATTTGTCTCGCAAGCTGGCTTGAAGCATTACTATGCCCAACGAAGCAGTTTTGAAGCCATTGCTTGGTTGCTCTTTAGTATCAATAATTGGGTTATTTTGAGAAAAATTGGCAACCAGCAGCGTATGCCTTGCTCGAATATCTAATTTTTTACGAAATCCAATACCTGCCTCAACTTCACTTCGTAAGGGAATCATACCTGTAACCGAAGTACGAGTTAAACCATAACTGCGATTATTACCAAAATCAGCCGTAGGGATATATTCGGCTTTGAGTGTAAGATTAGGATAAAATAACCGACTTAATGAAAAGTGTTGAGCTTGTGAAGTAGTAACAAAGTAGAAGAAAGCAAATAATAGATATAAAAACCGAAGCTGCTGGTGCATGAAAAAAGTGTTTTCTTGCAATAACGCAAATTATGAAATTCTATTGCCGTTTTGAGTTGGTAAAAGCTACCAAAATAATAATAAAATTGATTTATATAAAGAAAATATTGTACAATTGTATGTTATTTGTGCTATCCTAACCACTAAAATTTATTTTTATGTTTACACTTATCCCTCTGGGGCGTTATCTATTTGCGCTCCCCATCGCTGTTTTTGGTGTTTTCTGTTTTACTAATGCACAAATGATGGTTGGTTTGATTCCTGCATATTTGCCAGGAAGCATTGTTTGGGTATATCTGTCTGGTATTTGTTTGCTCATGGCTTCAGCTGGAATATTGTATGGCAAAAAAGCAAAAACAGCCAGTACCTTATTAGCAATTATGCTAATTATGTTTGTATTGACCATTCATTTACCAAGTGTGATGGCTGGACACCGGGAGTCAATAATTATGGCCTTAAAAGACGTAATCATTGCGGGTGGCGCACTCATTTATGCAGGAACCGCCAGAGATTAGCAATGTACTTATTTACATTAAGCATCCAGAAGACCTTCTGGTGCTTTTCTTTTGGCATAAAAAATGTAATTTTCGAGTAATTCATGCGTTCTGTGTGCTACAATGAACTATGTCAATTATGAAAAAACTGCTGTTAGTAAGCCTTATTGTTTCGTTTCAAACATTCGCCCAAGACGTAAAAATACTTTATAGTCAAGCCGTTGAGCAACTAAAAACTGGAAAATACGAGGAAGGAATCAAATTGCTTGACCAAGCCATTGCGCTTGATAAAAACGAGCCTACTTTGTGGTATAATAGGGCCATGGCAAAGTCAATGCTCCGTCGTTATGAGGAGGCGCTACCCGATTTTGACCAAACCATAAAACTCAATGCCAAAGCCAAAGCCTATGTGGGCAGGGCCATTGCTCGCAAAAAATTAACGGATTATGATGGTGCCCTTGCCGATTTGGGTGAAGCACTGCGTTTAGACCCTAAATCAGGCGAAGCACTTTACAACCGGGCCATGATTTACGAAATACAAGGCTTGTCAGATAAAGCTTGTGAGGGTTATCGTGCCGCCCAGCGCACAGGAATGCCAATGGCCTCGGTAAAGGTAGAAATATGTGATAATCCGATACAGAATGCACCACCCAAAAACGCTATTTTGCGCTTAACACAGGTTTCTACTAATCCCAAATACGGCTTTTCAAAAGAAAATCCAGTGAAGGTAGGGGCAGGCTACAATGACATAACCGAAAATGTAACAGCCTATCTGGACTTGCTTCGAGATGCACAAGGGAAGTCGTTGAAGTATAAACAAACGGGGTCTTGTTGTAATTACAACTCAAAAGTAGGACAAGCTCGCATTGATATTTTTGAAGTCAGTTATAAAAATGCTACTGGACAAGACAAAAAATCCTCTGTTTACATTACTTTTGGAGAATACGAAGAGCCACAAATACTGGCAGGATTCAAGACAATTGTACCGAAAAAATAGATGCATGGTCTGTACCACATGACCATGATTTAAACCAAGCGTCCATCAGCATCGTAGCGAACCTTAAAAGTAAAGGCATAAGGACTATCGCCATGCTGTTGAAGGTGTGTCAAGCGTTCTTGGGCTTCTTCTACAGTAGGTATATGTCCTTCGGATACCCACCAAAGCACCATATAGGGTGTTAGGTGTTTTTCAAACCACTTTGCTCTGTCACGCATGACTTGCGCATGGGCAGTACGGAACACAAAGTCTTTTAGCACATCAAGATTCTCCCAAACCGACATATTCACAATCATAAAATCATCACCAAAAGGGTTTATGTCTGTTGCGTTGCCCGAATCATCTTTCAGTCGCCACACAAAGCCATTACTATGTTCGGCAAGGGTGTTGATGGGGTCTAATTGGGCAACAAATTCAGCAATTTGCGGTGAGTCAATAGGTGCTAAAAGCCGGGCAATGTTGAGTTGTGCTAAGTTCATATTTACGATTATTTATCAAAATACTTCTTGCACATCCGAAACACCAATTTCTGATAAAAGTACCGACCAGTATTTTGAAACGGACGGGTTATTTTGTTTGACTGTACTCGTCGGCTCAAAGGGTAAGGCAATTTTCACCTCAACAGTACCTAAATTCGGCAAACTGTCTTTCAACTTAGCGGCATCCGTTTTGGCCCATTCTTCAGCTTGAGCATCGTTGTGAGGCGGATTCGTCTGAAAGTCTCGCCGTCCATCACCTTTCATACTCTCAATCATGTCTGTCAAAAAATAGGCTTTTACCACAAAACCTTCGCCTGCCAACTGATTGATTACAGGTAAACTGGCCCAAATATCAGTTGCCAAATTACTTGCCGACACATTTTGAACGGCCAGTTGAGCAATGGTGCGTTGCCGAAATGCCATGCGTTCTTTTTTGAGCGAAAGTTCATACGAGGTTTTGATAGCTTCGGCATCAGTGGCGTTCACATTTGTTAAATCATCCATTTCCGAGCGACATACCCCCTCAAAAGCTTTACCTTTTGAGGTGTTTTCATGAATGAAATATACTTCTAAACGATCACCTTTTTGACGAATGTTTTCGTCTATAACCTCGCTCAAAATACGGCGATATTTTTCGTTTACAAATACTTTATTCACATTAACACTCAGTGATTTATCCATAAAAACAATCGTGCAAGTATTCGGCAAATGGGCAGATGTTTGTTTGGTAGTTTCTTGCTCAGAACTGGTTGAACAAGAAGCACTAATGAAAAAAAATAAGCAATAGGTAATACGAAAAATAGAAGATAAAATGGAATTACTTTTGAGAGGAGTCATGACCAATAATTAGATGAAAATCAATGGGAAAGTAACGTAGAGAACGGCTGATTAGTACAGTAATTGGTACAAAACCAACAAAGAAAGTTTTAAACGGTCAAATTTTGATATTTTTACAACAATCCCAAACTATCTCGCAACGAAACGTGCATAGGGTCATGTTTTGACCAATAGTCTGATAAAATCGTTTTTTTCAAAGTAGCTTTTGTTGTCAAGCGTTTGCCATTTTGTTGGTAGGTGTCTTCCCAGCCTAAAATTTGATGCGGAAATTGCCGATTGAAACGGATTGATAGTTCTCTATCTGCATATTTCAAGCTGTATTTTTGTGAACTAACATCAGCAGAATCTAATTGTGCTTGGGCGGTTTCGGGTGCTAATTTTTTATGTCTTAAACGAGCTTCTTGTACACTGGGTACAATCTGTACTTCACCTGTTGGTAACTTTTCTGGATTCAGTCGTAGGCGAGTCCATAGTTCGTCTTCAAGCCATACACGGTCTATTTCAAAGTCTTCTTGCACCTCATTTTCAAAATAACTTTTTTGCTCTACTGTGTATTTTCTATTGTGTAGATTAAGCTGTGTGTAAGAGTGTCCACACCAATCTTGCGCCGAAGCACTTATTTTTAAGGAATGAGGAAACAACTTTGTATCAACAGGCGAAAACACCGAAGTCATTAGAGAATAATCATATATTCCTGTTACAAAATGGCGTAAAGCATTCATTTTCAGGATAGAAGTAGCGGTTTCCTTTTTGTCAGATTCTAACTTTACTTGTTTGTCTGTTCTAAAATCTTCTGTTACAAAAATCAACACAGCATCGCCCGAGTGCATATTGCCATAACGAGCCTGTTCAAGTGTATAGCTACTCAGTTCGGCTTTGCCAGCATACCAGTAGTTTTTGAATGGTTCTGATGGTTCAACAGAAGGGCTTGTTGTGGTAGATGAATTCTGAAAAACAGTAGCTTTCATAGCAAAAGCAAATACAATGGCCAGCAAGACTACCAAAAAGAGAAAGTTATTGCGGATGAACATAGTTGATGCATTATTGAATGACCAAGCGAAATTACATTTTTGTCGGCATTTTTCTGTGTATCAGCGCATTTTGAGTGATTTTATACTACTTTTTTACTAATTTGAAGCCTCCTATCCCCCGCAAGGGGCTTTAAAACCCAAACACTATGAAGAAAATCTACCTAATCTTGTTGCTTATTGCTTCGCACGTTTCACTATTATCACCTGCTGCTAATGCCCAAATAGAAAAAGCACCTCCTCGGGCAGAGGGAGATGGGCCATACAATCGTCTGATTATCAGAGGGGTGTATGTAATTGATGGCACAGGGTCTCCTCCAAATGGACCTATTGATATTGTGGTTGAGAAAAACATTATCAAAGAAATACGAGTTGTGGGTTATCAAGGAATGCCTATCAAAGACATCAGTCGTCCCAAAGCCAATCCAGGTGACAAAGAATTAGACTGTACTGGCATGTACCTTATGCCTGGTTTTGTGGATATGCACGGACATATCGGTGGTAAGACCCAAGGCACTTCGGCGGAGTATGTTTATAAACTTTGGATGGGCCATGGCATTACCACCATTCGTGATCCATCGGCTGGCAATGGCTTAGATTGGACGCTTGACCAGAAAAAACAATCTACCGAAAACAAAATAACAGCACCTCGTATTTTGGCTTATACGGTTTTTGGTGCAGGCGCAAAAGAACCCATCACCAATGCCGACCAAGCCCGCAAGTGGGTAGAAGACAACGCCGCCAAAGGAGCAGATGGCATTAAGTTTTTTGGAGCAAAACCCGAAGTAATGGATGCCGCCTTGCGCCGCAACAAAGAACTGGGGCTTCGGAGTGCCTGCCATCATGCCCAGTTAGATGTAGCTCGCTGGAATGTAGTAAACTCTGCCAAAGCTGGACTGACATCAATGGAGCATTGGTATGGCCTGCCCGAAGCCTTATTTGAGAACCAAACCATTCAAAATTACCCCGCTGATTATGTGTATGGCAATGAGCAACACCGCTTTGAAGAAGCGGGTCGCCTTTGGAAACAAGCCGCCAAGCCTTATTCAGACAAGTGGAACAAGGTAATGAACGACTTATTAGCGTTGGATTTTACACTTGACCCAACCTTCAATATTTACGAAGCCAGCCGTGAAAATATGCTGTTGCGGAGGGCAGAATGGCACGACGAATACACTTTGCCCAAGCTTTGGCAATTTTATCAGCCAAACCGTGCAGCGCATGGCTCTTATTGGTTTGAGTGGGGAACAGAACAAGAAGTAGCTTGGAAAGAAAACTATAAGCTGTGGATGACCTTTATCAATGAATACAAAAATAGAGGTGGAAGAGTCACTACGGGTTCAGACAACGGTTTTATTTTTCAAACCTACGGTTTTGGGTATATCCGTGAGTTAGAATTACTGCGTGAGGCCGGTTTTCATCCCCTCGAAGTCATTCGGGCAGCTACGCTCAAAGGCGCAGAAGCCCTGGGCATGGCAGACAAAATAGGCACTGTAGAAGTAGGTAAATTAGCTGATTTTGCCATTGTAGAAGAAAATCCGCTAAAAAACCTCAAAGTGCTCTATGGAACAGGAGCTATCAAACTCAATGACCAAAATGAAGTAGTGCGAGTAGGTGGTGTAAAATACACAGTGAAAGACGGCATTGTATATGATGCCAAAAAACTATTAGCAGATGTACGAGAAATTGTAAAAAAAGCCAAAACCGAAGCTGGACAAGACCCCAAAAGTGGTATGTTACAACCGGGGATAAAGAAATAAAAGAAAATTAGAGTACTTTACTCTTTTTATACAACGGAACAGTACTGCAAGGCTCACCAAATAGAAGTGTTTGCACATGAGGTTGTAGCAAGCGAGTGATTTCGACATACGCCGAGGTCGGAACAGGAAACTTGCTACATCCTTTTATTACCACTCTTGCGCCGATGTAATCGGTAGGATTGATGGTTGCCAGCGCATCATAAAACAATTTATCTTCTAATGCTTCTAAATTTCCAAAAACAACTGTATTGGCGTAGGGTTGTAGGTGAATAGTCAGTAGCATATACGCCCATGTAGGAATGATGGCATCCTCGGTGCAGGTAATGGCTACATTTTTGCCTGTATATTGTGTCCAATCATGAGTTTTTAAGAAATCTCTAAAATCTTTTTCCTTCAAAATCAATCCCATATAAAGATTGTCTTTGAGGTCGTATAGCACTCGTTCACCTTTGTGATAATAATCTTCAAGATCCAGCGTAACAAGTCCGCTTTTGGCTACTCGGTTGATAATCAGTTCTTCTGTCATGTGGATTATTCCTTTTTAGTCATTTTTTGAGACCACTCGTCGAAACAAACTCTTTCAGATAAAATGGTTCAAACGTAGGCAGGTCTTCAAAAACTCCCTCTTGATAAGCCCGACTGGCTAACAAACCAATCGTTCGGGCAGAGGGATGAATGGGTGTTTCCAGAAAAATTGCATTGGCTTGGTGCGCCAGTTTAGGGCGGCATTTGTCAGCACCTTCTCCAAAAAACACAACCTTTTTTTTGACTAAAAGTTCCGAAAATGCCGTTTCGTCTATTACTTTGGCTTCGGTTGGGCTTATTAGCTTGCCAGCCATGTCAAAAAGAGCACAATACACCTCCATACGGCGAGCATCGAGCATGGGGCAAAGGAGTGTATCTTGGTCATAAAAACCACGTAGTTGCCAAACCATTGCTTCAAGTGTATTTACCGACAAAAGGGGTTTATCCAAAGCAAAACACAAGCCTTTGGCTGTTGAAACCCCAATCCGCAAGCCAGTGTAAGAACCTGGGCCTTTTGCTACTGCAATGGCATCTAATGCTTGCAATGAATTCCCCGTTTGATGCACTACGTTATGAATCAGCGTGGTGAGCATACCCGAATGAGATTTTTCAGTAAATAACTCATGACAAGCCAGCAATTGGTGGTCTTGGTGCACGGCAACTGAGCAAACCTTAGTAGAGGTTTCGATAGAAAGGATGAGCATAAAAATAAAAGGTACTGGCAACTAAGCCAGCACCTGTGAATTTATTGCGTAAGTTATATTACTTATTTACCTTCAAAATAGCCTGATAACGAGGCATATCTGCAAAGAGTTTAAGAGAGGACTGAATCTCAGGATCACGAGCAAACGAGTGTTCACGAGTACCTTTTTGGAGGTAATAGTGTACAATTATTTCTTGCTCTAAAAGTGTCTTGATTTCGTCTTTAAAGTTTTGTAAATCAGCCGCTTTGTTGTTGTTTACACTTTTTCGTAGGGCATTGAGTTGGTCTTTTACCCCATCAAAATATTTTTCTTTCTTGGCCGAGGCTTCCAAATCATTAAGTTCTTTTTCTATGAGTGTGGTATAGGCATAGTCTTTGTCGGCCAACCACTTTGTAAACTCTTGATAATCAGCATCAGTAAGTTGAAAATCTTTGGCTGGTTTGATGGTTTGATGCTCAAAGCGATACTTATTGGCAAAGTCAAACAGATAGCCTTTACTTGATAACGTGGCTGCTACAGTAGAAAGAGGCTGTTTTTCTACAATAACTTCAGGTAATACACCACCGCCATCATATACTGTACGACCATTTTTGGTCTTAAATGCTGTAATCAACGAATCAGGCACTTTACCAACGCTTCCGTCTGCATTGCGGTGTCCATAATCTAAGGCTTGAATACACCGCCCACTCGGAATGTAATATTTAGCTGTAGTAACCTTAAACTTTGCATTGTAGCTTAAATCTCGGGTAATTTGTACCAAGCCTTTTCCAAAGCTCCGCTGACCGAGCAAAACTCCACGGTCGTAGTCTTGAAGCACACCGGCCACAATTTCAGCTGCCGAAGCACTACGGCTGTTGGTAATCACCACAATGGGCATTTCGGTATCCATTGCGGGGTTGAGGGCGTGATAATCTTTGTTCCACTCGGTTACTTTGCCTTTGGTGCTTACAATCAGGTTATCTTTCGGAACAAAAATGTTACAGATTTCAATGGCCATGTTCATTAGACCACCCGGATTGTCTCGCAAATCAAGCACAAGTTTTTTCATTCCCTTGTCTTTCAACGACTTAAAGGCATCTCTCATCTCCCGTGAGGCTGTTGAAGTAAAGTCTTTTAGGTCAATGTAGCCAACCTCATCGTTAATCATACCAAAATAAGGCACATTATTCATTTTGACCACATCTCGAGCCACGCTGAGTTCCTCTAACTTGTCTTGTCCATAGCGTTTTATCAAAAGGCGAACACTTGTACCATTTTGTCCTTTGAGTAATTTATCTAAATTATATTTGTTGTTGCCTGTTACATCCACACCTTCAATTTTAGTGATTTCATCACCAATTTTTAGTCCTGCTTTTTCGGCAGGCGTGCCTTCATACACCATCATTACTTGCTGTTTGCCGTTGCGAGTAGCCACCACAGCCCCAATACCATTGTATTTGCCAGTGGTCATGGTCATGTAGTCTTCGATGTCGTCTTCGGCATAATACACCGTGTACGGGTCAAAGGTCTTGAGCATGGCATCAATGCTGGTTTTAATGGCTCTATTGGGGTTAATTTCGTCCACATAATAGGTGTTTAGTTCTTTAAACAACGTGGCGAAAATGTCTAAGTTTTTAGCAATCTCGAAAAACCGTTCGTTGCGGTCAAACGAGAAAAGACCCAAGCTCAATACAACCAAGCTACTTAGGCCAATGATTTTGATACGGCGGAAGTTCATAGATATAGTTTGTTTCGATAGAATTTACATAACAGGTTCAAGCAGACTTCTTACTTATCTCTTTTAACGCTAATTTCATTCTTTTTTCTATGTCAGCAAAGGGAATTTTTTCTTTTGCGACAAAAACAAAAGCAATGTAGGTAGGAAAAGCCTTTGTGCCGTCCCCCAAAAGGAGGGATTTGTGGAGGCGATAGGCTTCTCGAAGCCTTCGCTTAATTAAATTTCGATCTACGGCGTGTTTAAATGTCCGTTTAGATACTGAAAATAGAATAGCTGGCGGGCTTCCAACAAGCGATTGGTCAAATAGGTACAAAATGCGGAAAGGGTAGCAAAAAAACATCTTGGTTT
Organism: Spirosomataceae bacterium; assembly: GCA_044228045.1. Taxonomy (GTDB): domain Bacteria; phylum Bacteroidota; class Bacteroidia; order Cytophagales; family Spirosomataceae; genus JAXLVB01. Next base: position 45,926 of record JBGAVQ010000003.1, read on the forward strand.
CTTCGCTACCCTTCTTAAACAGGCGGTCTATTATTTTTTTGGAACTAAGCCGTTCTGCTTTTTGAAATGTCTGACGCACAAGTGTAAAGATTAAGGAATGAACGTGTAAAGGAGTTAAATACAAACTCTATTACACACAGCACTTTACACAGCTATCTTTTGGTAAGTGTGTTTTGTTCGACAAGCATTTTATCTTGTCAAATCACCATGGGCTTACCAATTATTGCTTATGACGCTTCTCGTCCGAAACAGTAAGTTTCCAACGGCCTTTGGCACGACGAGATGCTAATACCCGACGACCATTTGGTGTGCTCATGCGCTCACGAAAACCGTGTTTGTTCCTACGCTTGCGATTGGAAGGTTGAAATGTCCTTTTCATTGTATATCAATTCGTTAGTTGCGATTTTGAAAATTCAGGGACGCAAAATTACGGAACTATTTTTAGATTGCAACCTCGTCGTGTGAAAATTTGTGGTTTTTCGCTAAATATCACCTAACAATTTGTTGAAAAATTGGTTTTTAAATAAACCTATCATCTCTAAACGTGTGAAAATAGCCCTATCAACTGCCGAAATTGACCGAATTATAGAAATGGCATGGGAAGACCGCACGCCCTTCGATGCTATTGAGGCACAGTTTGGCTTGTCAGAATCTGCCGTTATTGACTTGATGCGCCAAGAGATGAAACCATCTTCGTGGCGCAGGTGGCGAGCAAGGGTTCAAGGCCGCTCCACGAAACATCTTGCCAAAAGCCTTGTAAACAATGCTCGGTTTCGGTGTAGTCGTCAAAAAATGATTGCGTTGAACAAAATTGCAAAAAGATGACCCCAATTACCCGATGTACTTTAAAGTAATGAATTTGGTTCTAACCAATAGAACTATCTATTTAGTGTGACAAAGGTAGTTAGAAACAAATTTTATTTTAAAAAACAAGATTTTTTCGATATTTTATGAAAATATTATTGAAACTCATTAGCTTTACGCCGAAGATTATTCCTTTCAACCGCCCCTAAGCTATGAGCGTCTATAAACTCGACAGCATTGACCGCAAAATCTTGGAAATCCTTCAATCCAATGCAAAAATAACGAATGCACAACTTTCTAAGGATATAGGCCTTTCGCCTGCACCCACGCTCGAACGGGTGAAAAAACTGGAAGAAAGCGGTATTATACAGAGTTATCATGCCCAGCTTAACCGAGACAAAGTTGGGCTTGGTGTCACTACTTTTGTGATGATTTCGCTTACTGGACACAAAAAAGATGTAACTGATGCGTTTGTTACGCAAATTAATAATATTCCAGAAGTGATTGAGTGCCACCATATTACGGGCGAAGGCGACTTTTTGTTGAAAGTAATAGCCAAAGATATCTCGTCGTATCAAAAACTGATGCTCGAAAAAATAAATGAGATTGACGAAGTAGCCAGCACCAAAACAATGGTGATTCTTTCGACCTTTAAAGAAAGTAAGGTACTACCGATTCCATGAAACACACCCTCGCCATCGAATATTGCCCCAAATGTGGCTGGCTCATGCGCTCAGCGTGGATGGCGCAGGAGTTTTTGACTACGTTCACTGACGAAATCTCCGAAGTGACTCTTCGCCCTTCTGAAATTGGAGGGGCTTTCAAAATTTGGCTCAACAATAGCGAAGTGATTTTTGACCGCAAACGTGAAGGCGGCTTTCCCGAAATAAAAGTGCTTAAACAACTCATTCGTGACCATATTGCCCCAGATAAGTCGCTGGGGCATAGTGATAAGCACTAATCCATCATTTATCCTTCTTGCTAATATGAAAACCGTTGGTATTTTACTCTTGGCGGGTTGTAGCCTTATGGCCTGTGGTACACGCATAAAACAGGCAGAACAAACAGAGGTTTTTCCGTATGACTTAGAAAACCCAAGCGAAAAATATATTTTTAAACAAGAACTTGACGAAGTGTCGGGCTTAGGATGGTATAAAAACAACCAAATTGTAGCTGTAAACGACGAGCAAGGAAAGGTGTTTGTTTATGATTTAGAGAAAAAAACGGTTGTCGAAAAGTTTGATTTTGGCATGAAAGGCGACTATGAAGGCGTAGAAGTAGTGGGCGATGACATATATGTACTCGAGAGCAACGGAACACTTACTGCTTTTAAGGCTGATTTGCCCGAAACCCGTGTACTTGATACAGGAATCCCCAAGAAAACGGAGGTAGAAGGACTGGGCTACGATGCCCAGACCAATCGCCTGTTGATTGCAGTGAAAGAAACAGAAAAAAAAGGCAAACAAGTAAAAGACAAAGTAGTTTACATTTTTGACCTCAAGCAAAAATCCATTTGGCAAGGCTTGGTCATTCCAGAAGATGCTCTAAATGAGGCAGAAAAGCGATTTGACCTCAAAACCAAGGAAAAAGCTGCTGATTGTAAACTATCAGGCATTGCAGTGCATCCACAGACACAGGATATTTATTTGATTGCATCGGATGGCAAAAAACTGATAGTAGTTAATAGACAAGGTGAAATCTCGGCACTTATTACGCTTGATTCACAGCGTTTTCGCCAACCTGAGGGGATTTGTTTTTCGCCCGAAGGAACACTTTATATAGCCAGCGAAGGCAAAGGTATGGGTGGTGGGTATATGTTAAAGTTTGACATGAAACCGATAATTCAGTAGCAACTGGCAGAGGCGTAATGTACTGTTTGGGGAGCTACTTTGTTGAGTTCGTCGAAAATTAGATAGTTGATAAAGAACTTTATACTGATTTTTTGTTGTTTAGCTGAAGTAAACTGTTTCCATCTAAAAAAAACACAATTTCAACCATGAAAAAAGCAATTTTCACGCTTATTTTTGCTCTTGCAACGGTTTCTCTCTTTGCCCAAAATACTGCCAGCCCACCAGCTACAGCTACTGGCAAAATCGGACAAACCACTATTACTATTAAATATAACCAACCTGCCGTAAAAGGCCGTAATGTATGGGCTGGTGATTTAGCCCCTTATGGCAAGGTTTGGCGCACTGGTGCAGATAATAGTACTTCTATTGAATTAGATAAAGACGTAACAATTGAAGGAAAAGCATTGGCTGCGGGCAAGTATGCTTTGTTTACGATTCCGGGCGAGAAAGAATGGGTAATTATCTTCAATAAGAAAATTGCATGGGGCGCATACAGCTATAAGCAAGAAGAAGACGTACTTCGGGTTACTGTAAAACCAATGGCCAACGAAATGACCGAACGAGTAACCTTTGCCGTAAATAGCGACAACGTATCACTTGCTTGGGAAAAGGTTAAAGTGGCATTTAAGGTAAAATAATACCAGTGGTGTTTTCATCAGAAAAGCCCGGGCAATCGCTCGGGCTTTTCTTGTGACAAATTTTTACATAGCCTGATAGGTGCAGAGGAGAAAGGGATAATATTGGGGTCAAACCTTCGGTACAGACCAATATTCAAGGGCTTGCAACCCGAAATGTGTATTTTTAACGAATAAAGCCCACGCCAACTGTTGAGTGTGCAAACTCATCAATCAAAATGAAAGCACCATTTGTTGGATTTTCATCATACTTGTCCGCAAAAATAGGTTTTGCTGTGCGGATGTTGACTAACCCAATTTCGTTGAGTTTGAGTTGAGAAATGCCCTCTGTGGTTTCGAGCGTTTGTACATTCACAACATGCTGAATAGCAGACACTTTGGCCTTAGTGTCGTTAATGCCGTGTTGAAGCACATACGTTTTGCCTGCCACTAAAGGTTGGGCATCGAGCCAACAAACCTGCGCTGTAAAATCTTTTAGTTGTTGAGGTTCTTCGCCTACTTTTACTAACATATTACCCCGGCTAATGTCCACGTCAGTTTCGAGGGTAATCACCACAGACTCTTTGTGGGTTGCTTTTAGCAAGAGTTGTGTTCCTTTTTCGATTGTTGCAATTTTGGAAGCCTGCCCTGTTGGAAGCACCACCACGTCGTCACCAACCGAAAACTCCCCACTGGCTACTTTGCCAGCATAGCCACGGTAATCGTGAAATTCTTCGGTCTTTGGGCGAACAACGTATTGTACTGGAAAGCGGGCTTTGGGCGAATAGTGGTGGACATGGTGGGTGCCATCATTCAAAACACCCTTCTCGCTTCTTAATCCACGCTCTTTATTGGTCAATTCGATGGCCTCTAAGGTTTCGAGTAACGAATTGCCGTCGTACCAATCAATGGTTGTAGAGCGAGTGGTTATGTTTTCACCGAAAAGTGACGAAATGGGAATGAACTGGATTTCTTGGCCATCAAACGTAATTTTGTCGGCAAAAACCTTGAATTGATTCACAATTTCTTGGAAACGTTCGGCGCTATACCCAACTAAATCCATTTTGTTTACACACACAATCACCCGTGGAATGCGAAGCATCGAAGCAATAAAAAAATGCCTGAAGGTTTGCTCCACTACGCCATTGCGAGCGTCAATTAAAATCAGCGAAACCTTGGCATTAGAAGCGCCCGTAACCATGTTGCGGGTGTACTCAAAGTGGCCAGGGGTGTCGGCAATGATGTATTTGCGCTTGGGCGTAGCAAAATAAATGTGTGCAACATCAATAGTAATACCTTGCTCTCGTTCGGCAATGAGGCCATCAGTAAGGAGTGATAAGTCTGTGAAATCCAAACCTTTACGTTTGCTGGCAGTTTCGAGTGCAGCCAGTTTGTCTTGGGTAATAGATTTGGTTTCGTACAAGAGCCGGCCAATCAGTGTACTTTTGCCATCATCTACAGAGCCGGCGGTGTTTATTCTGAGTATGTCCATAATCTTAAAGAAGTCAAGTATTGTCGGAAAAGTCGAGATAGTCGAAAAAGTCAAGTATTGTCAGAAAAGTCGAGGTAGTCATATATTGTCGAAAAAATCGAAATATTAAAGGTAGTTGAAGGTTGTGGGAAACGAAAAAGCAATATTGCCCAGAGAAAGAAATAAAATCTTACATGATAACAAGCTTTTGACAATCTTGACTTCTCTGACTCTTCCGACTCCCTCAACTTTTCTTACTTTTAAAAATACCCTTGTTGTTTTCGTTTTTCCATGGCTGCTTCCGAGCGTTTATCGTCAATACGGGCACCACGTTCGGATATTTCGGCAGAAAGAATTTCGCCAATTACGTCGTCTAATTCAGTAGCTTCTGACAAAACGGCTGCCGTACAAGTCATATCGCCAACGGTTCGGAACCGGACTGTCGCCGTGAACGGCACTTCGTCGGGGGTAGTGTTGAGGTACTCAGAATGTGCCCAAAGCAGGCCGTCTCGCTCAATGACCTCTCTTTGGTGCGAAAAATACAACGACGGTAGCGGGATGTTTTCTTCTCTGATGTAGTTCCAAACGTCTAATTCTGTCCAGTTAGATATGGGGAAACAACGCACGTTTTCGCCAATGCTAATGCGGCCATTGAGCATATCAAACAGTTCGGGGCGTTGGCGTTTGGCATCCCATTGTCCAAAATCATCACGTACCGAAAAAATTCTTTCTTTGGCACGGGCTTTTTCTTCGTCTCGTCTGGCACCACCAATGCAAGCATCAAACTTATAGGTTTCAATTGCATTTAATAATGTAACGGTTTGAAGGGCGTTTCGTGACGCATACTTGCCTGTTTCTTCTTGTACTCTGCCAGCATCAATGTCGTCTTGCACATATTTTACGATAAGGTCAGCACCCATTTCATTTACCAACCAATCACGGTATTCAATGGCCTCAGGAAAGTTGTGACCAGTATCAATATGAACCAATGGAAACGGGATTTTACCTGGATAAAAAGCCTTGTACGCCAAATAAACCAGGGTGATGGAGTCTTTTCCGCCCGAAAACAACAAAGCTGGACGTTCAAATTGAGCTGCTACTTCTCGTAAGATGTAGATGGCTTCGTCTTCGAGTTCACGAGGAAACTGCGGCCTGCTGATTTGTGATAATGTTGTTTGGATTGGCGTATCAATAAGTAGTTCGCTCATAATAAGTTTTTTTGTTGGCGATTACGAAAAGTTATGGCCGTAATCAATAAATCCAAAATTAGGCATGAAGTCCACATTCTTTTTGGGAGGCTTCCCACCACCAACGACCTGCCCGTGGATGCTCACCCTCCATAATAGCACGGGTGCATGGTGCACAGCCAATGCTGATGAAGCCCTTTCGATGAAGCGGATTGTCTGGTACTTTATTTACTCTTAAGTAATCCAAAACATTGTCGTAAGTCCAGTTAATGAGTGGGTTATATTTCCAGACCTTATTGCCTTCGTCCCATTCCAATATTTCCATACCGGCTCTATTATCTGACTGTTCGGCTCGCAAGCCCGTAATCCAGACCTCAGCCCCTGCTAAGGCTCGTTTGAGTGGCTCAATTTTACGAATAAAACAGCATTCTTTTCGCTCTTCAACAGAATTGTAAAAGCTATTAAAGCCTTTTTGGGTTACTAAGGTTTGTGTTTTTTGAGTATCTGGAAAAAACGTTTCGATAGGCTTGCCATAACGAGCACGGGTTACGTCCATCAATTCGTAGGTTTCTTGAAAAAGCCGACCAGTATCAAGTGTAAAAACCTTGATATTTAGCTGATTACGAAAAATAGAATCGGTAATGACTTGGTCTTCTTGCCCAAATGATGAAGAAAAAACAACCTGCTGAAATTGTTCTGCAACTATTTTCAGCCCTTCTTCCAACGAAGCAGTTTCTAAAATGGGTTTTATTTCTTGGGCTACACTCATTGGATTGGGTTAATGTCTGAAATTAACAAGATGATAAAAAATAGGTAGTTTGTGAAATTTGATGCAAAATTATACAAAGTCTATCACATAACTGGATTTTACATTAAAAAATTCAATTACATGCTACGTTTACAAGCAACTCGGTGATTTTTGAAGCACTAAAGCGAACCACCTCTCCAAGTACAATAACCGCTGGATTAGCCATGCCTTGTTGCTCGGCTAATTGTGGTAATTCTGAGGCAGTACCAATGGCAATATTGTGATTTTGTGTGGTGCCATTTTGAATAATGGCAGCAGGCAAATCAGCCAGTCCAGCGTCTTCATAAATAGCAGCAATTTGTGCTAACTTGCTCATACCCATTAAGATAACCACAGTTGCCGAAGACTGTGTCGCCAAGTAAAGGTCTTGTGACAACGAACCATCGGCCTTGGTACCCGTAATTACCCAAAAACCATCACTTACCCCTCTGGCAGTCAGCGGAATACCTGCTGAACCCGGTACTGCAACCGAACTGGAAATACCTGGCACGTAGGCTGTTTTGAGGTCGAACTGCTGGGCAAAAGTGAGTTCTTCTTGTCCTCTACCAAACACAAAAGGGTCACCGCCTTTGAGCCGAACCACGTGTCCAGCGGTATATGCTTTCTCGACAATCAAGAAATTGATAGCATCTTGCGTTAAGCTGGGCTTGCCGGCACGTTTGCCTACGAATATTTTTTCGCAATCACCTGAACAATAGCTCAATAGCGACTCGTCAATTAAGGCATCATACAGCACAACATTAGCACTTTGTAGGGCTTTAATCGCTTTGAGGGTTATCAAATCGGGATCTCCTGGGCCAGCACCAACAACGGTTAGTTGGGGTTGGGGAGTAAGAATAGTATCTAAATTCATAACACTGATGATGCTATATTTTCTAAAACACCTTCTTCTCGATAAGCCTTTGCTTTTTCCAAAAACGCCTCAGCCTCAGCTAAATAACGCACAGCGAATTCTTCGCTTGGCTCGTATTGATTGATTTGAAGGGTTTGGGTTTTGAATTCGTCGGGTTGCAAGCCAAATTCTTCGGCAAAGTGTTTGCCAAACTCTGTAATGACTCCGTGTTGGGTACTTACATTTACACTTTTGTCTAACAATAAAGCTTTGGCTGAACTAATAAACACACTGTATGAATGATAAATAGAATCAGCCCAGCGGTTTTCAGAATACGCCGTTTGGGCCCATGAAAGCTTCTCCTCTGACTCGTAAAGTAAGGTAGCTACCAAGTCAATCATCACACCAGCACACTCGCCAACACCAATTTCGGTGATAAACTGTTCGCTCTGACCCCAATCAATAAAATCACTGTGCTGGAGGGTTGTCAAATCGGCCAAGGGCTTCAAGAGGTTATAGAAATATTTTTCGCCTTGTCGGTCGTAGTAGTCGTTGAAATACTCACCTTCGAGGGCATTGTTTTCGTAGTCGTTTAGGAGCCATGTCAAGGTTAACGGCCCTCTTTTTGAAGGAACTTTTATTACTTTATCAGCAACACGCCCAACCCCATTGCCAACCGTGCCCCCACCCAACAATACTTGCAATGCCGGAAGCACTCGTTTGTCTGCGGATTTCAACGACGAGCCATGAAAGCCAATATTGGCCATGCCATGCTGGCCACAAGAGTTCATACAACCAGATATTTTTATCTTAATGTCTTGATTATGAATCAACTCTGGAAACTCTTGGCTTATCACTTTTTCTAACTCACCCGTAATACTTGTGCTGTCTGAAATAGCCAAGTTACAGGTGTCGGTGCCTGGACATGCCGTAATGTTTACTGTACCATTAGCACCAGCAGCAGCTAAATTGTGCTTTTTTAACACATTGAAAACATATGGAAGATGTTCTTCTTGAACAAACTTCAGCATCAAGCCTTGATTGATGGTAATACGAATATCATCGGCTATATACCCATCAAGTGCCGCAATTAGGCTACGGCTGGTAGTACTACTGATGTTACCGTTTAGAATCCGGACATACACGCCAAAAAATCCCTCTTGCTTTTGAGCAAATACATTGGTAGCACGCCAAATTTTATAGTCTTCTGTATCTATGTCCTGGGTTTTGGGCTGTGCGCTTGGGGCTGTGGGCAGAGGGTCTTGAGTATTAGGTTGTTCAATGACAACTTTTTGACTTTTTAGTGCCTTTTGTTCAGCGCTTACCAATTGCGTAAATGCCTCAAAACCAATTTTTTGAATCAGGTATTTCATGCGAGCTTTATGACGAGAATTACGCTCTCCATGGCGATCAAAAACCCGCAAAACCGCTTCAGTATAAGGAATGATGAGGTCTTCTTCCAAAAACGCAAACGCTACTTGCGCCAATAGCGGCTGTGCGCCTAAGCCACCACCCACCAATACTTTAAAGCCTCGCTTGCCATCTTGAATTTTGGGTATAAAACCCAAATCGTGCATATAGGTTAGTGCAGTGTCTTCATCAGTGTTTGAGAAGGCAATTTTAATTTTACGTCCCATTTCTTGGCAAATTGGGTTTCGCAAAAAGAAACGAAACATGGCATCGGCATAGGGCGACACATCAAATAGCTCGTTGACATCAATACCAGCAGTAGGCGAGGCGGTTATATTTCGAACGGTATTACCACAGGCTTCTCGAAGTGTAATATCATCTAACTCCAACTTGGCCCAAAGCTCGGGGGTGCGATCAAGGCTTACGAAGTGAATCTGGATGTCTTGTCGGGTAGTAAGGTGCAGATTACCAGTCGAGTATTCGTCCGAAATATCAGCAATTCGTTTCCATTGGCGTAGTGTCATTTTGCCATAAGGCAACTTAATGCGCACCATCTGAACGCCTTGCTGGCGTTGCCCATATACGCCACGAGCCAAGCGAAGGCTGCGGAATTTTTCGTCATGGATTTTACCTTCACGGTATAGGCGAATTTTGTATTCGAGGTCTATGATGTCTCGTTCAACGAGTGGATTTTCTAATTCGGTACGGAAACTTTGCATGGTGGCTCAGAAATTGTTTTTTTACAAGGAACAATTATTGTGCAAAATTATACAAACTCTATTATATATGTAGAGTATATGGTATAACTATTAGTAATAAGGAATAATAGAGAGTAATTGCTATTTTCAGAGATATGCTGTCCTTTGTGAGTAAAACAACAAAACCATACCTTCGCCCCACAATTGAACGTTATCCAATGAGTGTTCTATATCTTTTTCGGCATGGGCAAGCCTCTTGGGGCAAAGCCAATTATGATCAACTTTCGGGCTTAGGACAAGAGCAAGCCCGGCTTCTTGGCACATATTTCAAACAAGAAGGTATCAAATTTGACGATACCTACACAGGTACTTTAATGAGGCAAATAGAAACAACGGCTTGTTTTAGAGAAGGTTACGGGCAAGATTTTTTTAACAAAACCATTCCCGAACTCAATGAACACCACGGCCCGCAGATACAAGACGTGCATCTTAGGCAAGCCATTGAACAAGACCCAAAACTAAAAAACTTGATAGAAGCACACGGCAACGAACACCCACTCACAAAGAAAGAATTGATAAAAACCTTATTCAAAATCAATGTAAAGTGGGTACAGGGCGAGCTGGACAGTGGCGACCACGAAGATTGGAATACGTTTCGTAAGCGAATAGATAAAGCGTTTTCAATAATTGAACCAGACTTACAGCGGGGTCAAAACTTTGCTATTTTCACATCTGGCGGGGTGATTGCTACGCTTGTTGGCATGGCATTGGGACTGGATAACCGCACCATTATGGAAACCAATTGGCAGATTCGGAATGCCTCTATTACTGAAATTCACTATACTCGTGAACGAATGTTTCTGCGAATGTTTAATGCTATTCCGCACCTAACCAGCAGACAGTTAGTTACTTACGTTTAGGAGAAAGAGATTTCTTTTTTCAAATGTCGTTACTCTATTTACTTATTTCCTATCTTTGCACTCTCTTTCACCAAACCTGTAATAATTCGTGAAAAATTTATCTTTAATCTGGAATGCTATTCTGACCGTTGCGGTACTTGTGTTAGGCTATAAAGTGTTTTCGGGTGGCGAAACTGCCTCGGTTACCACAGCATCATCGGGCAACGAAAAAATTGTTTATGTCAATACCGATACACTTTTGTCGAACTACGACTATTTTAAGGATGTAAAGAAAGAACTTGAAAACAAACGCTACAGGGTTGAAACCGATTTGGCGCAAAAAGGCCGTGGCGTAGAGCTTGAAATGGCTGGTGCTCAACAAAAAGCAGCAACCATGGGCCAAGCCGAATTACAAGCTACTGAAATGCGCCTTCGGAAGTTGCAGAATGATTTTGTGCAATATAGAGATATGGAATCTCAAAAATTGGCACAAGAGGAAGCCAAAAAGAACGAAGAACTTATCAATAGCATACAAGAATACCTCAGAATATACAACAAAACCAATCAGTACAAGGTTGTGCTGGGTTATACAAAAGGCGGTGGTATTTTGTTTGCCGACCCCGCACTCGAAGTAACTCAGAAAGTATTAGAAGGACTCAATAAAGAGTACAAAGCGAAAAAAGCTACAGAAAAACCAGCCGAAACTAAAGCGGCAGACAAAAAATAAATTGTTTAAGGCTTGAATCAACAAAGAAGCTCTACATATTTGTGGGGCTTTCTTTTTTAGCAACCAATACCAAGAAGTAAGAGATTAAGAATATAAATGGCAGGAAAACCTAAAATAGCAAAAACCATAGATGTATCGAACCGGAGGGCTTCGTTTGAATATTTTTTTATAGAAACCTACACCGCAGGTGTTGTACTAACTGGTACCGAGATTAAATCCATCCGCTTGGGGCAATTTAACCTCTCTGATTCGTATTGTTTATTTCAAGATGAAGCCTTGTGTATCCGTAACCTCAACATCTCTAAGTACGAACAAGGCACCTTCTACAACCACGACCCCCTGCGTGATCGCCGTTTGCTCCTGACTAAAACAGAGCTTCGCCGTCTCCAAGTAAAACTCAAAGACCAAGGCCTTACCATTGTGCCGACTCGTTTGTTTATCAATGAAAAAGGACTCGCTAAAATAGATATCGCCTTAGCCAAAGGTAAAAAGCTCTACGACAAGCGAGAAACCATTAAAGAACGAGATTTACAACGAGAAAAAGATTAACGAAGACATAGTAAATAACTGCCTTGTAATCAATATATTAGTAAGATTTGAGCGATTGCTTTTTATCGCCTTACAGATTTTTAACTCCAACCCCGCATTACGAATCAAGAAAATAACTACCTTACCGAATCCAATCTAAAACGATACGTAGGATGGGCAGGAAAGTTCTCGTTCTTAACCAAGACTACTCGGCACTGGCCGTCTGCTCTGTGCCTAAGGCATTCTTATTGGTCTATCTCAAAAAGGCCGATTTAATCTCCGAAAATACCTCCGCTTGCCTGCGTAGTGTAAGCGAATCGTTCCCCATGCCTTCTATTATTCGCTTGCACAAATATGTCTATATGCCATATAGGGGTGTTATGCTCAATAGGCAAAACATCTTTCGTCGAGACGCACACCAATGCCAATACTGTGGCAGAAGCGAAGACCTCACCCTTGACCACGTTTTTCCAAAGTCTCGTGGAGGGCGTTCTACGTGGGACAACCTGACCACAGCCTGCAAACGATGTAACTCTAAAAAAGGCGATTGCACACCCGAGGAGGCCGAAATGCCTTTGGCTCGCAAACCCTTCAAGCCATCGTTTATTATGTTTCTTCGTGATTTTTCAGGAGCACTCCCCGAAGACTGGTTGCCCTATTTGAGTAAGAAAGAAAAGGTAATTTAGCCAGTAGTAGCTTCATTTTTTAAAAAAATTAGTTCAAACGGGGATTTTTGAATCCTGTCTTTCAAAAAACAAGCCATACCACCTCAAAATTTCAAATCTTTTTCGTAATTTTGCACCCCCAAAGCAGTTTGGGCTTACAACAATCATGTTTAACCAATTTCAGTTCGGATTGCCCAACGAGCTGATGTATTAAGGGCATTATCAACGCATTATGAGCAAAACGCAATTGCCAGATTTCGATTGGGACAAGGTATCTCGTGGTATCGGTGGTGGTTATAGCACCGAAGAACGTGCCCAACTCGAAGCGATGTACAGCAGTACCCTCAGCGACGTAGCTGAAAAAGAAGTAGTAAAAGGAACAGTAGTAGGTGTTACTGACCGTGAGGTAATCCTTAACATTGGCTTTAAGTCTGATGGTATGGTTCCTATCGCTGAGTTTCGGGATATGCCCAACCTTAAAGCTGGCGACGTAGTAGAAGTTTATGTAGAAAACCAAGAAGACTCTAATGGTCAATTGGTTTTGTCACGTAAGAAAGCCAAAGTAATGACCGCATGGGATAACATCCAGCGTGCACTTGACGACGACCTCGTAATTGACGGTTTCGTAAAACGCCGCACGAAGGGTGGTCTTATTGTGGATATTTATAGCATTGAAGCCTTCTTGCCTGGTTCGCAAATAGACGTGAAGCCAATCCGTGACTTCGACATCTTTGTAGGCAAGAAGATGGAAGTAAAAGTGGTGAAAATCAACTATGCTAACGACAACGTAGTAGTATCACACAAAGTATTGATTGAGAAAGACCTCGAACAACAACGCCAGCAAATCTTGACTAACCTCGAAAAAGGTCAGGTACTTGAAGGTGTAATCAAAAACATGACCAACTTTGGTGTGTTTATTGATTTGGGTGGTGTTGATGGTCTATTGCATATCACTGACATTTCGTGGGGACGTATCAATCATCCAAACGAAATGCTTAAACTTGACCAAAAAATTCAAGTTGTGGTATTGGATTTCGACGAAGAGAAAAAACGTATCTCGTTGGGTATGAAACAATTGACCCCACATCCATGGGATTCGTTGGTTGCCAATGTAGAAATAGGCTCAAAAGTAAAAGGCAAAATTGTGAACGTAGCCGATTACGGCGCATTCCTCGAAGTAATGTCGGGTGTAGAAGGCTTGATTCACGTGTCAGAAATGTCGTGGTCACAGCATTTGCGTAACCCACAAGACTTCTTGAAAGTAGGCGACGAAATCGAAGCAGTTGTGTTGACTTTGGAACGTGCTGATCGCAAAATGTCGTTGGGTATCAAGCAATTAACAGCTGACCCTTGGACTCGTCCAGAATTGCTTGCTAAGTATGCCGTTGGTACTAAGCACAAAGGAACCGTTCGTAACCTTACTAACTTTGGTTTGTTCCTTGAATTGGAAGAAGGCATAGATGGTCTTGTACACGTATCGGATCTTTCGTGGACTAAGAAAATCAAACACCCATCAGAATTTACCAAAGTAGGTGAGGGCTTGGATGTTGTGGTACTCGAACTTGACGCAGAAAACCGTCGTTTGGCTCTTGGACACAAGCAGTTAGAAGAAAATCCATGGGATGCCTTTGAAACGGTATTCAATGTAGGTTCTACTCACAAGTGTACTATTGTGGCTAAAAACGACAAAGTAGCAACACTTGAATTGCCTTATGGCATTGAAGGTTTTGCCACAATCAAGAACTTAGCCAAAGAAGATGGTAAATTGGGCGAAGTTGGCGAAGCACTCGACTTCAAGGTGATTGAATTCTCGAAAGAGGAGAAAAAAATCATGTTGTCACATACTAAAGTATGGAGTGATGCCAAAGAAGAAGTAGTTGCCGAAGAAAAGAAAAAAACAGCGAAAGCAGTAGAGAAAGTAGCTTCAACCGTAGAAAAATCTACCTTGGGCGACCTTGAGTCACTGGTAGCGTTGAAAGAGCAGATGGAAGAAACCGCAAAAGAAGCAGCCAAGAAAAAATTGGCAAAGAAAGCTGCTGACAAAGTAGTAGATGCTGACGTTGTGGAAGAAGCAGAAAAGACAGAAGAATAAATAGTAAATGCTGGATTCTGAGCGAAGAATGCCGAATTAACGAATAAGTGTTTGGATTTTTGAAAAACAAGCCGTTAGTTTGCAGTCCGAAATCATGAAAGACATTTCTTCTTTCAGAATTCAGCATTACAGAGGGTCTCGTGGCCGAGTGGTTAGGCAGAGCTCTGCAAAAGCTTGTACAGCAGTTCGAATCTGCTCGAGACCTCCAAAAATCAAACAGAAAGCCCTGATATTCAGGGCTTTCTGTTTTTTTTAATGAACCAGAATAACAATTATTATCTCATTCTTTCAGAACAAACGCCCCGTCTTTCATCACCGCATAACATGGAATGTTAGCTTGCTGGGCTTCTGACAATAGACGGTCGGTATAAAAAGCCGAATACGACCCATCAATAATGAGTTGTTTGAAAGCAATTTCATCTTTTATCAACGCTAATTTTTTGACAGATTTATTTGCCAAAACCAAGTAATCAACAACTGGCTTATGGAGTTGAATAATTTTGTTTTTCAATGGTTTGTCCAAAATCAAAAAAGTCTTGTTATGCCAAGTAAGCACCTGAAAATCGGGATTGGGGCGTATGGCAAAGTCTATTTTGGTAGTGTCAACTATTCCTTTAGAGGCCCAAAGGTTGTTGAGCCGAAAGCCAATGTCTTTTCGGCTATTTAAAAAAGACTCGTCTGCCCATAGTTTGGCCGTTGTTCCCTCAATAACCGAAATCGCTGTGTGCTTGGGTACGGCATGAATGACCAAAAGCGATTGCTTGCGGTCTTCAAATTTTTCATAGACATTAAATATCAGCAAGATGGCTAATAAACCAGTACTTAGTTTTACAAACAAATGACTTCGAGTTTCTCTTAAAGCACACAGCAAGAAAATTAGCACATAAAGCAGCACCATCTCCCACGGATGCAGGTATAGCCATTTAGAAACAGCAAAAGGCATACGTTCTGTCAATAATACTGACTCATTCAAAAGCCAAATACTACCTTTGAGCAATAGCGCAAGGTAGGACAACGGAAATGTCCAACCAACAGCTATCAATGCTGTAGCAATTACTACAAATGCCAATCCCGCAATAAGTGCTACCGACGACAATAAAATGACGATGGGATTAGCCAACAAAAACCAGTTGGGGAATTGATGAAAATAATAGAGCGTAATGGGTAGCGTGGCAATTTGAGCTGCTACGGCTACGGTTGTAACTTTCCATATACGGTCTCCAAGCCAATAAAATACATTTTTGTCTTTGTCAATAGGCCAAAGTGGGTTGAGCAAGGGTTGAAAATAAATCATGCCAAACACAGCCAAGTAGGATAGCTGAAAACCCACATTGACAAGAAAATAGGGATTTATGAGCAAAAGACAGAATGCTGAAATTGCCACTGTGTTGTAGCTATTGTGCTTACGAGTCATGTTTTCTGCCAACACAATCAACGAAAACATGAAGGTTGACCGCAACACTGGCGACGATAGCGCAGTGACAAAGGCATAAAACCACAAAATACCCAGAATGGTGATGACAAAAAGCGGCTTGCCCACCTTGGGGATACGCTTGAGCCGCCCCAATAGGCCCACCAGCACAATATAAATCACGCCTACATGCAAGCCCGACACTGATAACACATGAATAGCTCCTGCGGCAGAGTATGCCTGCACCAAGTCGTTGTCCAAATCATCTCGCAAGCCCAACACCATGGCATTGGCTACGGCGTATTCTTGTTTAGAGCCAATATAGGTTGTGAGCAAGCTATCGGCATAAGTATTGACAGTAATACTACTGGACAAAGTGTCTATTGAAAGGTAAAGGTGCTTTGATGACAGCATTTATAAATTGTATTATATCAAGGAATCGTGATAAGGATATAAAAGACTGTTTGAGCAATGACTGTCCTTGTTTAAAAACCGACA
>JBGAVQ010000196.1:0-10493 GCA_044228045.1 Spirosomataceae bacterium
TTCGGTATGCAGCTCCACATAGTTGCCATCGGCTTGGAGGTGGGTAAGCTCTGCTACTCGCACCAATTGAATGCGCCCGCCGTCTCGCACGGTAAGCAATTCGGCAAATTCCTTGATGGGTGTCAATTGCTCGAAAATAACTTTATATCGCTCTAACGAACTACTAATATCCTGATTACGAAGCAGTTCCCATTGTTGCACAGCCTTTCGGAAAGTTTTGTCAAAACGCTCGGCATCAAAGGGTTTTAATAAATAGTCAATGGCATTGGCTTCAAAGGCTTGCAGGGCGTAATGGTCAAATGCCGTGACGAAAATCACAATGGGCGGGTGCTTTTCGGGCAGGATTCTGGCCAATTCGAGACCATTGAGTTCGGGCATTTGAATATCTAACAGCACCAAATCGGGTTGGTGCTGATGAATAGCCGTTAGGGCCTCTTGGCCATTGGCGCACACAGCTACAACTTCGGCCTCGGCATGGCTTCGCAAAAAGTGCAGCAGCAAATCTCGTGCAATAGGTTCGTCGTCGGCGATGATGATTTTCATAAGGCCCCCTGCCCCCCGAAGGGGAAATTGTTGTAGGTTGTCGGAATTTCTACGATTACACAAACGCCAATATCACCCTCATTTCCTTGAATATCAAGCAGATAATTGCTTTGATACAAGCTTTCTAAACGATTGAGGGTGTTGGTGAGACCTACGCCAAACTGAAAGTTGACAGCATCTACCTTCACGCCGTTGTCTCGTACACACAAGCGCAATCGCTCGCCTACCTGCGTGGCTTCGATGCTGATTTGACCCTGCTTGGCAAAGGGTTCGATGCCGTATTTTACGGCATTTTCTACAATGGGCTGCAACAACATCGGCGGCACACGGGCTTCGGATAATTCGGCAGGTATCTTAATCTGTACATTTAATCGCTCGCCAAAGCGGATTTTCAGGATGTCTAAATACAAGGTCAATAATTCAATTTCTTGCCGAAGTGACACTTGACTTTCGGGTGAAGTTTGCAAGCTAAGTCGCAGTAAGTCGCTGAGTTTCATCAGCATCTGCGTAGCCTTCGGAATCTCCCCTTGCTGCATCAGCCCGATGATGTTGTGGTGTGTATTGAACAGGAAGTGCGGCTGCAACTGCATTTTCAAAAAACTTAGTTTGGCATCTGAAAGCTGTTTTTCGAGTTTGGCTTTATCAAGCTGAGCTTGCTGGTAGGCTTTGAAGATACCCAGGGCTTTATGAACACCCAATAACACCCAATAGTTGAGGAGTTCGTTGATAAACGAATAAGCAATGTTTTTTTCGAGTACATCTACAAACAATTTTTCGCCAATAAAGAGCCGCCAAAGCACTGTAACCAAGCCCGAAAACACCAATACATGTAGAAAGCTCAATATTTTGGAAAAAATCACATGATAAAAAATGTGTTTGAGTAGCCTTGGTTTCTGGAATGGGAATTGTTCACTAAGCCAAAATACCACAAATGTAAAAGGGATATACAGCAACCACTTAACTTTGTAGATGAGTGTGGGGGTCCAGTCTAACGATTTACTAAAAAACCACTCCTGACCAGTCATGGCAATAGTTACCATTACCCAATAGAGGGGAATGAGGTAGTAGCGGATGCTTTTTTCGGAGAACATGAATGTATTCAGATTTTTAGCGATTCCATCACTCTAAGTGATGGAATCGCTAATCGGTTAGGTTAAAACGCCACTAATTTCTTCAAATTCTCATCTGTGGCTTCAAAATTCTCTATTCGGCTCATTACAACTCGCTTACGATAGGCGAAAATAGTGTTTTTATTTCGTGGATTAAGGCAGTACAGCTTCGATGTTTCATCGTCGGTAGGCGACGGCACAAAGGTCAAGGCTATGTTTTTCAATTTAAGTTTCTCGGCCAAAGTACCCAGCGATTTTTTGAGGTCAGCATCTGTTTTTCCATCGGGATTCATGTACATTACAAATACTTTTCTATCTCCGTTCCCGGCGGTAAGGTATTCATTTTCAAGGAATTTCAACAGTTTTTCAGACTTTTGTACGTCCTCATTTAGCCATACCAAAAGTCCTTCGGTACGCACACCATACTTACACATCGGACACGTTTTTGTGCCAGCGTCCAGTCCTGTTACATGCGTGGGGTCAAAAGCTGGGCATTTGCTGCCAACCCCCAAGCCCCAAAAGTAAGCGAAGTTGCTAAGAGGAAACCCCACCAAAACAACGAAGGTCACCAGTTGTAAGGCACGTTTTTTTTGTATCCACCAAAACACTCCTCCTGCCATACCCAATAAAAGCATGGGCAGATATGGAAACGAACCGCTATCGCTCGGAGGCACAAAGGCTTGAAAATCAGCCAGTTCTTTTGCTGTAATCTTCTTGATCTGTGTTGTGTTCATTGGCATGGCATATTCCATAAGCCAAAGATTACCTTGGTTATCAAACAAACCGCCCACTGGGTGTTTGTTTAGCGGCAATTCCCAAACTACTTTTAGGCTACCGTCTGCGGCAATGCGACGTACCTGTTGCTTATCCCACACCGCCACATACAGATTAGCGTTTTTGTCTTCCCAAATGCCATAAATATTGTGGTTGTGTCCGCCATTGAGTAAGTGTAAACCTTGTTTTTCGTCGTCTAAATCCTTTGCTACCAGCACCAATTTACGTTCGGGTGTGATTTTGTAGAGGTCGTTGTCATCCACAAAAAAAAGTGTGCCGTTAGCCGAAGCATATTGCCAATGGATGTCGTGGAATTTGCCTGAAAAAATCCTCTCTCGCCGTCCATCTGGGGCGTTACGCCAAAAATGGCAAACGTCTCCTCGCTCTACTTCGTACATATTACCCTGACGGTCACGCACAAAGCTATACTTTTGCAAGAAGCCCTCCGTAGGTGGAATCACTTTGCTGACCTTACCATCGGGGCTACGTTTCCAAACATAATGCCCCCATTTGTCTGTTTTTTCGCCTTCGTACCAAAGATGTTCGCCATAGAGGTTATCGTCTTTGTCTATTGCCAACTCATGCGTGTGTACGCCCGACACGACCACTTTTTTGTTCTTCCCATCTGGCGACACTTGCCAAACTTGTTTCAGATCGGTGTAATAAACATAACCCTTTGAATCGCTGACGATTCCGATGCCGGGGTGGGCGTAGGAAGAGAAGCCCCCTAACAGTAACGACTGACCGCCCCAGAGGGGGAACATTAGTATGACGATTGATTTTAATAGATTTTTCATGGCTTTTATATGGTTTAATGTTGAGCCAAAGCTATGCTCGTTCTCTAAAAAAGGGAAGTAAAAAAGGGCAGGACGATGAGATTGAGTGACGAATAGTAGAGAATGTACAATTTCGTATAGTTGGGAATAATATTTAACTTTCGCCCCCAACCGCTATCACCAATCACCATGCTGTCAAATTATCCCTCTCGTAGAAATTTCCTTAAAGGTTCTCTTACCGTTGGCGCTGGCCTAACCATAGAAACCTCCGAACTAATAGCAAACCCGCCCAAGAATCGTCATCAATTTACATTTTGCCTTAATACCAGCACCATTCGAGACCAAAACCTTGGACTGATGGGCGAACTCGAAACCGCCGCCAAAGCAGGCTATACGGGCATTGAGGTGTGGATAAGCACGGTGGAAAAGTTTTTAGAAAAAGGCGGCAAACTTAGCGATGTGCGTAAAAAGGCCGCTGATTTGGGGCTGACCATCGAAGATGCCATTGGCTTTTCAAAATGGATTGTGGATGACGCTGCCGAACGAGCCAAAGCCCTTGAACAAAACAAGCGAGAAATGGGAATGTTGGCCGAAATTGGCTGTAAGCGCATAGCCGCCCCGCCCGTTGGGGCAACGGCAACGGCAGGTCTAAATCTGCAAGAGGCCGCCGTTCGCTATGCTAAGCTCTTAGAGGTAGGTGACCAGTCGGGCGTGTTGCCTGTGCTGGAGTTGTGGGGGTTTTCGGCCAACCTGCATCACCTGAGCGAAGTGGTGTATGTGGCCTTAGAAAGCGGGCATCCGAAAGCCTGTATTTTGGCTGACGTATTTCATCTTTACAATGGACGGTCGCCATTCAATGGGCTTCAAAAAATCAGTGGCTCCATGCTCCCCATTTTCCACATGAACGACTACCCCGCCGAGCCAGCCATTGGTACTATCAATGACAGCTATCGGGTGTTTCCGGGCGATGGCGTGGCGCCACTCAGCCAAATTTTGAAAGACCTCCACGCCAAAAACACGCCGATTGTGTTGTCGTTGGAGCTTTTTAATAAAGAATATTGGAAAATGAACGCCCTCGATGCCGCCAAAACTGGGCTTGCTAAAATGAAAGCTGCGGTGGAGAAGGCGATTGTATTGTAGGTAGGATGTTAGGGACTACATCATAACTATGCTGTGTCAATGCTACTTTTGAGTTATCGCTTATTGTTCGACTCGTTCTATGATTCGCTCTATATCATTGAGGTTAAGCACTTTGATTGTTGCTTTTCCAATTAAGGTGTCAGAATAAAACACACCATTTTCTACTACAAAATGCTCATGCCATTTGTCTGTTCTGGGATTAAATAGGCGTGTAAACCTATTGTCTGGAAACAAAATAGTTCCGATGTCACTTCCTTTGGCATTATTACAAACAAAACAGGCATAAGCAAGATTATCAGCAGTAGTGCTGCCGCCGTGTTTTAGGCTAATAATATGGTCAATTTGGAAAGGGAAAAACACCTCATCAGACGTGCTATGGCAATATTCGCAGCGGTACTCAGCCCGTTGAGTAACAAATTGCCTCAACGATTCGGGAATATAACGACTCATGCAGCCAAGCGTTTTCTGGCTCTACTTTTTGCAAGACGCATGAGATGCTCTATGAGTAGAAATTGTTCTAACTCATGTGCTTCTTCTTCGTTCAATTGGTCATTTTGCTTCTTTTCAACCAATTCTTCTAAGCGCTGAAGAGTAGTAGGCGAAGGTTGATAGGCCAACACTTCTTGGGGGTGTGGGAACGAAGTAATAAAATCTACTATTTCATCAAAAGGACGGTACGTTACCATGTTAAAGCGATTTGACACGAAGATAACGGGATTTTACTATTTCTACAAAAGCGGTGAAAAACGACTTTTATCGTTTTTGCAACATTTCAATCAGTTGCTTTTGGCTCTCAATGGTTTCTCGAAGGCTTTTTTCTAAGGCTTGCCAGACTTTGCGTTCTTCTATAAAGGATTCTTCTTCATGTATATCTAAATGACCAGTTGATTGGTCATGGTTACTTTGTCTGACCTTGTACTTTCCTCCTTCACCGTTTAATAGCTTCGTTCTATCAACTTCCAACACATCGGCAATTTGTTCGAGGGTTTGGGCTTTTACTTGGGTTTGCCCACTTTCAATTTTATGATACGCATTTTGTGAAATGCCTAACTGATTTGCCATAAACTCTTGCGTATAACCCTTTTCGGTGCGGTATTTTCTAATTTTACTGCCGTAGGTAACCATAATATCGGTCATTTTAATAAATTATAGCGTGTGGCTATAAAGTTATATGTTTTTCGGGAACGGAGTGTAATTATTTATGAAGAATTTTCAAAAAAATTATCTTCCTTATTAAACGTAGTTGATTTTCAATGCTTTATCCAGCAAAATCAGCTTAATTAATGTTTACTGTGGAAAATTATAACTTACATAACAACGCCTCGATTTTTAATACCATGAACGATATAAGAAATAGTAAATATCTACCTGTATTTAAAGTAATATCTCAATTTTTCACTCTCATAACAATACTTTATTTAGCGATACATTTTGTCCTGTTATTCGAAGAACAGACCCCCATCGACACAAATAAATGGGACTTCATAAAAAATGAATTGCCTATTTGCTTCATTTTACTTTTTCCTATTGTTTTTAGTGTCTATCTGTCTATACCTCCGAATTTCGCACAATCTTTTGTAGAGACCTGCAATTCAGCAGGCATTAGTATTCCTGCACTCATTTTACTTGTTGTATTCATTTCTGTGTTAGCATACTACATGATTGTGGAAATAGAAGAAGCAAAAAAAGGAAGCATTGAAAAAGTTTTATTCAGTCTTGGTGGCTTGATTACAGGTAGTTTTTTACAAAAAAATATTGACAATAGAAGCAACAAGTAACATTTAATCAAAACAGAAGAGTAATGAAAAATCAAATTGAAGCCTACTTTAAAATCAAAGAACGAGGCAGTTCTATCTCTATTGAATTCTTGGCAGGTCTTTCTACTTTTATGAGTTTAGCCTATATTGTAGTTGTAAATCCTGCTATTTTATCGGAAGGTGGAATTAACAGAAGTGCGGTCTTCTTTGCAACTGTTTTAGTTTCTGGTATCATGACAATGTGGATGGGTTACAAAGCTAATCTTCCCTTTGCACTTGCACCTGGGCTTGAAATGGATGCTTATGTAGCATTTTATGTTGTTGCAGTTTTAGGGTTCACTTGGCAGCAAGGGCTTGCTATTGTCTTTTATTCAACAACTATCTTTTTCATTCTTACTTGGCTTGGATTAAGAGCCAAATTGGTTGATAGTATTCCAGATAAGATGAAACATAATTTAGCAGCGGCTGTAGGTATGTTCATTGTAATGATTGGACTAAAACTTTCCAATATTGTATCTTTTAATGGTGCAACCCCATCAGGGCTTGGAGATTTTACAAGTAAAGCCGCAATTTGTCTATACATTGGACTTTTGCTCATTATTGTCCTTGATAAAGTAATCAAATTTAAAGGTTCAATTTTAATCAGTATAATCGCAATGGCCATTTATTGTAATGTCGTTGGAATTACTGATGATTCTAAGCCTGCATCATTTTCAACGGATATGCTTTCAGCGACGGGTCAATTTATTCAGGGTTTAAATGTTATTCTTGACCCCCAAGCATGGGCACCCATTCTAATTTTATTTTTGGTTGATTTTTTTGGCAGCGTTGCAAAAATTATCGGATTAACGGTAAATACCAACATTTTTCAAGTCAAAGGTTCAGAAGATGCAAAAATAAGTGATGGTTTAATGGTAGATGGGGTTGCAGCGTTATTAAGCCCAGTGATAGGTACAAGTAGTGTAACCACTTTTGTTGAAAGTAGCGTTGGAATTAAGGAGGGAGGACGAACTGGTTTAACAGCAATTGTTTGTGGTTTCTTTTTATTATGCTGTTTCGCCTTGGTTCCTTTAATCAAATTTGTTCCAGTAGTAGCTACATCTTCGGCTCTCGTTTGGGTTGGGCTTTGGCTCATGCCTCCTGGCATGATTCGCCTTTTCTACAAAGACACCACAATTTGGGATAGCTATACCATAATTGACAAAATCATTTTAGCCTTAATGTGTATTGCTGTAATAAGCTCATTCTCATTACAATATGCTATGATAATTGGCTATGGTGGATATATTTTGAAAACAATCATAGACAAAGAACAAGTTAATAAGTTTTTACTCATTTCTTTTATCCTATTAGTTATCGGTTCTATTGCCCAAATAATGCAATAAGCCCCCCTACTCTCCCCAAAATATTTTCGGGGTGTGGATGGTGTAGCGTTTCAAACGCATAAGACAACGTCAGAGACGCTATAATACTTGTACCCCAAGCAGCGGTTGGGGTGCAAGTGGGGTTAGCTGTATCCAAAGAAACTGTTTTTCATTTACCCCAGCTCCCGCTTGCCCCGAAATGTTTTCGGGGTGTAAACGGCATAGCGTTTCCAACGCATAAAACAGCGTCAGAGACGCTACACCGCTTGCGACCGAAGCAGAGATTGGGGCGAGCGGGTGCCCTTCGGAACACTGCGGGCAGAAGATAGAAGCTTGTTTACAAGCGAAGCATTAAGCCTATTACCAGAGCGTTTTCATTGTCAATTTCATCAGAAGTTCGTCTTCTTCTGAAAATATAACGATAGCCCAATTCAGACTCTAAGTGTTTAGTAAAATTATGATTAAACGTAACCCCAAGCTGATTTTGTTCGTATTTTTTGGTTGAATTAGGTGCAGCACCAAACAAAAATTCTTCTAAAAACACCAAACTATTGACCTCGGAAATAGGTTGCCGATACTGAAATCTTTGTCGGAATCGTCCCGTAGTCCTATCTATATATGACCGATATTCGTACTGCGTTCGCCATTGAAAAGTACCTTTATTAATTTTCTTGAAGTATTCAATACCCGGCGTGAATCGCCATTCAATAGTAGGATTTTTCTCAAAATCTGCCTCTTTTCCTAAAATCTGATAGGCGTGCCATCTTGAAGCCGCAAAACTAAATAACCAATTTTTATGACGATACCCAATCGTTAATCGCTGAGCATCAAGAAGGGGCTTGGCTAAAAAATTAATTTTTGATTGATGAAAATCATTCTGCCGACGATAAGCTACATCTCCTGTAAAAATAAATTTCCCAACCTCCTTGCTGAGTAATAATCTTGACCAAACCGAAGTATGATTATAGGTCTGTGCATGACCTGAGATAGTTGAAAATAGTACTATAAAACATAAAAAAAGATTCTTGGCCATTTTTAATGGGTTGCTGGGTTTAACTTACCGAGATGAAAGTAAATCAGACCCTTAAAATTATCAAGATTTTTAATTCTTTTTGTGGTTCTTTTAATTTCCTTAGGCCTTTCGCCGCCTAAGAGGTCTGATGGAGCATCTAAGATGAAGTAGCTGAGATGGAACATCTGACCCGCTCAGTGAGGCTGCTTTTTAGGTTGCGAGTCAGACGGGGTCGCCCAGACCTGCAGTCAGACTTGACCTGACCCATCAAGCGGAAGTCCTACATGTTTCGCAGGGCAATAAAGATTCAAAATTAAGCAAAATGTTTGGGCTACCCATCTTAGACTCGGCAAGTACCAAACTAATAATCACCATTGGCAAGGCTCAGAACCTTGCCAATGGTGTTTATTGGTTACCTATCCTATGGCTTCACTTCTTGCTTCTTGCCATCAGGATTCACTACTGATACAGACGACCCTTTGGCTTTTGCTAAGGCGTGAATGCCTACGTCGGTAGCGTTGTTGAGCATTACCAAGCCCGAACCGTCGTCATTGGCACCGATTTTGACCCGAATGTTGCCTTTCGTGTCTTTCAGGCGTAGCACTACTTCACCCTCGGGGTAGGCTACGATGTTGGCCCTTACTTGCCCATTTTTATCAACAAGCTCAAATTCCTGCACGGTAATTTTCTGAAACGTTTGCTGCTGTGGTTTGGCCGATACCAAGAACAAAATCACTAAATTGAGTGCAAACAAGACGATGGAAAGGCGTTGTGTTTTCATGATATTATGCGGTTTATGGATTGATATGTCGGTTGAGTGTATAGCTGGAAAGTTGATTGCCAACCAGTAGGTTTTTGTCCCTATCCAAAAAATACAAGATATTCTCATCGGCTTTCATCAGGTAGATAGTTTCTTGTGGATTGTCTGTATCTAATTGATAAACAATGGCATTGGGGTTGGCAGCGATGCCTTTTTGAATGCTCCATGTGCCTTCACGAGCCTTTTTTCGGTGAAATGTGCTTGCTATTGCATACGTGGTGGGTGTTTTGGTAACAGGGTCTTGATACAAGCTAATGCTCCATTTTGACTTGAAACAGTCTTGGCTCACCTCGTGGTTTATCAAGTGTGCTATTTCCTGACAGGGCGTTCGGCCATCAAACCGCCCAACTAAGGAAGCAGTAGCGTTTGTTTGAGCGTTAGCCTCTTTTGCAGACCAAAAGAGAAAGCTCATAATGGTAAAAAGACTTAGAAATAATTGCTTAGTTTTCATCTTTACTTCTATTAAAAGTGTAGCTTTCACCCGAGTTGCCTATCATCAGTCGCTTATCAGAATCAAGCAAATGCAGCAGATTACCGTCTATTTTTTGAAAAGACAATTGCAT
Source organism: Spirosomataceae bacterium (assembly GCA_044228045.1). Taxonomy (GTDB): domain Bacteria; phylum Bacteroidota; class Bacteroidia; order Cytophagales; family Spirosomataceae; genus JAXLVB01. Next base: position 9,859 of record JBGAVQ010000196.1, read on the forward strand.
TTGAGGCTTCGCAACATCTAATTGATAAACCACCGCATTCGGGTCGTTTTGAGAACCTTTTGCCATTGCCCACTTCCCCTGAAACTCAACCTTCGTTCCGCCGCCAATAAGTCCTGATGTGCCATTGAGGTATTGTCCATACATGCAGGTAAGGTGATAACTTGTTGGCGCATTTGTAGAAGGGTCATAATGAAGCATGAGTTTCCACCGAATCAGTTCACAGTCAGCATTTTCTGGCAAGTTAAGTAGCCCTCGGGGAAGCCCACCACAGGGGCTGCTGGCCACAAAAACTCCGAAAAGAGGCGAACTCCCAATTTGGGTAGGTTTTATGAAGGACGATAGAACAAGTGCGCCTATCATTAGTGTTAGTAAAACGATTTTTCGCATCATCGTATATAGGGTTTGATGAGTCGAATATAAAGTTCTTTCCTAAAACTTAACACAATTATTGGGCAGAACGATGGAAAAGCAGGGCAAAGCGAGAATAATGATTACAACGCCTGCCGAATGGCTTTCAAAACTTCGGCTCCTCCTTTTTGTAAGAGTTTGGTAGCGGTTCGTTGTTTTTTGTCGAATTTGTCTCTGCTATTTTTGATAGTCAAGATGTACTCGGTGATAAAATAATTTTCAGAATC
>JBGAVQ010000197.1:0-10480 GCA_044228045.1 Spirosomataceae bacterium
GGGTAGAGGCACGCGACGGTGGCGACCCTAAAAAGAAAATCGCTATCCGTGACGTAGTTTTGACCTCAGATGCGCCATTTACGGGCGAACCTAAAGAAATTTATGCGGCAGCTTTCCGTTTTGGGGGCGTGACGTGGGGAAATGCCCAAACAGCACTTTTCTCAGAACGCTGGTATGCCACCCGTAAAACCATTACCAAATTGGTAAATCCAAGCAGTCCTGCCAATCCTGTTGTTTTGTTCGACCGTTCTTCGGAAGACCGTTATAATAACCCTGGTTCGCCAGAATTGAAGAAAAACCAATACGGCGAAAGAGTGTTGGACATTACCCCTACCAACGACATTTACCTCACAGGCCAAGGTGCTTCGCCCGAAGGTGACCGTCCTGTTGTGGATGTATTCAACTTGACTACCAAGCAAACCAAGCGTCTTTGGCGTTCGGAAGCCCCTTATTTTGAGCGTCCTATCAGTATTTTAAACGCCGAAAAAGGGTTGATTCTCACCTCACGTGAATCACAAGAGGAACAACCAAACTATTTCATCCGTAACCTAAACCCTGCACCTAAAAAAGGCAAAAAGCCCGCTGAACCCGCACTTACGCAAGTGACGTTTTTCCCGCATCCTTACCCGCAATGGAAAGGTATTCAGAAACAACAACTTCGCTACAAGCGCTCCGATGGCGTGGATTTGACGGCTACGTTACTTTTGCCTCCCGGCTACAAAAAAGAAGATGGGCCGCTTCCTTCGTTTCTATGGGCTTACCCTGCCGAGTTTAAAAGCGCTGCTGCTGCGGGTCAAGTAAGTGGTTCACCGTACCAATTTAACCGCATCAGTTACTGGACGGGTGCCGCTTTTGCCACGATGGGCTATGCCGTTCTCGAAAATGCTTCCATTCCAATCGTGGGTGAAGGCGACAAAGAACCAAACGACACCTACGTAGAACAACTCGTGGCTAGTGCCAAAGCGGCTATCGACGAAGGCGTGCGTCTGGGCGTCGTTGATGCCAATCGCGTCGGTGTGGGTGGACACTCCTACGGCGCCTTTATGACCGCCAACTTACTCTCTAACAGCAACTTGTTCAAAGCAGGCATTGCACGTTCTGGCGCTTACAACCGTACGCTCACTCCCTTTGGTTTCCAAAACGAACAACGTACTTACTGGCAAGCCCCTGATGTGTACAACAAAATGTCGCCGTTTATGAATGCCGACAAAATGAAAACGCCACTTTTGCTCGTGCATGGCGAAGCCGATAATAATACGGGTACTTTCCCGATTCAATCGGAACGATACTACAATGCACTCAAAGGCATGGGAGCCACAGTGCGGTTTGTGTTGTTGCCTCACGAAAGCCACGGCTACGCCGCCAAAGAGTCAATCTTGCACACCATGGCCGAAATGAATAGCTGGTTAGACAAATTTGTAAAAAATACGCCTGCTTCGGCAGAAAAAGGTGGAAAAATTGGTGCTGGGGAGAAGTGATTTGTTGATTTTAGTCACCCAGACCCACCCCTGCCCCTCCGAGGAGGGGAATCAAAAACTCCCCTCCTCGGAGGGGTAGGGGTGGGTAAATGCCATATAACTCATAAGATGCAAAGGAAAATTATACCTTACAACCCAAAGCTTAAGGCGTTAGCCAGCCAGTTAAGGCAAAATATGACCTTATCAGAAGTATTACTCTGGCAAGAATTGAAGAATGGGCAAATGCAAGGTTTTGATTTTGACCGCCAAAGACCGATTGATGAATTTATCGTTGACTTTTACTGCAAAGACTTAATGTTGGCCATTGAAATAGATGGGCAAAGTCATTATTCAGCTGAAGCAATTGAATATGATGAATATCGCCAAAAACGTATGGAAGATTTTGGCGTGAGGTTTTTACGATTTGATGATTTGGATGTAAAAAAGAAAATGCCTTGGGTTTTAGAAGAAATTGAACTTTGGATTATTCATTATAAAGATGAATTAGTAGGGAGGTTTCAAAACAAAGAGATAACTAATACCAACCTACCCACCCAGACCCAACCCGGCCCCTCCGAGGAGGGGAATTTATGAAATTCTTTTTTATTTTTTTTGCTACTTGCATTATCAGCTTCGCTGGTTCTCTTCAGTTAGGCCCCGTGAACTTAGCGGTGATTCGGGCAACCATTCAAAACAACCTCCGCACAGGGCTTTGGCTTGCGTGCGGAGGTTGTTTGCCTGAAGTCCTTTACGGCTTTTTGGCACTACATGGCGTAATGTTTTTTGAGGAACATCCCATCACGTTTCAAGTATTACAATGGGGTATTATTCCTGTTTTATGGATAGCAGGCATAAGTCTTTTGCTAAAAAAAACAACTACTTTACAGCAAAACTCACCGCAAAAATCTCATAAAGTTTCATTCATCCAAGGCATTACCTTAGCCTTGCTAAACCCCCAACTCATTGCATTCTGGACAGTAATACTATTGAATTTTCAGAATTATGAATTTCTTAAAATCAATAATGTAACCCACCAAATCGCCTTCTTGTTAGGTACGAGTGTAGGAGCTTTTGGTATTTTATTCTTGTTTGCTCACTTAGCCAATCGTTACCGAGAACGAGTTTTTCAACGCTTGCAAGGAAACCGCTTCAATAGGGCAATTGGCGGGGTTCTTATTTTGATTGGTATCATTCAGTTAGTAAAGATTTTGGCCTAACTTTCTGTTTCTGTCATTTGCCCGACATTTTGTTTTTTGACCCTCCTCTACTTTTGTATTGTTAATTCACAAAGGCATACACTTTTTGTCAAAACTCAAAACTGTCATGAAAAAATTAGTTGTTTTCTTGTTTCTTCTCTCGTTGTCTGGTTATGGGCAACAAGCAACACTCGGTCAAAAACATTTTTTCTTATCAAACGGCGTGGCCTTGCAAGGTTACGATGCCGTCAGTTATTTCTTAAACACCCCCCAAGAAGGCAAGCCCGAATTTACCTTTACCCATCAAGGCGTAAAATATCAGTTTGTTAATGCCGCTAACTTAGCAACTTTCAAGAAATCACCCGAAAAATACGAACCCCAATATGGTGGCTGGTGCGCCTTTGCCATGGGCGACTACGGCAAAAAAGTAGAAGTAGATGCCGAAACCTACAAGATTCTTGACGGTAAACTATATCTTTTTTACAATACTTGGCCCAATAATACCCTCAAAAGCTGGAACAAAAACGAAGCAACCCTCAAAAAACAAGGAGATAGCAACTGGCAAAAATTGTTTCGGTAAATTGTTCTTTCTCTTGAATCCAGACCAAATTTTCGGTTAATCTAAAACCTCTTAACAATCCACAATCAATGAAAAAATCACAAAACATCCTCGCTTGGGTAGCACAGGTTATTGCTGCCCTCATTATGCTTCAAACACTGTTTTTTAAATTCACGGCGGCTCCCGAAAGTGTCTATATTTTCTCCACATTGGGCATCGAGCCGTGGGGGCGTATTGGGGCGGGGGTTTCGGAGCTCATTGCTGCGCTTTTGTTGCTATCTGGTCGTTGGGCAGGCATTGGTGCTGTACTTGGTCTTGGTATTATGGCTGGTGCCATTGTTTCGCACTTGGCGGTGCTGGGTATCGAGGTGCAAGGCGATGGCGGCTATTTGTTCTTTTTGGCAATTATTACACTTATTTGTTGTGGTATTGTTGCATTTTTGCGTCGCAATACCATTCCATTTGTGAGTGATTTTGTATAATTGTCAAAACCTGTTTACAGTTCAACAGTTTACAGCAGGGTGGCTGCGTAATCAACCTTGATGGTTTACAGCTCAATGGTTCACGGTTCGATAGTTTATTGTTCAACAAGCTATCCCATTTTAAAAGTCTGGCGTTAAAATGATTAGCCTCTGAGTCAAATAAACCTTGTGAACTATGAACTGTTGAATTGTAAACTGTACCCTTTTCCGATGAGAACACCGCTTTTTGTTATTAAACTTTTCAATTACGAATACTGGACTTGGTGGGCTTTTTATCTTCCTATGCTTCCTTATTGGCTTTATCAGGCCATTCGTACTCGCTCATTTGCTTACTTTACTTCGGCCAATCCGTTTATTGAACAAGGCGGTTTTTTTGGTGAAAGCAAAATCAATATACTCGACCACATCCCTGCTCAATACAAGCCTCAAACCTTGTTTTTTAAAAATGGAACAGACGTTCGGGTCATTCTTCACTCACTTCGAGCGGCCAACCTTAAGTTCCCGATTATTATAAAACCCAACGTAGGCGAACGAGGCTTTGAGGTAGAGAAAATCACTGATGAGCAAGTACTTACCCACTACGTAGAGCGTAGCCCTGCCGACTTAATTGTGCAAGAATATGTTGATTTTGACATTGAATTGGGCGTGTTGTACAATCGTATTCCAGGTCAAAAATGTGGAAAAGTAAGTTCCGTAACCCTCAAAGAATTTCTGACGGTAACTGGCGATGGCAAATCAACCGTTAAGGAATTGATGCAACAAAATACCCGTGCCCGATTTCAACTTGATACCATGCACAAACGCTTAGGTAAAGGTATGCAGATGGTTGTGCCAATAGGAGAAACCAGACTACTGGAGCCAATTGGCAACCATTGCAGAGGTACTAAATTCTTGAATGCCAACCACTTAATTAACCCAAAACTAAATCAGGTTTTTGACCAGATAGCCTCTCAAATGCCTGATTTTCATTATGGTCGGTTTGATATGCGAGTCAAAAGTTATGAAGACTTGTATGCAGGAACCAACATCCGCATTATGGAGCTTAACGGGGCGAGTTCAGAACCTGGGCATATCTACGACCCTTCATTTGGCCTTTGGCAAGCCTATCGAGACTTGGCTCGTCATTGGAAGATTCTGGCCGATATCTGTATAGAACAGCGCAAGCGTGGCATCTTGCCAACACCTTTTGGCGAGTTGATGCAGGTGAGCTATCGGCATTTCTTTGCAAAATAAGCGAACCTTCATTATCAGAAATGTTGTATTGAATCCCCACGTAGCATACTAAAACACACAATACCGCTTTTGCTCATCCGACAGCAAATCTTGATAGGTAATGGTATAACGGTGATTAGTACCTCGCTGAATCTGTGTGATACATTGGGTTAAGAGCTGCCCATTTCGGTTCATTTTCATGTCGTTGTGGGCATCTCCGGTACCTCCATTCAAGTGAAAATTCAAAATATCATCTGATTCAAAATCTGGGTTTTTCAAGAACCAATCAGCAAACCAGTGCTCCCGCTCTTGCCTAACTGCGAGCGGATACAAGGTTGCCGACGACCAAATATGGGGCAAGCGATTGTCTTTTATCGTGAGTGTTACGTCATGAGCATCCCAGCGTATTTCTGACAGCTCGTACTTGCCGGCAGCATCTATCACAATGAGTGTAAATGGCTCAATTCCCTTAAAATCATAGTGTTGCACAAAATCAAACACTGAATTGTATTCAAAAAAATCAGGAATCACCAGCCCTCTGCTTTGCCGATAAGGAGGGGCAGATTGGTGTTTCTCAAAAGCACCGTTGAGCAAACAAAGCGTAAATTCTTGCGAAGTGGCGATCCAAGTGCCTCCTGCTTGAGCATCTTTGGGGTAAATAACCAAGTGCTGCTGCAAAAGATATTGTCGTGGTGGTAGTGCCTTGAGGCGAGCACTGTGCTCGTCTCGGCTATGCGTTACAATAAATCCTTCGCATTGGAGCGGCAGGTAGGTCAAAACACACATAATAATCATTAGAACCCACCACAATAGCGGCTCAGGGTTATCAGTTGGTCGTTATTTAAAACAAATTACGCACTGGTCTGTTGCGAAGCCCTGTATTGAATAGTAGAATGGGCTAATCCAAAATTAGCAGACAAACAAATATCTGGGTAAGTTTCGGTCAAGCCAATTTTGATAATGGCCAAATGGTGAATGGTATGCTCAATGAGGTAAGTCAATTCACGAAAAAAACTGGTAGAAACTTGTTGCACTTCACTTGTACCAAAAGCTTGTTTCAACATCATTGGTTTGTCAGCCCACAGTTGGGTGATTTGCTCGATCGAATCCTCCAGCACTTGCAAGGCATAACTTTTGTCGGTTTCGATGCGCAAATTTCGCTCACGAGCATCATAATTGACCTCTCCCTCAGCCAAACCCTTGAGCAAACACTGATAAAACTCTACAATATGCCGAGTATGTTGCCCTATCGAATGCTGATGAAGCGACCTCAACGGCTCGTGGTAAATGCCTGCTGGTAACTGCCTGAGTAAGCCAATGAGTTGGTTAATGATTTCGATATTGGTGGTTTGAAGCAAATTCATAACTATTGTGGTTGGGGTTGGGCATTCACTACAATACTGACCGTTGCATCGTTGCTCATGCCGAGTGTGCCTCCTCCTACATCCCAATCTCGTCGGTTGATGGTCACTGCACCTGCAAAGGTAGCAGTTGTACCGTTCTGTGAAAAGGTAAACGGTATTTTTACATTTTTGGTGGTTTTCTTGATTGTCAAGTCAAAATAGCCGAAATAGCCATTGCCATTCTTCTCAAACTTCACCGACTTCATCTTGACAGACGGGTATTTGGCCACATCAAAAAAGTCTTCTTTTTCTCGTAAATGTTTGTTTCTGAGACTATTATCTGTATCAAGTGTTCGAGCATCTACACTGGCCATCATCATGGAATTTGCCAAATTGTTGGGATCAAACACCACAGTACCCGCAAAGCCCTTAAAAGAACCTTCGACAATAACTCCAAACATTTTTACTTTAAAAATTACAGAAGCTGACGTTGGCTTCCAAGACTGCGCCCAAGATTCTACGTTGATGATACCTACGCATAGCAATAAGATTAAGATTTTTTTCATAGAGATAGTTGAATAGTGGAAAGTTAATGTCTTAAAACTTATAAGAAACCGCCACCATTGGTAATAAGGTTTTGCTTCTGAAACGGTCGTTGTCAAAGGCCAATTTCTTGTCGGTGGTGTATTCGGCAAACTGAAAACTTAGACCAGCTCTAATGCCAATTTTGTCGCTTACCCAATAGCGTCCGTACAGCTCTGAGTTGAGGCTTCCATAGTCGGAGTCGCTGACTAAGAGCAAGTTAAACACCGTTGGTTTTGCCGAGAAGGTTTTGCCGTTGTTTGATTTACCCGTAGCATCGCTTTGTTTGGCAATAAAAGTACCCGTTTGCTTACCGCCAAACGTAACGCCAATGGCATCAATATTAAAGCCAAGTTCCAGCTTGGGCGTAACAGAATACTGCAAATTAATGCTCAGGTTGAGTGCATTTATGCTTACTTTATCCAGTCTAAATGTATCAATCTGAGTCGCAATGTCTTCTGAAAACAACGCTGCCAAACTCTGCTTGCCCGACGTAAGACTTGCCGGAGCCGTGCGAGCCCGCACATCTGAGGCAAACAAGGATGTAAGCCGAACACCCCAACCTATTTTGAACTTGCCTTTTGACCCAACTCCATACAAGTGGGTATAAGACAAAGCAGGCGAAAACCCATCGCCCACTGCCAGTGCAACATCAGCCGCACGATACGATTTTTGGGCAAAAGCCCCTAAGGGTAGCAGGGCTACCATTAAAATAACCAGTTTTTTCATGGGAAGTTAAAAAGTGAGGTGATTTTTAGAGAAGCAAGACACGAGAACTGCCAGAATTATCTTTTCTCACGCCTTGTATCTTCGCAATGAGCAAAACTATTTAAGCTGGGCATAGCCAAACAATACCGAAAATTGTTTGCACCAGATGAGTACGTGTTTTTGTTTGTCGAGATTGGCAGAAGCAGGAATCGTGAGGGTAAAATTTCCAGTTTTATCTAACTTACTTATTTCCACAAAACCCGTTGCCTTGGTATCTTCCGATAGATATACCTTCAAATCAGGGCCTGCATCTGTTTTAAAGTTTTCAAACACCAAGTACTTAATACTCTTGTCTTTACTGTCTTCGAGTACCTTCACCGTTCCTGAGGTAGGATGCGCACTCGACATAAAATCGCCCAATGCCTTGGGCGGGTCCTGCACATTTATATTGGCCGGAGGCTGTTGGTTAGTAGGCGTTAGTTCTTCATTTTTCACGCACGAAACTGCGCCAATAGCCAGAGCAATCACAAAAACTAATGTTTTTTTCATGGTAGTAAGTTGTTGGTTGATGAGTCAAAGGTAGCTGATTGCTCGCTATCCAAATGTCGGCTTGCTGACGTTTGGCACAAACTCACAATTTAGTCAAGTCGGCAATGAGTATTTCGTTGCGGGTGTAATCCAATAACCCACTCGTTTTCAGGTCATTAAGCAACTGAGTGACTGTTTGGCGAGTAGAACAAATGAGACTGGCGATGTCTTGATGGGTCAAATAATTTTTGATGACAATGTCCTTTGTAGCACCGTTACTTTCTTTGGCAGCCCATTCTTTCAAAAAAATCCGCAGGCGAGTTTTTACGTCTTTGCTCACCAAATTGGCATAGCGGTTTTGAAGTCGCTTGAAGCGCAAACCTACCAATTTGGTATAACTAATAGCCAAAGCAGGATTTTTACTGATAACACTCTCAAAATCCTCAATCTTGAAACTGCATATCGTAACATAATCAGACATGGCCACAGCAAACTCGTTGATTTCTTGGCTGTCAAGCGTTACTTGTCCAAACAAATCGCCTGCTTGTAGCACATCTTTGATGGTTTCGGAGCCATCGTCATTGGTTTCTACAATTTTAATAATGCCTTTTTTGAGGGTGTAAACCCGCTGGAGGTCATCGTGCGAGAAGTAAATAATTTCGCCTTTTTTAGCAGTTTTAAAATTAGAAATCAGGCAAATTTCCTGCATTTCGTCTCGGTTAAGTACCGAAAACAGCTTGTGGTTGCGCAAAAACCAGTATTTTGTTTCGTGAGAAAAAGTAGAAGTGGTCATTATAAACGTTGAAGTAGTTATGCAACTTACGAAAATCTCTGAAAAAAAGTATATATTTTTCCTTCCTTTTCAAGCAGTTGCAGCTTTTTGACTACCTTGCAAAAGGTTTATATCAACAATACAATCAAGAAACTGGTTTGTCAAATTTCTTGATTGTGATTGACCAACTAAACCCAGCCTGTGAACTTGTAAACTCCTGAACTTCCAGTACAACTCAATGCCCAGAATACTATTAGTTGACGATGAAAAAACGATTCGAGATGCCCTTCGGGATATTCTTGAATATGAAGGCTATACCGTAGAAGAAGCAAAAGACGGTGAAGAAGGACTTAATGCCCTGAAAAACAAAGATTTTGATGTAGTGCTTTGCGACATTAAAATGCCCAAAATGGATGGCCTCGAAACACTCCTCAAAGCAGGAGAATTAGGCGTAAGTGCCCAATTTATCATGATTTCAGCTTTTGGGAATGTTGAAAATGCCGTTGAAGCTACCAAACGAGGCGCTTTTGACTTTATTACCAAACCACCAGATCTTAATCGCTTGCTGGTGAGTGTTCGCAATGCCCTCAATACCAAAAAATTAGTAAAGGAGAACACCATTTTAGCGACACAAGTCTATAAAATCAATGATATTGTTGGTGAGTCGGCTATTATTAAAAAAGTAAAAGATACCATTGAGCGAGTAGCTCCTACCGAAGCCCGTGTTCTCATCACTGGCCCCAATGGATCGGGTAAAGAAATGGTAGCCAAGCAACTACACCAAAAAAGCCGCCGTGCACACATGCAGCTGGTAGAAGTAAACTGCGCCGCTATTCCGTCTGAACTCATTGAAAGTGAGCTATTTGGACACGAAAAGGGGGCGTTCACTTCGGCTATTAAGCAACGCATCGGCAAGTTTGAGCAAGCCGATGGAGGTACTTTGTTTCTGGACGAAATTGGCGACATGAGCCTGTCGGCACAAGCCAAAGTGTTACGAGCCTTACAAGAAGGCAAAATAACCCGTGTGGGTGGTGACAAAGAAATCAAAATCAATGTGCGGGTGTTTGCCGCTACCAACAAAGACCTCAGCCGAGAAATTAAGGATGGTAATTTTAGAGAAGATTTGTACCATCGGCTCAACGTAATCCCGATTCATGTACCTGCCCTGTCAGACCGCCGAGAGGATATCCCGCTTTTGGTCAATAAATTTTTGAACGATGTGGCTTTTGAGTACAACCAAGCACCAAAAGTAGTACTACCCGATGCCATGGACTACATGAAATCACTACCCTGGACAGGTAATGTGCGTGAACTTAGGAACGTGATTGAACGCCTCGTCATTATGTGTGGCGACGAAATTACGCTTGACGATGTGGAACTCTACGCTGTGATTGTTTCTTAAAAAAGATGACTTTCCCTGAGCTTAAAAACCTACTAATCAGCCATTTCGGTGAATCTGTTATTCAAAAAGAAGAGGCCAGTTCGTTACATACTTCCATTACTATCCCTACCGAACAAGTGGTGGAAGTATGTAAGTTTCTGTATGAACACGAACTGACCTATTTTGATATGCTGTCGTGCCTAACTGCCTTAGACAACGGCGCAGAGGCTGGTACGATGGAAATTGCTTACAACTTATAT
>JBGAVQ010000198.1:0-10382 GCA_044228045.1 Spirosomataceae bacterium
AAATAAGAGCGAAGCAATGGTGTGGTATGCCTTAATCGGTTTTCAACCGTTAAATAAATTTCATCCTTATTTATTTGACAATTAGCTCCTTATTTGTTCATTGCAAGTCGGTAATAACTTATAAAAATACAATCCCTTTTAGCATTGGGGGTGATAAGATTTTGGGCAGTAGCCCAAGCATAAAGCCAAGAATCTGACTTTAGGTCTTTTATCAGAAACACTAAAAGCCGCCGATTGGTTGACTTTGCTACTTTTTTTGAACAACTCAAATAAAACAACATATCATGGAAAAAACATTACAGAACCGCCTTCTCTACTTTTTTGTAGCCATTTTTATCATCACTAATCTCGGGTTTTACAAAACCTATCTTATTCATTTTCCAACGTTTGAAGGCTTTGCTTGGGTGTATCATGTGCATGGTATGTTGGCGATGGCTTGGATACTGATGCTCATTGCACAAGCCTATCTGATTCGGGCAAAAAAATATGAGTTACACAGGCTCATTGGCAAACTTTCCTATATAATTATGCCTCTTTTTTTGCTATCCTTATTTTTTGTAGCCAAAGAAAGTTACCTGAGAAATATTAAAACAATGCCTCAGGCTGATGCCATCGCCAACTTCCCCAATGGTGGTACTATTGATATTTTCTTTATCGGTTTGATATATGCTTTGGCCATCATATACAAGAAAAATGTAGCCTATCACTTACGGTTTATGGCAAGCACAGGGCTAATCATTTTATCTCCTGGGCTTGGCAGATTTGTTTTTGCTTTTTTACAAATCCCCTTGCCTTTTGCACTTATTCCCTTGATACTATGTACCACGGGCGTAGGCCTTGTATGGTTGATTATGGACATTAAAAACAAAAAATCGGCCTTTCCAATGGGTCTGTATGTAGCTGTTGCCCTCTTTATGGGTTTTTTGGGCGGTAATTCCCACTCGGCTTGGTGGCAGAGTTTTGGTAAATGGTGGGTGAATACATTGTACTAATTATTTACAGGTGGCTTCGGTTATTATAACCGAGTTGTTTTCAATCGAAACAGAGCGACTAAACGGGAATTATTTTAGCCATTTCCTGAAAGTTTAAACAGCTTCATTAACATTCCTACCAAAACTGCTTAATAAGCAAGAGAACAACCGAACTCCGTTAAATAAGATTTTCTTGACAAAAACATGGCTAAAATGTAAATTGGCGTAAAGTTTTAATCAAATGATTCTCAGAGACTTTCTTCCGCCACTTGCCTTACGCCAATATGTACAGACGTATCGGGTAGTGAGGTTTGTCTTTGACAGAAATCAGCAACTCCCTTTCAAGGCGTTTGCGCCTCGCCCCGAAAACTGCTTGATGTTTTTTTTGAAACAACCCGACTGCATTCAATTTTTTGGAAAAATACAAAAATCAACTTGCCCCCAAATTGAACTCGTAGGACAACAGACCAAGGTTGTCAATCGTTTTCCAGGACAGGATTTCTTGAATTTTCAGATTGTTTTTCAGCCAACAGCCTTATATAAATTGTTAAAAATACCTGCCATTGAGCTTATCAATCAGTCATTAGATGGTGAATCGGTTTTTCCGAGAGAGATTATGCAATTATACGAACAATTGCAGGAATCAGCAGATGACTACGGACGAATGATTACGTTGGCTAATGAGTTTATTATCTGTTTAATCAAAAAAGTAAATCCACAAACGGATAGAATTGATAAAGTAAGTCAATCTGTTTTAGCATCGGGCGGTAATATATCGCTCGACTGGCTGGCAGATGCTGCTTGTTTAAGTATCAAACAGTTTCGGCGGAAATTTTCGATGCAAGTAGGCATAACCCCACACCACTATACCCGCATTGTACGATTTATGCAAGCCCATAATCTTCGCAACCGAATGCCCCATTTGGATTGGCTCGAAGTGGCTATCCAAACGGGCTATTACGACTACCAACATCTTTCCAAAGACTACTTAGAATTTACTGCCCAAACACCTATCGGCTTTCATTTGCTCGAAAGTCGCTCCCCTGAACGAGTACTAGGCATAGCTGACGAGGTCTATAAGAGCCGATAAAATGTCCCTTTTTTACCAATTTTTTTAGGTTTGGCAAAGCAATTTTGTGGTGTCAATTTGATTTTCCACGAAAACCTTTGTTTCCATGAAAAGACTTTGTCTGCAGTTTGCCTGCTTATGGGTGGGTGGGTTGCTTTTATCTAACTGTAAATCAGAAGATGCTATGCCCAAGAATACTTACATTCTCGTACATGGTGCTTGGCACGGGGTCTGGGCATGGAAGTACGTTACGCCCTTGCTCGAAGCCCAAGGACACAAAGTGCTGGCCATAGACCTACCTGGTCATGGTGCCGACAAAACTCCTATTGTCAATGTAGGACTTAGCGATTACACCAAAAAAATTGTAGAAGCGGCCACTACCCAATCGGGAAACGTGATTTTGGTAGGGCATAGTATGGGTGGTATTCCTATCTCACAAGCGGCAGAAGTGTTAGGAGCAGAGAAAGTAGCCAAATTGGTATTTCTTGATGCCTTTATGCCTAAAAACGGAGAGTCGGTGCAGTCGTTAGCAGCGTTGACACTGCCCAAAAATCCACCTTTTGAGGCAGCATTTATGATTGAGGATATGGGCAAAACCGTGGCTTTGAATCCAAGCCTACTCAAAAATTCACTTTATCACGACTGCTCACAAATAGATGTAGATTTTGCGCTGGCCAATCTCTCAAAAGAGCCTTTGGCAGTTTTGGGATCACCTGTGCAGGTGAGCGATGGGATTTATGGCAAAATTCCTAAATACTATATTCTTTGCACCCAAAGTCGTGATTCTGATAAAACTCCACTTACTACACGAGTGCCGACAGAGAAAATCTATAAACTCGACAGCAGCCACTCTCCCTTTCTCTCAATGCCCAATAAACTGGCCGATATCTTATTGGAACTGTAACACCGTTATTGTTGAAGTGAAACAAGCCCAAGCCTGACAACTTATTGTATTTCAGGCATTTTCGCCTGATTAACTGTCGCTATCTTCAATAGAGGTTTTGCAAAATGTCCCTTTTTTACCAATGATTCATAGTCTCCATTTGCAAATTTGTGCTAATAAATTTAACAATTATTATCATGAAAAAACTCATTTTTATTTTCATTGTCTTATTTTTTGTAGCTTGTGAAGAGACAAAAAAAGACGACCTGGTTCCCAAAAGTAGCAGCAAAGATATCGTTACTTTTGAACTGGCCACCCTTAATCCAAAAGTAACCGCTACGGTTGATAACAACCAAGCTACGATTACTTTTTCTCTTCCTTTTAGAACTGATGCAACAAAGTTAAAACCCACCATTCGTATTTCAGACAAAGCAACGATTTCGCCTGCGTCTGACACCGAAGTCGATATGAGTAAGCCACTTAGCTATACCGTTACGGCAGAAGATGGTAGCACAAAGGCTTTCAAAATTGTGGCACAACCAGAAGTGAGGTTGATGTTTTATAATGCTAACAAAGGCACAAGCCAAATAACAGATAATAAAACGCTCGCTTCCATCAGTAATAATACCTTGGCCGACGGTTGGACTGATATTGTTGGCATTGGGACGACCCAAGTGCTTTTTTACGATGAAAAAACAGGTAAAGTAACCGTAGCAGACAACCTCTCATTTACCAAAAACAACGACTTCATCATAGAGCCTGGTTTGTATAATGCTACCTATTTAGGATCAAATTCTATTCTATTTCTTGGAAAAACCAACAACGGGCTTTATTTTAAAGATATGTTGCTGCAAAAAGTACTTAATTTCCCAAGCATTAGTAGTGAGTCTGTAATCAGTAATGCTTTGGGTACAGCGAAGGAAACTTTTCTGTTTTATGCGCCTACTACTGGTATAGCTGTTGAAATCAGTGTCAAAGACAAAAATCTCGTAACTAATAATATCAACTTAGGTAAAGATTTTTATCGTTTGATTGATGTAGGCGACGGTTCTTTGCTGGCTTATAACCCTGCGAATGGAAAGGCTGCCATTTTTCAAAACAAAAATCCTTTCTCTAAACTCAAAGACATTTCCTTGGCAGCGGGTTATCAGATTGTAAATGCAGGTGCAGGGCAAGTATTGTTTTATAATTCAGCCACAGGCGAAGGTATGATGACTGACAATAAGAATTTTGCAAAATTGCCAGTGTCTTTACCTATCTCTTCATCTGGCAGGTGGACACATATTGTAAGCCTATATTAAAGTATCTTTTCTCAATTATTTCATAAACCATTCATTATCGGTATTTTCTAAATGCCAATAATGAATGGTTTATAGCTTAACGATAGGCTGGAAGCCCGATTTATTTAGGCATATTTATATTATATGAACGATGTGAGCATAGAACAAAATAGAAATGTTGTATATTTATGTGCCTATGTGGCAGAAAAAAATGCGGTATTTTTACCACTAACGAAAATCGCAAGCCTCCTACTTTTGGTGCATTCGTTCACTTTTACAAATCTCCAAAAATGAAAAAGGCACTTATCCTACTCATCGCCACAGCAGCGGTTACTTTCTTTTCGTCAATTATTATTTACGCCCAAACTGACCCACGTGAGGCCGAAATCCGCCGTCTTGAAAACATGGAACGTGAAGCCACTATGCGTGGAGATTCGGCTACCTTGTTTGGTAAAATTTGGAGTAACGAAATGGTTGTAAATACCCCCGCTAATCGGGTGGGTACAGTAGAAGGCACAAAAATGCAACTCCGCACGGGTAATTTGGCGTACAGTTCGTTTGTAAGAAACATCGAAAAAGTTACTTTTAATGAAAATATTGCGATGGTCATGGGCGAGGAAATCACCAAACCCGTAGGGCATCAACAAAATGCAGGAAAAACCGTGACCCGCCGTTTTACCAATATTTGGAAATTCGCTAACAACGAATGGTTTATGATAGGCCGACAGGCTACGATTATCAAAGTGGAATAGTTCTAAAACCGTATCATTCATGTTTTTCCGATACTTTGCGCCGTCGCTGAGGTTACAGTCCATCATTAAGCAGTATTTGCTGTTTCATTGGGAGTTTGATAGGGCGCAACCGGCCCTTGTCAAGCCCTTTCCTGTACGCCCCCAACAGTCAATGGCTTTTTATTTAAAAGGTGGATGTAAGGCGTATGAATTTGAAACAGGCGATTGTAAAAAACTGCCTAAAATGAATGTGACTGGTTCTCAAACCAAACGATATGATTTTCATTTAGAAGCCTCGCAATACATGCTTTCGGTGGAGTTTCATCCCAATGGTTTGTCTAAATTCTTACAAATGCCGATTAGTGAGGAGTTTTTGGATGGCTGGATAGATGCAGAAGCAATCCTCAGCCCTGAAATTGGCCGAGTGTATGAGCAAATGGTCAATGCACCTACTTATCAACACGTGATTGATACCATTGATGATTATATTTGGCAGCGAATATCCAAGAAACCTATTTTAACACACCCTTTCGACCAAGCAGGGCGACTTATGTTTCAATATCCCCATAAATACTCCATAGAAACATTTGCCAAAGAGTCGTGTTTGTCAATAAGCCAATTTCAGCGACGCTTCAAACAGCAAATGGGTATTTCGCCCAAATATTTTGTGCGGGTCAATCGCTTTTATAAAGCCTATGTGCTTCGTACCCAAAATCCCTCGCTCGATTGGCTGAGTATTGCGCTTCAAACGGGCTACAACGACTACCAACATTTGGTAAAAGACTTCAAGCAATTTGCGGGTACAACACCCAATACACTCCTGCAAGCCTGCGAACAATCGCCCGAGCGACTACTGGGATTCAGAGATTTTACGTAAGTTTATAGCCTATCCATTTTTCTTCGTAGGATTCAATCAAATGAATAGCAGTGATTTATCTCCCTAATATAGCACCTCAACCTGCCTTGCGGCCTTACGTAAAGCATTTCATGGTGTTGCACGTTAGGCTCGACAACGTACCTGCTCATTTGCGCATCAAGCCTTTTCCGCCCGATGCCGACCAAGGCCAGGTACACGATCAATGTGGATTGAAAAACGCTACGGCCCAGTATAGCACTTCTTACCAATTGCCCTCCATTAGCCGAGTATATTTTGCAAGGTTTCTACATTGACGGCTTCGTCAAAAATCGCCATGACGGGGATGGTAAACCCTCCGATGACGTAGCTTTCGATGTCGTCGTCAGGGCCAAAGTATTTGGCGGGAGTATATTGCTTGTCGTTAGGTGAAAGCAGAATGTATTGTTCTATTTCCAGGCGGTTGGGGTCAATAATCCAGTACTCCCTAATGCCGTGAGCTGCATAATCCTGCTTTTTGATACCTCGGTCTCGGGCTGCGGTTTTCTTGGACAAAATCTCTACCACAAAATCAGGCGCAGGAAAGAGCATTTGGTCTTCGGTAAACGTATCGTATTTTTCTTTTGAGAAAAATACCAAGTCGGGTTCGTAGTCATTGCGAGTAAGGGCAATCATGGCTTTTTCGGTAGCCACTCGCCCCAGTTTTTTAAAGCGGACATAAAAACTCAGCAGACTCGAAAGCAAGTCAGTAACGCTAAAATGCTTTTTCTTGACGGGCGAATGTAGCACCACTTCGCCATTGATAAACTCCGCTTTGATGGCAGGGGTAATCCACTGCCGAAAGTCGTTGCGGCGTTTTTTTTCTTCCTGCAATGCTTCATACAACGCCTCTATCTGTTGGGGCGCATCGGGCGAAGACCATATTTTTTGAGCGTGATCAACTACCATAACAGTGGTTTTTCTACAAAAATACATTTCTTTCGGAAGAATTGCACGTTTGAAAAAAGCAAAATCTTCGAGAAAGCTTAGGCGTGAAGCCACCTTGCAACTAATACCGCTTAATAAATTTTTCAAAACAAAACCGTGTTAACGTACTATTTTTGAGTAGTTTTAAGCGCAGCAAGCAAATAAAATGCTCATCAAAAACCTTTTGCCGAAACCTTCGTTAGCTGAATTCGTTCGGAAGTACCAAATTATCAGTTGGCACTTTGAGGCTTCGGCACATACGCCACCTAAGGTACTGGCTCCACGGCCTGAGCATAGCTTGGCTTTTTATATCAAAGACCCACAGTATTTTACGTTTTTAGACTCACCCAAAGAAATACAATACCCCAAAAGTATTATTTGCGGGGTGCATAATGAGACCATTATCCGTAATTGCTCGCACGATTTTCTAACAATCAAAGTGGTTTTCCAACCCTGTGCTTTGCATCGGCTCACGGGTATTCCAGCCCATGAACTGGTGACCAACTTCTATGATGCCGAAGCAGTTTTTGGCAAGGAATTGATAGCATTAAATCAACGGATATGCAGCACCGATAACATAGACGAAATGCTGCACCACATTGAATTTTGCCTGGAAAAAGCCATCCTGAACAAAGCCAAAGACAAGCATAACATTGATGAAGTAGCCAATTTGATGCTTGGTGAAAAACCGTTGGGCAGGCTCGACGACATGGCTCGGATGAGTACTTTGAGTGTGCGGCAGTTTATTCGTAAATTTGAAGAACGCACAGGCATAAGCCCCAAGACGTTCGACCGAATCATTCGTTTTGACCGTGCCTATCGCCTCAAAAACAACCAACCTGACTTAGATTGGCTCAGTATCGCCCTTCTGAGTGGCTATTACGATTACCAGCATTTGGCCAAAGACTATAAAGATTTTACAAAAACTACCCCCGTTGGTTTCTACGAAATAGACCTCCAAGCCCCCGAACGTGCGTTCGGGCTGCATTTTGGCTGAGATGTCACTTTTTTACCAATACCTTCCTTGGATACGTCTTTATTTTTGTTGAAAAAAAGCCCCAAACCCCGATAGAGGCTTAAATTTCAACCATAAAAATTCTCCCTTTGGGGATGGGGAGCTTAAAATCATGAAAAGACGCAACTTTTTGAGTACAGCCATCGCTACTGGTGCTACGCTAACTGCCCTCGAAACGATGGCTACTGCCGAATCCACCTCGCCTTTCATCGTAAAGGCAGGGAAACCCCGATTTGATGACTATAATGCAGGAATGGTTTTGAAGGTTTCGGCCAAAGATACCAATGGAGAGTTTGTGCTGTTCGAGTCTAAAAACGAAGCTGGCCCAATGGCAGGCCCACCGCTGCACGTACACAAATACCAAGATGAGGTTTTTCAAATCATTGAGGGTGACTACTTGTTTCAGGTTGGCGATAAGCAAATCAAAGCAAGTGCAGGTGATTTTGTGTTTGGCCCTCGCAATGTGCCTCATACGTTTTATCAGTTAAGCAAGAAGGCACACATGATTTTTAGCTATAACCCTGCGGGTAAAATGGAAAATATCATGCGGGCCATGACCAAACTGTTTCCTCATAATATAGAGGCATTTGCCAAAGCCTGTGCCGAAAACGACGTGCCGTTTGTGGGGCCGCCAATGAGCAAGCCAGAGTAGGGCAAAACTATTACCTCACCACCTGCAAAAACAATTCCTTACGAGTACGGGCTAACTTGGCTTGAACCCCGTTAGATAGGGCAATGATTCCTTCTATCGCAAGGTATTCTTGAACGTAGGTGAGGTTGATAATAAACTGCTTATGGCTTCTGAAAAACAGCGGGTTATCGGTCAAAATATCTTCAAAAAAACTCAGGTTTTTAGAGGCTACGATGGGTTTCCCTTCCAAAAGGTGAAATGTGGAGTAATTGCCATCTGCTTCGATGGTAATTATATTAGCTAAATTTATGAAAATCAGCCCTTTGGTTGTGGCTATGCTAATTTTATCGAAAGGTGTTTGTTGGTGAAATCTGTCTTTGAGGTGTTGTAGTTGAGCATAGCGGGTTTGGTGGTGTTCCAATTTTTGAACAACTGCTATTAACTCCTCATTATCAATGGGTTTGAGCAGATAATCAACCGCTGAAAACTTAAAAGCTTTCACAGCAAATTGGTCATAGGCAGTGGTAAAAACAAGCGAAAAAGGAAGGTCATTTTTACCCAAAGCTTCGAGCATCTGAAAGCCGTTCATGCGGGGCATTTCGATGTCAAGAAACACCACGTCGGGCTGAAATTTCGATATAGCTTTCAATCCTTCGAGGCCATCATAACAAACCGCAGCCACCTGTACCTGCGGACAATATTTTGTCAAGACCTGTTCAATTACCTTACAGCAAAGAACCTCATCGTCTATGATAATGGCTTTCATATTTGCATGGTTATTATCACTTTGGTTCCTTCCGCCAAATCCTCAATATGCACAGAGGCATTGGGCATACCCAAATGTTTGATTCTTTCGGCTGTCAATTTCATGCCAAACGATGGCCTTCGGGTAGCCTTGGTATGTAATGCCGCTGCCTTTCGGCCAATGCCATTGTCGGTAATGGTTATCCGTAAAATATTCGTATTTGGTAGAGACAAGTGCCTTGTCTCTACGGCGGCATATCCTGTTTCCACTGAAATAACCACCTTACCGCCACCGTCTTTGTGTAGCAGTCCGTGCCAAATGGCATTTTCTACGTAAGGCTGTATCAGCAATGGCGGTATTTCTACAAAAATGGGGTCTATTTCATCCCCTACCGACAATTCATAGTCAAGTTTATCACCCGCCCTCAGTTTTTCCATTTCTAAATAAAGATTTAGGGTATTCAACTCGTTTTCGAGCGAGATTTTTTCAGCTGCCGAATTTTCCAGCACTTGCCTCATTAGCCTCGAAAATTTGGTTAGGTACAAGTCCGTCCGCTCCGTATCGTGGTTTAGGTTGTAGGCTTTTATGGCGTTGAGGCTGTTAAAAATAAAGTGTGGGTTCATTTGTGACCGCAACGCCCTGATTTCATTTGTAATGGCCTGTTTCTCAAAAATTGCCTTTGCGGATGCCACCTGACTGTCTCGTACGGTAAGAGCCACCCAAAACAAAATACCATCAATGACACTAATCATAAACAAGAGATTGTCGCCAATCCATGAGGGCAACTCGATATTGCTCGTATAAAAGAGCAGGAAGATTGAAAACAAAACAACAATTGACCAACTCGACCAAGCCGCATAACGGTACACAGGATGCCGCCAAAAGCGTAAGGCATAAATAGGTAGTGCCACAAATAGTGCCAACAAAACATATTGAAATGCCTGAATCACAGCCTCGAATGTAGGTCTTGAGGCATTCGATAAAGTGAAAACAATATGAAGGACAACTGTAAGCAATAAAATATATAACCCCCAAGAAAAGAGACGATAATACTGGTGGCTATGCCGTTTTATTTCTAAAAATTCACGATAAAAAAGCAGCATACAAAAAGGTGTAAGATGATTGAACCACAATGCAGGGGTACTTTCTAAGCCCCCAAATGAAGGATAGCCCCAATGCCCTATGTCGAAATCTAAGACAATGAGTAAACAATTGAAAAACAAGCAGCCGTAGGTAAG
>JBGAVQ010000199.1:0-10334 GCA_044228045.1 Spirosomataceae bacterium
CAAAACACACATAAATCATGGTTTGGTCACTTGGGAGTGTTCTGCCTTGAAACAATGGAAGAGTTGAGGTGTATCGAGTTCCTACAATGATTTTATTTGGCAAATAATGGGTTTCAATGGCTTTGCGAAAAAATTGATATTCCTTACCCACTATTACGATTTCTGCTGTCGGTTTGACTACACAAGCAGCAAATCCAGCCCAATTACCCAAGTAATCAGGGTTAGTTACAAGTAGTTTTTTAACTTTACCAAGTAAGTGCAAGGCAGTTTTCGTAAAATCTTCACGACCCAGCAAATGCCCTAAGAAATATAAGTTTTTAGCCATCATAGAGTTAGACGACGGCACTACGTTATCAAATAATTCTTTTTTACGGGCAATAAGTTGCTCTGCTTTTGAGTCAGTGAAGTAGAAAAAATGGTCTTTTTCGTCCCAAAAATGCTCCCACACATACAGCGTATGCGACTCAGCAAAGGCAAGCCAGTTTTCTTCAAAGGTTACTTCATACAAGGCAATATAAGCATCAATCACAGCTGCATAATCTTCAAGAAAGCCCAAAATTTTTGTTTCTCCTGCCTTGTAACTATGCCAAAGTTGATTGTCTTTGGTCAATTTAGTACGAATAAAGTACGCATTTTTAAGTGCCAAATCCAAAAATTTCTGCTCACCTGTGGCCCTGTATGCCTCAGCAAATCCCTTGCACATCAAGCCATTCCACGAAGCCAGTATTTTATCGTCAAGTCCGGGCAATACTCTCTTGCTTCGTTCTATTTTTAAGCGTTCTTTAAGTTGTTGGTGGCGTTGAGTGTACGATGGCACATCCAGGTTATGCTGAACCAAAAAATCGGTTAACTCTTGTTGAGGGAACAAAATATTAGATCCTGTGGCTTGATGAGAGGCTTCTTCATAATAATTCCCTTCGGTTGTTACACCATAATAATCGCAAAACCACGAAGCATCATCTCCTGCAATTCCCTGTATTTCTTGTTTTGTCCATACATAATATTTACCTTCTTCTCCCTCACTATCAGCGTCATACGCCGAATAAAATCCACCTTCTGTGCTGGTCATGGACTCCAATACAAACGAGTAAGTTTCATCCAAAACCTGCTTGTACAAGGGTTGTTTAGTGAGTGTAAATGCTTCGGCATAAAGTTGCATCATCTGCCCGTTGTCGTAAAGCATTTTCTCAAAATGAGGCAAAAACCATTTTCCATCGGTTGAGTATCTTGCAAAACCGCCCCCTAACTGGTCATAAATACCACCCAATGCCATTTTATTAAGCGTGAGGGTAAGTTGTAATAGGGCGTTGGAATTGTTTGTAAGTTCATAATATCTTAACAAAAATAGCCACGTACATGGCATCGGAAACTTTGGCGCACGGCTCATTCCACCCCATTGGGTGTCAAAATCCTTTTGAAGTTTTTCAAAAAGTTCATCTAATGTTGCGCTATCAAACTCAGCATCAGCTTTTTGGAGTCCATATTTCTCAGACTCTGTGAAAAGCATATTTTCTGTAAATCCATTCGCAGACTTCGTGAGTTCATCACGATGGTTTACAAAAGCTTCCTGAATTTGCTTACAAATATTTACCCAATTGCGTACGGGAAAATAAGTGCCACCATAAAAAGGGCGAGCATCGGGCAACAGAAACACATTGAGTGGCCAGCCTCCTCGCAAACCCATAGCGTGGAGTGCATCCATATAAATTGCATCTACATCGGGGCGTTCTTCTCTATCTACTTTTATGCATACAAAATGCTGATTCATCAAAGCTGCAACTTGCTCATTTTCAAACGATTCTCGCTCCATTACATGGCACCAATGGCAAGCTGAGTAACCTATACTCACAATAATTGGTTTATCTTCTGCCTTAGCTTTTGAAAGGGCAGCCTCACCCCATGGAAACCAATTGACCGGATTGTGAGCGTGTTGAAGTAGGTATGGACTGGTTTCTTTGGAAAGTTGATTCATTTGGATTTAATATTACTTTACCACCCAAAATTTCTTTTGCATGGTTTGTTGCTCGTCTTTGAGGGTAACTATGTACAGGCCTGTATTTAAGGTAGTGTTTCTGAAAACTTGTGCGTTTTCGCCGTCTTGT
Source organism: Spirosomataceae bacterium (assembly GCA_044228045.1). Lineage (GTDB taxonomy): Bacteria > Bacteroidota > Bacteroidia > Cytophagales > Spirosomataceae > JAXLVB01. The sequence continues at coordinate 2,103 of JBGAVQ010000199.1, forward strand.
GCTGTAAGTTGTTGCGCAAATACTTCTTGACCAAGTGCATTATGAACCAATAACTGCACTGTTTTGGCTTGACGAACAAAGTATTTTATCTCAAAATCCCCAGCATTCGGATTAGGAGTGACCGACAAGCTGGCAATATTTTCAGACTGTGTAGGCAAATCAAATTTACACAAAAATGTTTCGGTGCCTTTGAGCTGAAGAGTGGTACTCCATGAACCAAACGAAACAGGAACGCTTGTTACTTGACCATCTTGAGCATAAGGATTATGAGCGGCTATCAGAATTTGATTTCCTTTAACCACTCCACGCCAAATGGCATCACGGTCTTCAAAATGGTCTCTTGCTGACTTTGGAATGTAGATTTGATAGGTTCCCTCAAAAAATTCTTTGTGCTGAGACAAGCGATAAAGCCCATTGATAAAATACTCATATACGGAATAGTTTTGGGTGTTTGACAAATTGTTTTGGTCCCACAACCAAATTCCTTTTGCACCTGAAAAATAGGGAAAAATAGCACTGGCCTCTGCCATAAAAGGCCGGATAAACTGAAGTGAACTCTGGCAGCAATCATGGAAACGCAACCATTCAAACACAACAATATCTTTTTTGCTCCATGCCCGATTAGCTTCTACCTGAAACAACAAATAAGCTAAATACTGACCACCAAAAGGGCTTGGGTAGTCGTAATAATAATAAGCCGAAGGGGTCAGAATATCCAATTGATTATAAAATGAACCACCTACATTACCTGACAAGGTATCTCGAGAAGTATAATATACACGCTCAGGGTTGCTTTTCCAGTCGAGCCAAGAATTTCCTTCTATGTTAATAAATGTATTTCTGATTGGAACATCACTATACGAACCAATGGTAGTGGTAGGGTCAAGATTTTGCTTAGCAAGCCAACTAAGTGGCTCTGTGTAGAGTTTTTGCATGTCTCGTTTGTAGCGTTCAACAAACTGAGCATCAGGCATTGCTTTATAGACGCTTGGCACTAATGCTTCATTTTTCAACTGCAAAATTCCAGTAGTGGTAGATCGATCTCGCTCAATATCTAACACCAGCAGGTCTATAGAAGGCATTTTTTTGCCCCGAGTATCTGAAAAGCGATTTGCAAAGCCTGCCAAGGTTTGGGTCCACTTTTCTTTTAAAATTTCTGTATTTACTGCCCATGGACTCTCTATGAGTTCCCAAGGTTGTTGTTTGCCAGGGGTATCAACCCATGCTACTCCATACCATACAATCGCTCTATTTTTCCTGGGAAGTTTATCGTCGTCATCTGCCGTTAAATCGGTAATGTGACTAAATCCTTTTTTTAAGGGCAGCCGTTCGGTATCTCCAAAACGAGGCCCGTTATAAACATTGATAAAGGGAAGTGTAAAATCAGGAAATTTTTTCCAGTTAATAAATCCACTTTGCTGAGAGGGACTAACCACGGGTGCTGGTAGACAATTTTGTGAAAAGCAGAGAATTGAATTATATAAACAAAGTATAAATACTAAGCGTGTAAGTAGAGTCGTTTTCACTTGTGTGTGATAAGTTACAGTTAACAAATTTTATCATAACCAATATAACAATCTTTTAGTTATGGCTGTTCAGTATTTTGATTAGAATTGTTAATTGAAAAATTCTAACTCGTATATTTACGTAAAAAATAAACAAAAAGCTCTCAATTTTCAGCCTTATGAAAACTTATTCATTCTTGATCTTAGCCATTCTTTCCATTTTTTTATTGAACTGTAAAGGCAAAGATAATCCTAGTACACAAACTCGTACCGAGCTAATTAAAGCTTCAAACTGGACTCTTTCTCGAATTACTACTACCGATGGGCAAACTGTAGCAGGTGCGAAATTGAACGCTTCCACGCTGATTATTTTTGCTTTGGATATTCAATTTAAGGAAAATAATGTGGTTCGGGCTGCCGATAAGGTGTCTAAGCAAATTATCAATGCCGGCACTTGGACTTTTGTAGAAAATGACACCAAAGTTGATGTAAATGTAACTGGCTTTAAAGGTGTATTTGGCGTAGTTGAACTCACTAACAACAAATTAGTTCTGCGAAACAAAGTACCTATTTCGGGTGTTGATACCGATGCTAATATGGAATTTGTACCAAGTATTTAAGCTACTTACAATTTTCAAAAAGAGCACGGTTCGACGAATCGTGCTCTTTTTTCAAAATTTTTTAGCCTCATACTCCCCCAAACTCCTATTAAAATACTTATCCAAAGCCCATAGCCCGCCAGCAAACAAAATAGCTGCACACAGAAATACCAAATAATACGTGATATTGCTGCCTGCTAATCTGCGGGTAGTCACCATGGGATCGTTTGTGAAATAGACAATGGCAGATGAAAGAGAATTGTTCAGGACATGAATAAATATACATGGCCATAACGATTGGGTTTGCCAATAAATCCAACCCAACACCAAACCCACAGCAAAAGCAGGAATAAACTGCCATGGATTGAGGTGAATGATTCCAAAAAGCAAGGCCGAAAACAAGATAGCTTGCTTTGGTTTCCATTGGTTGAGGAGGCCGTCTAATATAATTCCACGCATCAAAAGTTCTTCCATCACCGGCCCAACAAGCGAAATTAAGACAAAACTTAGCCAAGTGTTTTTGAAAAGTGTTTCAAAAAGTTTTTTGATGGCATCGGGCATGGGAATGAGTTCAACCATTGGCTCGAGTACGATAGATAGCCCTACAGTAACTACTATCAACAAGCCATAAACTACAATCGAGGTGTTTTTGAATGAAAATGACCAAGAACCTACTTTTTTTCGCTTTTCTCGAACTCCAAACCAAATCACAAAGCCTAAAGGAATCATGTAACCTACGGTATCAATGATTGAGCCTTGCATATTTTTAGTGAGTCTGGTCTGTTCCAGCAAAGAAGTAAGAGGCATCATGAGGGCAACTGTAACTACAATACTTGCCAACATAAACAACCCAACCAATCCCCAAGATTGTCGTTCGGTTGGGTATTTCACTTGTTTATTTGATAGCTTATCGCCGTTTTGTTGTTCCATATAATCGTTAAATATAAACCGTCCAGTCTCCTCCATTAATTCTTACTTCCTACCTCCAAGTCTCTACTTCGGTTAATCTCACATTACTATTTAAAAGCAGGAATTCCTGTGATTTCGTGTCCCAAAATCAACAAATGAATATCATGTGTACCTTCGTAGGTCACAACAGACTCTAAGTTCATCATGTGACGCATAATTGAGTATTCGCCTGTAATGCCCATTCCTCCATGAATCTGGCGGGCTTCTCGGGCGATGTTCAAGGCCATGTCCACATTGTTTCGTTTTGCCAAAGAGATCTGAGCGGTGGTAGCTCTGCCTTCATTTTTGAGTGTACCTAATCGCCAGCATACGAGTTGTGCCTTAGTGATTTCAGTGAGCATTTCAGCTAATTTTTTCTGAACTAATTGAAACCCTGCAATTGGTTTATCAAACTGAATCCGTTCCATGGCATACCGACGAGCCGAATCATAACAGTCCATAGCAGCACCTAATGCGCCCCAAGCAATGCCATACCGAGCACTATCCAAACAGCCCAAAGGTCCTTTTAGTCCGCTAACATTAGGCAAAATGTTTTCTTTGGGAACTTTCACATTGTCAAACACCAATTCACCAGTGCAACTGGCTCGTAGTGACCACTTCCCATGTATTTCAGGCGTTGTAAAACCCTCCATTCCTCTTTCTACAATCAAGCCGTGAATCCTACCTGTTTCATTTTTGGCCCAAACCACTGCAATATCAGCTTGCGGTGAATTTGAAATCCACATTTTAGAACCATTCAATAAATAATGGTCGCCTTCGTCTGTAAAATGAGTTTTCATCCCACCAGGATTAGAACCAAAATCAGCTTCGGTAAGGCCAAAACAACCTAACAAATCACCAGATGCTAATTTTGGCAAATATTTCAAGCGTTGTTCTTCTGAACCATATTTGTATATAGGAAACATCACTAAGGACCCTTGCACAGACGCCGTTGAACGCATACCTGAATCACCTCGTTCGATTTCTTGCATCATTAGTCCATAAGAAATATAGTCTAATCCTCCACAGCCATATTCTACTGGCAAAGTTGGACCAAATACACCCAAATCACCCATTTTTTTGACCATAAATGAGGGAAATTCAGCCTTTTGGGCATAGTCTTCGATGATGGGTGAAATTTCGAGTTTTACAAAATCACGAACGGCTTGGCGAACGAGTTTGTGTTCTTCGGTCAGCAGGTCATCAATTCCGTAAAAATCGGGTGATTCAAAAGTGTCTTGTTTGGCCGAACGTTTTATTGCAGATGTCATGGATATTTTGATGAAGTTAATGGTTTTTAGCAATTCAGCTTCTACCTCCTTAAACCCTTATCTTTGTCCAGTTTTAAGGCTAACTCCCTTACACCATGTACCAAACCTTATCGCTTTCGTTGAGTCCAGATATTGCACTGGACGAGTCGCTTTTTCGTCAAGAAATTGCTACTATTCTTAAATTACCTCTTGATAATCAAGCTATTATTCGTAAAACTCGACAATCCATAGATGCCCGAAATAGGCATGTAAAAGTATTGGTTGACGTTGAAGTTTTCACCAATGAAACACCACCTCCCCTTTTTGAGTATCAAAAAGCGTATCCGGATGTAAGCAATGCAAAACAAGGCATTATTGTAGGTGCAGGCCCAGCGGGGATGTTTGCGGCTTTGAGGCTTATCGAATTAGGCATTAAGCCCGTTGTGTTGGAAAGAGGCAAAGATGTGCGTAGCCGAAGACGAGACTTGGCGGCAATTAACAAAGAGCATCTTGTGAATCCCGATTCAAATTACTGCTTTGGTGAAGGTGGTGCAGGCACGTATTCAGATGGAAAACTTTATACTCGTTCTAAAAAACGGGGTGATATTCGGCGCATTTTAGAGGTTTTTGTGGCGCATGGCGCCAGCGAAAATATTTTGGTTGAAGCTCATCCCCATATTGGCACAAACAAACTTCCGCAGATTGTGGCAGATATTCGTCAAAGCATTTTACAAGCAGGTGGCGAGTTCAGGTTCAACACCAAAGTGGTTGATTTTGTTTTGCAACAACATGAAATCAAAGGAGTTATCACCGCTGAGGGGGAAGAAATCATCGGAATTGGTGTAATTTTAGCCACAGGTCATTCCGCCCGTGATGTGTTTGAATTATGTCAACAAAAGGGAATTTATATCGAGGCTAAGTCCTTCGCCATGGGTGTGCGAGTTGAGCATCAACAATCGTTGATTGATAAGTTACAATATCACCGTACAGAAAGAGGTTTACTACCAGCAGCTTCGTACAGCTTAGTTGCTCAAACTCGTTTTAAGGGCATCGAACGTGGCGTATTTTCATTTTGTATGTGTCCAGGTGGGTTCATAGTACCGGCTGCAACTGCCCCTAACGAACTGGTTGTCAACGGAATGTCTCCATCAAGGCGAGATTCTAAGTTTGCAAATTCTGGCATTGTTGTAGCCATAAATGAGCCGGATTGGAAAAAATATCAATCGTTCGGTGCACTGGCAGGGCTACAGTTTCAGAAAGAAGTAGAACAAAAAGCGTTTCAAGCAACAGGAAGCCAGTCTGTGCCAACACAACGAGTTTTGGATTTTGTCCAAGGAAAAAAATCAAATGAATTATTGCCTACCTCCTACCAACCTGGCTTATTGTCTGTTGAAATGGGTGATGTATTACCTGAAAGTTTGTATTATCCCTTAAAAGATGGCTTTCGTCAATTTGGGCAAAAAATGAAAGGCTATTTGACGAATAAGGCACAATTGGTAGGGGTCGAAAGCAGAACCTCGTCACCAGTGCGTATTCCACGAGAGCGTGAATCACTTGAACACGTTCAAATCAAACGCTTGTTCCCGTGCGGAGAAGGAGCTGGTTATGCTGGCGGAATTATGTCGGCAGCCATGGATGGTGAACGTTGCGCCGAACAGCTGGTAGCACGCTACGGAACAAGCTAACATGACAACTTTGAAACCTGCATTTTTTTTTGCATCTTGCCAATTCCTTTGGATTTCGGTTGTTTGGTTAGCCGATTTCTGTGTATCCGTTATTTGTTATCTGGAATTAGACATCTGGCATCAAGCATCTGGAATCTCAATTAACCCCTTTTCATGTCGTCTGTTCATTTTAATACCTTTGTTGAAGCTGTTACGCATCGTTTGAGTTTGCCTTTGCCTGGTGCAGAGTCACACCAAAAGATGATTTCGCAGTCCAGACTTCGATTAAAGGCAACACCAAATGAACAAACTCGTAAAAGTGCCATTCTGATTTTATTTTACCCATTTTTAGACGAAATTTTCATGCCCTTAATTCTCCGCCCAGCATACGACGGTGTGCATGGGGGGCAAATGGCGTTTCCGGGCGGGCGCATGGAACGTACCGACGAAAACCTGATTAGAACCGCACTAAGAGAAGCCCAAGAAGAAATTGGCATTCGCCTAACCGATGTAAAAGTACTTGGGCAATTGACACAGATTTATATTCCACCAAGTAATTTCCATGTACTTCCTGTCATTGGGGCCATCCCCTTTCGCCCTGATTTTTACCCAGATAGCCGAGAAGTTGATGCTATTGTAGACCCAGATAGCCGAGAAGTTGATGCTATTGTAGAAGTTGCACTGCGTGACCTTACAGATGAAAAAATCATCAGCCTTCAAGAAATTGAAGTGAGGGGCTTCAAAATAGATGCCCCTACTTACAATGTGCATGGCCATCAAGTATGGGGTGCCACAGCCATGATGATAGCAGAGTTGTTGGAGGTGACCAAGGGCTTAGGCTAAAAATCATTTCTACTTAACAGTGTACCGCACTCCAAAAAACAATCTTCTGCCTTGTTGTGGGGCATATACGTAGTTTGGGTCAAAGGTAAGCCGATAAGGATTTTCGGCTGTAGCCACCACCTGCCCAGTTGGGTCAAAAACTACTTTTTTGTCAAACGGGTCATTAGAACGAGCAATAATAAATGGCACACCTGAGTAGGGCAAAAAATTCAGCAAGTTTTTGACTCCTCCATACATTTCAAACTTCTCACCCAATTTTTTAGTAACCTGAATATTTTGCAAAGACCATACTGGCGAAGTAGCAGGTCGAGGGTCTTCTGGACTGAGTAATGGCAACAGCATTGGCCCATAAAAATTACCTGTATAGTCCATATTTATGCCCATTTTCTTAAATTCATACGAAACACCCCAAGTTCCTGTTACTCGTTCGGTTAAAAATTGTCGGCTTTTTACACCACTCTCAATTTTTGAGACATCCATCATAGTACCTCCTGCTAATATTTTCAATCCAGAAGCAAATGTAAAATCGAGATTCAAACTTAGGCCCTTCGATACCGCATGACCATCTAAATTACTATAAAAAATTTTGTTTGGATCTGTACCATAATCTGGTAGAATTTGATTAGAAAAGTAAGTATAAAATGCAGAGGCATCTAAACCAATAAAGCCTTTTGATAAAATAAATTTCTTAACATAGTTGAGGTTAATGTTCCAACTTTGCTCAGGCTTAAGTGCCTCTGCCACTACTACTTGGCGTGCACCTGTAAGGGCTGCATGGTCTTCGGTAAACAGATTAACTACCCGATATCCGGTACCAAAATTGAACCGAAAAACATCCAAATTATTATTAAATGACCACTTGTAAGAAAACCGAGGAGTCAGAATGCTACCATGACGTGTGTTATAGTCATAACGCAAGCCCAACAAAAATTTATGATGATCGTTTACTCGCCATTCATCTTGCACAAAAACACCTGGCAAGAAAATATTATCAGGGCTGTTCGTTTTTCCATCATCCTTAGTAGTGGCGGGCGTATTATCGTCATAATAGGTAAATCGCAGGGGCATACCAACCAATAAATCATGCTTGCCGATGGTTTTATCCCATGTTAATTGGGTAAAAGCGATTTGCTGCACTGCCATAAAAGGTGTAGTACCATAATAAGAGTCTTGATTGTGATAATTATAGGAGTAACGAACCATCAAATGCTCAGTCGTGGGTAATTGGTAAGCGCCAATCAGTTCGAGTCGTTTAGTGTAGATACTCTCTCCATAAACTTGGTCAGCCCCTCTGTCAGCGGTAGTCCAGCGAGTTTCGCCTCCCCACCGATTCTCATAAAAAAATCTTACTGCCACAGATGCCTCACGTGCTTGGTTACGTTTAAAACTCCATTTATTAAAAAATGAAATTCTGTTTTGAAGC
>JBGAVQ010000200.1:0-10304 GCA_044228045.1 Spirosomataceae bacterium
CTGAGCAATATCTGGGTTAATGACTATTGGTCGCATGGAGTTGGTATCAATTTATTCCGTATTTTTCAGGCATGAATTTACCATTTTTTGTTTCAAAACGATTACAACGTACCCGAACTGCCTCATTTACCCGAACAGTTTATACAATTGGCGTTTGGAGTATTGCGCTGGGCTTGGCCGTTATGATTGTGGCATTTGCTGTGCTGTTTGGTTTTAAAAGCACCGTGCAAGATAAACTTTTTAGTTTGGCGGCGCACTTGCGTGTTACCAAATATTCGCTCAATCAATCCTATGAAGAAACCCCGATACCTATCAAAAATGAGTTGACTGCCCGCTATCGAGAATGCTCGCAAGTGAGTCATTTGCAGGTGGTTGCTCATAAACCGGGTATTCTCAAAACCAAGGACGAACTGCAAGGAGTGGTGCTCAAAGGAGTAGGAAAAGACTATGACTGGCAAACTTTTGGCAAAAACCTTATTGCTGGATCGCCCATTCAGGCAGTGGATAGTGGATATTCTAACCAGCTAATTATCAGTAAATTGATTGCTGAAAAGCTAAAACTCAAAGTAGGCGATGCCGTAGTAATGTGGTTTTTGCAACAACCTCCTCGTCCTCGTAAACTAATTATTCAGGGTATTTATGAAACAGGCTTAGAGGAGTTTGATAATCAGTTGGTTATTGGGGATTTGAAACTGATTCAACGACTCAACAACTGGGGGAAAGACACGGCGGGTGTGTTTGAGATTTTTGTGAAAGATGTCAAACAATTAGACCAAGCCGCCGAACAAGTAGCTAATCTGATGAGTGTTGAAATGAATTTAGAAAAAGTAACCGACCGCCAACGTCCTATATTTGACTGGCTGTTGTTGTTAGATACTAATATGGTGGTGTTCTTGGCACTTATTTTGTTTGTGGTTAGTTTCAACATGACTTCTATTTTGCTGGTGATGATGATGGAACGCACGCCCATGATTGGCCTCCTAAAAGCCATGGGAAGCACCAATTGGCAAATCCGAAAAATATTCCTTTATCAAGGTATTTCTATGATAATCAAAGGCTTATTTTGGGGAAATTTGGTCGGAATAGGTATTTGCTGGCTTCAGCAGCGATTTAAACTCATTCCACTTGACCCAGCCAATTATTTTATGGATACTGTTCCGATTGAGTGGAATTTTCCCATCATTCTACTGCTCAATTTGGGTACTTTGTTGTTGGTATCGGCAGTATTGGTGATTCCTACGGTGGTCATCACCCGTATTCAACCTGTTAAAGCCATTCAGTTTAATAAGTAGGGGCGGAGACCCCAAGCACAAGGCAATGAAATGGTGACTAAGTAGTTTTTGACTTAATTACCAGCACTCAATGTTTTCAATTCAGCATTAATAATTCAGCATTATACCACAATGATCAATTTCTTAATTATTCTTTTGGGTGTTCCCATTTTGCGTAAGTATTTGCAAACGGAGACCAACGTACCAAAGTGGGACTATTATCTGAAAATTCTGCGAGTTTTTGGCCCAATACTCTTTTTATTTAGCTCACTATCTGACGATTACGAGTACGCATTTGAATTGCTTTGGGATGGTATATTCCTATTTTTAATTTATGTTTTGTATGAGCTTAGAAAAAAACGTATTGCCCAAGTGTTACTACGAGCTACAGCTCCATTGGTAGGTATTTTGGTCTTACAGGATTTGCTGAGTATTTGTTTGCCTGGATTGGCCAAAGAATTCGATTCTCAATTGAATGTTGCTCTGGTCTTTGGAATTCTTTGGTTGTTTGCCTTTGGTATAGGGGCATCTAATCAGCACAAGAGCTTTTTGGCAGAACAAAAAAAACGTGAAGAAGAAGAAGCCGAACGGCATTTGTTAGAAGCTAAAAAACTTGAACTTGAATACCAAGTAACTGAACGAACTGCTGAATTAGTGAAACAAAAAGAGGAACTTCTCCACGCCCTCGAAGATCTCAAAACCACTCAAAACCAACTCATTCAGAAAGAAAAATTGGCCAGCTTGGGTGAGTTAACCGCAGGCATTGCCCACGAGATTCAGAACCCGTTGAACTTCGTTAACAATTTTTCAGAACTAAGCGTAGAATTAGCCCAAGAACTCATTGAAGAATTAGAAAAACCTGAGATTGATAAATTATACTTGGCCGAAATATTAGGCGATTTGACAAAGAACCAAGAGAAAATTAACCATCATGGCAAGCGGGCAAGCAGTATTGTGAAAGGGATGTTAGAACACTCTCGCACAAGCACAGGCGAGCGAGAAATGACTGACATTAACAAACTTGCTGACGAATATTTGCGCCTTAGTTACCATGGTATGCGAGCCAGATTCAAAGACTTTAATGCTGACTATGAGCTAATTGCTGATGAAAGTTTGCCACTTGTCAACTGTGTTCCTCAAGACATGGGTCGGGTTTTATTGAACTTGATAAACAATGCGTTTTATGCTTGCACTGAGCGTAGTCGAAGTGCTGTTGGGCATCGAGCAGAGGGTGTTGCGGGCGGGGTAAATGCTGTACCCAAAGTCACTATCAGTACTAAAAAACTCCCCTCCTCGGAGGGGCAGGGGCGACCGACGCTTCGGTGGGTAAATGAGCAGGGCTCGGATGAAAACCTCACCGCTATCGTGTTAGGCGACGAAAATCTGCTCATGCCTGTGATGTACTCGCTCGACGAATCGGTAACTGATTTCAACGTAACCATGGGGATTTCGCTCAAAAACTCCATGCTTTTTACCTTAATAGATGCCATATTTGAGCTTCAGCGCAACATGGTTGAGTTTCGCAGTAAAAGCGGTGAAAAGGTTCGGATTCCCAAATTTAACCATCGCCATATCGAAAAAGTGTTGAATCACCCCTTTATTCGGCGTTATGAACTCATTTACTATGAATCTTCATTTACTCCCCTTCTCCAGCGGGAGAAGGGGCAGGGGGATGAGGTAAACCAACCAAATTCACCTTCTACTAATCCCATCCGAGCCACATTAAAGGCTATTTCTAAGGAAGGAAAAGTGTTTTTGAGTGATCAAGAAATCAAGGACTTAGGCAGTGATGAGCCGCTTTTTGAGGTGCTTTTTACTCGCTGGAACAACGACCCCCGCACAGCCGTAGAGCAATTTGAAAAACTAATCAATAGGCTTAGGGTGGTGTATCGAGAAAATAAAGATGCCATCGAAACCGAGTACTTGTACTTGTTTTATACCCTGCTCAAACGCCTGAAAGTAATAGTAAATGAGCGTAAGGAAATTGTGACGCTCAAAACCTTTCGCAATTTCTTGTACGAACTCATTCGTCAAACCAAGATTCCGTTCAGTGGCGAGCCCATCGCTGATTTGCAAATCATGGGGATGCTCGAAACCCGATGCCTTGATTTTGAGCGAGTTATCATCATGTCGGTAAACGAAGGGATTTTGCCGTCAGGCAAAAAACAAAACTCCTTGATTCCTTTTGAGGCGTGTGTGGAGTTTGGCTTGCCTACCCACAACGACCAAGACACAGTGATGTCGTATCATTTTTTCAGGCTATTACAACGAGCTTCCGAAATTGTACTTATTCATACGCAACCCGCTGGCGAAGGGCAAAAAAATGAGAAAAGTCGTTTTTTACTACAAATTGAGCATGAATTAGCCAAAACAAACAAGCACATCAAACTCTCGAAGCCAAGTGTTAAATTTAAAGCTCCTTCAAATGAGACCGACCAAGAAGTTGAACTCGTTATTGCTAAAACTCCTGAAATTTTAGACTACTTAAAAACGTATCTGTCTGATTCATTCGATAAAAAAGATAAAAAAAATGGAGGTATCTATGCCACACACTTAAACCAGTTTATTCGTTGTTCGTTGCAGTACTATTTCAACCGAGTAGCAGGTATTGCCCAAGAAGAAGACGTAGAAGAAACCTTGGGAGCCGATGGCTTTGGTACTTGGATTCATGCCACACTCGAGCGCATAGATATAGAATACACCTCACAAACTCATTTGCTAAATTTAGATAATATTCATCAGATTATCAAGGAGTTACCCGAACGCTTGCAGGCCGACTTTGCAGCGAAATTCTCTGGACAAACTTTAGATGAAGGCAGTAATTTCTTGCTTTATCAAATTGCCCAGAACTTGCTAAAATCGTTTTTTGAAAACCAACTCAACACCGACGACTTATTGCCAATGGAGGTGCTTGGAACTGAAAAATTGATAAAACAAGCCGTAGAACTTCAAGCAAATGGACAAGCAGTAACGGCATTAGTTGCAGGAAAAATAGATAGAATTGAACGCCTGCACAGAAACCTCTTGCGAGTGGTGGATTACAAAACAGGTAAAGTTGAGCAAAAAGACTTGCTTGTTAAGTCTGAAGACATCGAAGAAAATTTGTTGACAAATGCCGATACCAAAAAATGGGATAAAGTGCGCCAATTGTGGCTCTATAAGTATTTAGTGCTCAAAAAAATGCTTGGAACTGACGGACTACTTTTAGGAGGACAACGACTCAGAGCCGATGAAAACAAGGTAGTGGCAGGTATTTACTCGTTCCGAAATATCGGCGAAGGATTTTTAACCAATAATATGGAATTTGAAAAAGGCGAATCTGCCGAACAGTTCATAGCCCAATCCGAAGTTTATCTGAGCCAATTTGTGAGCCGCCTGCTTGACCCAACCGAACCTTTTCGCCGCACCGACGACCTCGAAAAATGCCAATACTGCGACTATCGGGGTATTTGTGGGCGATAACTTTTTGGTCGTTTAAAGGTTAATAAACGTATGGTATAAGCCCACAAACACGATATGAAACCTCCTGTCAAACCAACTCGCTCGTTTCCTGACTCCTTGCTCAACCAATATAGGCAGCAAACAGATGCCCCTGCTGATGCTGTCATTGCTCAACTTGATGCTCAAGCAGGTAGGGGAGGAGTAGGTGAGTTGTTTAGTTGGTTAGGCGATACCAAGAACAAATCGCTGGCAGCTCAACCCGAAGTAGTCCAACAATATTTTGTTGAAAACCAAACACTACCAACTTGGGCAAACCAGCGGTTGATGCAACAAGGCATGGCGTTTTTCAGAAGTAATCGCAACGAAATCGCTATTCTGTTGGGTTGTTTGTCCTTACCTTATTGTTACGCTGCCGCCGATGGTGCACAAGTACTGTACTTGTCGCAACGGTTGCATAAAGATGCTTTCAAACGCCTACAAGAAACAGGAACGTTTGTGTTTAATGTAACCAAGCCTGCCGCATGGCAGTTGGGCGAGGCGCAGCATAGCATCCTGAAAGTCAGGCTGATGCACGCTGCCATTCGATTCTTTACAGCGCAATCAGGCAAGTGGGATGTTACTTGGGGCAAACCCATCAATCAAGACGATATGGCTGGCACTAACACGGCGTTTAGCTACGTGGTTATCAGAGGATTACGACAAATTGGCAATCCTCCCTCCGATGACGAAGCCGAAGCCTATTTGCACCTTTGGAATGTGATTGGCTACTTGATGGGCGTATCCGAAAACTTATTGCCACAAAACCTGCGAGAGGCATTTGCCTTAGACAAAGCCATCGCCCAAAGGCAGTTTAAAACCTCCGAAGCTGGAAAAATATTGACAAAAGGTTTATTAGATGCCTTTGATGGTTTTATCGAAAATCCGCTCTTGAAAACTCTTCCTGCGGCTCAGATGCGTTGGCTTTTAGGCGACGAAGTGGCTAATCTATTAGCAGTTCCAGCAACATCGTTTGAAAAAAGATTGGTTCGTTTTTTGCCAGCAAAGTTGATTTTTGGATGAAATCTCATTTCTTATTTGGCAAAAATAGTATGCTTGCATACTTTTGTTTCAGAATGGGTTGCTTCAACCTTAAAACCTTTAATTTGAAACGTAAAAAATGGCACTTCAAGAAACAATTGAGCGAGTAAAAACAATGGCGGCGGGTAAAGACGGCTTGGGCTCGTCTATCAAATTTGCAACCGACGAAGGCAACATCTACCTTGCTGCCGACGGAGCGGTGTCAGAGTCAGATGCCGACGCTGATTGCACAGTGTCAGTAAGCCTCTCTGATTTCAACCAACTGATGTCGGGTGATTTGAATCCTATGACGGCCTTTATGTTTGGCAAAATCAAAGTGTCTGGCGACATGGGCGTTGCCATGAAATTGCAGTCTTTGTTTAGCTAACAAAACGCTTTATAAAATCGGCGGACAGCAATCCTGTTCGCCGATTTTTTATGGGGTAAGTTCTAAAATTTAGCTATGTTTGTCGTGGGATAGTACTACTTACAACTACCAAAAGAACCCCTATTTGTATGGCTAAGAATAAGAAACAGCCTCCTCAGCTAAGTCAAATAAAAAGCCAAGAGAAGTCTCTTAATTTGTTCATATACACCGACAGAATTGAGTACCTCAAGCCTTGGTTTCCTGCTATTCTTGTTGTTGTGGTTTTTGCTTCATATTTACCCATTTGGCAAAATGGATTTGTTTGGGATGACAAGCCTTATATCCTTCTTAACCAATTAATTCAGGACTTTTCGATTAGCCATATAATTGATTTTTTTTATGGCACAAATAGTTTCCAGCTTGGTAATTATCACCCTTTTACCATGCTGTCGTTTGCATTGGAGTACGCTCTCGCCAAAGACAGTGCTTGGTTGTACCACCTCAACAACTTATTGTTACATACAGCCAATAGCTGGTTAGTTTATCGGCTTTTTAAGCAACTCAATCAATCATGGCTTGTTTCGGTGATTACGGCCATGCTCTTTGCGCTGCATCCGATGCATGTAGAGTCAGTTGCTTGGGCTGCTGCCAGAAAAGACGTGCTTTATACTTTCTTTTTGTTATGGTCTTTTTTGTATTATCTTCGGTTTGATACCACTAAGGAGACTAAATTTTATTTTATCTCTATTTTATTTTTCATCGCCTCTTGTTTATCGAAGGGAATGGCCGTTGTGTTACCAGCATTGTTGCTGATAACGGATTATTTGTTGCTCAGAAAAAGAGTCAATTTGACTCTTTTTCTCAATAAAATACCATTCTTCATTATCTCATTTTTTGTGGCATATCTTGCCATTATTGCCCAAAAAGCTGCTGGTGCCGATGCAACTTCATTTATTGAAGGTATGTACACTAATAGTGAGCACTTACTGATATGCTGTTACTCATTTTGTTTTTATTGGGTCAAAACCATTTTGCCCATTAACCTGTTACCATTTTATCCGTATCCGATCAAAGCAGCCACAGATAGTATGCCATCAATTTATACGTGGGCTTTTGTAGGGGTATTTTTTATTATAGGTTTTGTGTATTGGTTAGGCCGTAAAGACAATAGAATCTGGTGGGCAGGATTGTTTTTCTTGATTTCTATTTCTACGGTTCTCCAAATTGTACCTGTTGGTAGTGCTATAGTTGCAGATCGCTACTACTATTTATCGTCAATTGGCCCGCTATTCATGTGTGGTTTGGTGGTAAATCGGTACTACCAAGTCTCAAAATTGGTTATCCCTCTTACAATACTGATAGGACTTTTGCTTGGCTCAATGACCTTCTTACAAACAAATCATTGGAAAAATGGCCTGACTCTTTTTGAGCCAGGGTATAGGGCATATCCCAAAAGCCCAATGGTGCTGGCTAATATGGGATGGTATTACATAGACAATAAAGATGTTGATAAAGCTAAAGGTTTTTTGATTGAAGCGGATAATAATCAAGTACAAAGTGGTGCTGTGTGCCGTGCAATAGGTAAAATCTATTTAGAAGAAGGTAATCCCCAAGAGGCGCTTCGTTATTTTACAAAATCCTATCAATTTAGGCCAGAATCGCTTGAGACTGATATGCTGATGGGGGAGGCTTATATAAAGTTAGAGAGCTGGGCCAAAGCAATGGAATACCTTGAAAAGTATCAAGGTCAGACAGACAAGGACATAGAATACCTAACTAACTTGGGCTTAGTGTATGCCAATGTGGGTAAATTTAAGGAAGCTAAAGAGGTCTTACTCAAAGCAACCCAACTGCAAGCTAACTTTTGGGAGGCACACCTCAATTATGCTTTTGTTTTTAAAAAAGAAGGCAACCTACAAGAAGCAGTGAGGCTGCTTCGGCTATTGTATCAAAAAGCCCCTGATCACCAGGCTACAGTTCAGAATTTGGGAGCATTACTTGTTGAACAGGGCAAATGGCAAGAGGCCATTGAAATTTGGAAAAAAAGTGCCGAAACTCAAAAGGACGGCAGTTATGAGTACAACATTGCTATTCAATATGCTACACATCAGGATGTTAATACAGCGAAAAATTGGTTTATCAAATCGGCTCGACAAGGATACGCCTCGGCAAAGGAAATCTTAACTAAAAATGGAGTGCCTTACTGATAGCATTGTTACGTCACATGATCCACCACTTTCAAGATACCATTTGTGCCTTAGCTACACCGCAAGGCATTGGAGCCATCGGCGTAATTCGGGTTTCTGGCTCCGAAACTTTTCCTATCGTCAATAAATTATTCAGAGGTAAAAACTTACTCGAACAGCCTTCGCATACCATTCATTTTGGCACATTACGTGACGGCCACGATATTGTGGACGAAGTGCTCGTGAGCTTGTTCAAAGGACCACGTTCTTACACCCGTGAAGACGTGATTGAGTTGTCGTGCCATGGCTCAGACTTCATCATTCGCCGAATCCTGAAACTCTTACTCAAAAACGGCTGCCGTATGGCAAAGCCTGGAGAATTTACCCAGCGGGCATTCTTGAATGGACAAATGGACTTGACCCAAGCCGAAGCCGTGGCTGACCTAATTGCCTCTGACTCAGAAGCTACGCACCGGTCGGCAATCAACCAGATTAGGGGTGGGTTTTCTCGTCAGTTGGCACAACTTCGAGAAAAATTGGTGCATTTTGCCTCGATGATTGAGTTGGAATTGGACTTTGCCGAAGAAGACGTTGAATTTGCCAGTAGAGCTGAATTAACCAAGTTGGTGCTTGATATTCAGCGAGTTGTGTTGCCCCTCATTGAAAGTTTTGATTATGGCAATGCCATCAAAAACGGCATTCCGACTGTAATCGTGGGCAAACCTAATGCTGGTAAGTCCACGCTACTGAACTGCTTGCTGAACGAAGAAAAAGCGATTGTTTCTGAAATTGCTGGCACTACTCGTGATGTAATTGAGGACGAGCTGATTATTGAAGGCATCCGCTTTCGCTTAATTGACACGGCTGGACTTCGTAAGGCCGAAGATAAAATAGAAGCCATTGGTGTAGAACGTACTCATCAGCAAATAGAAAAAGCTGATTTGATAATCTATCTGTTTGATGCTTCTACCATCTCCGAGGCACATTTAGAGGAAGTAAAAAAGCAGTATGAGGAAATGGGCAAAAAGTATTTGCTGGTGGGGAATAAGACAGATTTGCTTACCTCACCCAATCAGATAGATGGTGAGGTACTTTTCATCTCTGCTGCTCAAAATCAGGGCATCAACGAACTCAAATCGCAGTTGGTCAAGATGGTATCAATACACCGAAACCTCCAAGCTGACACCGTTATTACCAACTTGCGACACTACGAGCATTTGGTTAAAACCAATGAAAGCCTCGAAGCCGTGCTGAGGGGTGTCGAAAACCAAATCACCAGCGACTGGCTTGCTTTTGACCTGCGCCAAGCACTCAATCATTTGGGTGAAATAACAGGCACTATCACCACAGATGACTTGCTGGCGAATATCTTTAGTAAGTTTTGTATTGGAAAGTAACCGCCTAAAACAAGTAAATAACAAACAAGTAAGAAATTGCAATTAAGCCCTGATAATCAGGGCTTTTTCTTTTTTATATTCCTTGTTGTTTTGTTTTGTTATCTGTTTATTTTGTTTAGATTTGTACCTTATTTGTACCTCAACGGATTTTTGTACCTCAAATCCGTTTTTTAAGGCGAAATAATTGCACTTAATTATACTTAATTACACTAAACGACATTTAACGCTATCAAATGAGTTCACATATTCAGGTACAAAGAATCTGCCAGCATTGCGGCAAAGAGTTCACAGCCCGAACGACTGTAACACAGTATTGTAGTGATACTTGCTCTAAAAGAGCATACAAGGCAAGGATAAGGACGGCAAAGGTTGAGGTAAGCAATAATGAAACGCAGCGTATCAAAACGAAACCTATTGAAGAACTGAAAGCAAAGGAGTTTTTAACCGTTCGAGATGTTTCAAAACTGATAGGTTGTTCCGTTCGCACAATCTACTATCATATTGAGCATGGAAATATCAAAGCCGTGAATTTGGGGCAACGGATTACACGGGTCAAACGTGCCGACCTTGACAAGCTATTTGAGCA
>JBGAVQ010000201.1:0-10328 GCA_044228045.1 Spirosomataceae bacterium
CAAAAAACCGAAGTAAACATAAAATGCCACATCTTAAATACCTATCGAAGGCAAGGAATGCCTGTCGCATATAAGGCGGCATAAAATAACCTCGCAAGTAGCGAGGCTCTAAAATATATCACCGTTGCAACAAAGCCACTTGCAAACGTAAAACGACGAAATTTTGGTAGCACTATATCTATCAAAGTCCTGAGATTCAATTAGCCTTTTTTTCTATATTGTTCAAACACTTTGATTGATTTACACTTTTTCAAATGAATAAATGTAGTCTTACACATAAATTCAAATGAAAAAATGAAAAGGCAACTGTATGAAGACTTGGTTCGTTGGAGAAACTCGGCCAACCGAAAGCCCTTAATTTTGCAAGGTGCAAGGCACGTAGGCAAAACTTGGTTGATGAAAGAGTTTGGTAAAAACGAATTTGAACAGGTTGTTTATTTGAACTTTGAGAGTAGCGAGCGACTAAAATCGTTGTTTGCCCCCGATTTCGACATCAAACGTATCATTTCTATCAAGGTTTTTAGCGATAAATACCAGCCTAAAATAGCCCTACGATTTTCTATAAACCAATACCGAGAGCAAGATTGGCTGACTAACCTACCGCTGTATGCCGTAAATGGTATTTGAAATCAAAACGCAGTCGTGATTATTGGTCATTTAACTTCCGCCCCGCCAGCCACCTGATAATCTCAGGATTGCGGTGGTCGAAAAATAGGCTGGCTTTTGTATCAAGCGTTTTGATGGCTTCCATATCTGCTGAGTCAATTTCAAAGTTGAGGCTATCAAAATTTTCAACCATTCTTTCTTTTCGCACCGACTTCGGAATCACGACTACTCCTCGTTGTGTGAGCCATCGAAGAATGATTTGGGCAACGGTCTTATGGTATTTGTTTGACAAAGAAAGCAATAGTTCGTTCTTGAAAATATCGTTTTTACCTTCGGCAAATGGCCCCCACGATTCTATCTGGATATTATTTTCTTTTAAAAATTCCTGATTGTCAATTTGTTGACAAAACGGGTGCGTTTCTACTTGGTTGATAGCGGGCGGAATAGTTGCCCCAAAGACCAATAAATCAGTAATACGGTCGGGCTGAAAATTGGAAACCCCTATTGCTCTTATTTTGCCTGCTTCGTAAAGCTCTTCCATAGCTCGCCACGAGCCAAAAACATCGCCATACGGCTGATGAATGAGGTATAAATCTAAGTAGTCTAATTGCAGTCGGTCGAGCGATTTTTGGAAGGCAGCCTTCGTTTTTTCGTAGCCTGTATCTTGCACCCAAAGTTTGGTGGTGATAAATAACTCTTCCCTTGCGATTCCACTGTTTTTGATGGCATATCCTACGGCTTTCTCGTTCATATACGACGCTGCGGTATCAATCAACCGATAGCCCGTTTCGATGGCATCCATTACCACTTGTTCACATTCGTTGGCATCAGGAATTTGAAAAACACCAAAGCCCAAAATGGGCATTTCGATGCCATTATTTAGTTTTACTGTTTGCATAATCAATTCAAGTTTTTGTATTCGCTGGGCGTATAGCCTACTTTATCCTTAAACAGCCGCATAAAATGTTGTGGGTATTTAAACCCCAACTCATAGGCTATTTGATTGACCGTTTTATCTCTTTCAAGTACTTTGGTTTTGGCCGTATCTATGAGTTTATTCAATATGTAGTCTTTGGCCGAAGTGCCTGTTTCTTTTTTGATTAAATCGCCAAAATAGTTAGCAGAAAGGTTCAGTTCGGCAGCACAGTGCGCCACCGAAGGCAAACCAATGATGTGGGGTTTTTCGGATTGAAAATAATTGTTCAAAACTTCTTCAAATCTTACCAAAATGCCTTTGTTAGCGTTTTCTCGGGTAATAAACTGACGGTCATAAAAACGCTGGCAATAATCCAGAAACAACTCTATGTTGGTGCTAATCAGTTTTTTACTGTGTTTGTCAACCCCTTGTTGTAGTTCAAATTCTATTTTAGCGAGGCAATCCATCACTATTTGGCGTTCTCTTTCTGAAAGGTGCAGTGCTTCGTTGGAATGATAGCTAAAAAAATGGTAGTCATTGATGCTTTTGGCCAGCGAAGTACCTTTCAGTAAATCGGCATGAAACATCAAACCATGCCCAATGGACTGATACACCTGCCCGTTGTTTTCAATGTCCATCACCTGCCACGGAGCCATAAATACCAACGTACCTTCTTGATAATCATAGTAATGGCAGCCATATTTGAGGTCGCCGCATTTTATTTCTTTCAGAAAAATGGAGTAAAATCCATAGCTGACCCTTACTTTTTTGTCTTTGCCCCAGGTTCTCGGATTAGCTTTTGAAAAATCAATAACCGTCACCAGTGGATGCAACGTTTCGTGGTTATTGAAATCGTTATATTCTTTGGGATAGGTAGCAGTAAAAGTGGTAGAAAGTACAGTAATTTATCTACTATCAAACTCTAACAAAGTCCCGAACTTTGTCAAAGTTTTTATTTTTTAGATACACAAGATAAATTCCATGAAATTTGAATTCTTAAAACCCTTATCAATAAAAGCCCCCATTGGGGCGGTAGCCGTTGATAATTTGGGGACTTTTATTTTTTTGCTCTTGGCTTGTTCATCGTATGCCCAACAATCAGACAATTCCGCTCCAAAAGTCAAAACTAAGTCAGGCATAGTGAAAGGCATAAAGGAGGGCGAAGTGGCTATCTTCAAAGGCATCCCGTATGCGGCCGCACCCGTAGGCGAATATCGCTGGCGACCACCACAGCCATTTCCTGCTTGGAAAGGCGAGCGTGATGCTACCCAATTTTGTAAAGATTGCGGACAAGCAGGTTTTGGTGCAGGAGGAAGACAAAAAATATCACCAAATGCTTCCGAAGATTGTCTTTTCTTGAATATTTGGAAGCCACTCAACGCCAAGCAAGGAGATAAACTGCCCGTCATGGTCTGGATTCATGGGGGTGGATTTACGGGCGGAAGTGGTTCAAGCCCTCAAAATTTTGGACATGAATTTACCAAACAGGGTGTTATTCTGGTCAATATCAATTATCGTTTGGGGCGTTTAGGTTTTTTTGCACATCCTGCATTAAGTAAAGAATTCCCTAACGAACCCAAAGGAAACTATGGGTACATGGATCAAATAGCCGCTCTGCAATGGATTCAACAAAACATTGCCGCTTTCGGCGGAAATCCTAAAAATGTGACCATTTTCGGCTTTTCTGCGGGTGGAGTTTCGGTTCATTCGCTTCTTACCATTCCAGCAGCCAAAGGGCTTTTTCATAAATTAATCAGCGAGTCGGGCGGGGGTAGAGATGGCGTACTCACTGGCAGACCTATCAACAAAGAAAATGCAGATGTTTTCTATACTGTTTCTGCCGAAACTATTGGCGTAAACTTTGCCAAAAGTAAAGGTATTGAAGGTACTGATGCAGCAACTTTGACAAAATTACGTGCCTTGAAAGTGGAAGACATCGTAGATGGCGGACAAGAAACTGATGGCGCTAATGGCCCACGAACCTATTCAGGGCCAATTTTAGATGGGAAATTGGTGGTAGAAACGGCTGAAAGTGCCTATATGGCGGGAAGACAGCCCAAAATGCCTATCATAATTGGGAATTGTAGTGCCGAAATCGGCGGGGCATTTGTGAGTAGTGCCAAAACCAAAGAAGAACTTTTTGCTTCGTTTGGAACTTTGGAAGCCGAAGCAAAAGCAGCTTATGATGCAGATGGAAATAAAACTTTTGCGGAGATTATCACTAAATTCAATACCGATTGGGTGTGGGGTGAACCTGCTCGAATGACCGCCCGAACGTTTCTCGCAAAAGATGCACCTACTTATATGTACCAGTTTGGGTATGTACCAACGGCGGCACAGCAGAGGTCGCCTTATGGAGCAGGTCATGGTTCAGAGGTTTCATTCGTTTTCAATACCTTGAATGCACGTTGGGGGGCTTCTGCCGAACCTACTGCTAATGAAAAAGAATTGGCAAAAACCATGAACAGCTATTGGGCAAACTTTGCCAAAACAGGAAATCCGAATGGGGAAGGACTACCCAATTGGCCGCTTTACAACAATCAAAATCAGGATATGCTCGATGTCGGGTTAGATGGAAAAATTATCAGTAAGCCAGCCCCCCGCAAAGCAAGATTTGATGTAATCGAAAAAGCTTTTAAAAATAGAGGTCGTGTACAATCAAGAGGAATATAAAATGAAAAAACTTTTTTTAACAATTATCGTAATGGTTGGTTTTTGTAGCACAATGTCTGCTCAAAACCCAGAAAGTGACAAACTTATCCAACTATCCAAAGATAAATGGCAATGGATGGCGGATAAAGACGTCGAAAAATTGGACAAATTATTTGATGAAAAAGCAAAGTTTGTTCACATGAGTGGTACATGGAAAAAAGCCGAAGAACTCGACATTATCAAAACGGGAAGTATTTGGTACAAAAACGCCAAAGTGCATGATACGGCAGCAGAAATTTCTGGCAATACAGCCATCGTCTGGAATCGAATCACACTCGATGCAGTCGTTCGTGGTACAGTAGCTGTCACGGAGTTTACTGTAACAGAAGTGTATCAAAAACAGGGTGAAAATTGGAAAATGCTTGCCTTAACATTCAGCAGCGTGCGGGATACGCATCAGATTAAGAAGTAATCTGTTTGATTTTTGTAAGTTTCTGTTTGAAAAATGTTGTTTTTTATTGTGTTTTTTTTAGATTTTTGTTAAATTTTTGAATTGAAATAAAACTAACATACCATGGCAAAGTATTCTCTTAAAATCAATGGTAAAACCCAACAAGTTGATGTGGATCCTTCAACGCCGATGTTGTGGGTTTTGCGTGACCACCTCAACCTCCCAGGTACGAAATTTGGGTGTGGTATGGCTCAGTGCGGAGCTTGTACCGTTCATTTGGATGGCAATGCCATACGTTCGTGCAGCTTGCCCGTATCGGCAGTTGGAAAATCAGCCATCACGACCATCGAAGGTTTGTCGGCCAATGGCACTCACCCCCTACAAAAAGCATGGCTCGAACACGACGTGGCTCAGTGTGGCTATTGTCAGTCGGGGCAAATTATGTCGGCTACGGCTTTGCTAAAAAGTAAACCCAACCCAACTGATGAAGATATTGATGCCTATATGAGCGGAAATATTTGCCGTTGTGGTACGTATTTGAGAATTAAGGAAGCAATTAAAAGTGTAAAATCTTGACCCATCAATCTTCGAGAAAATGAGTGAATCCTTTGGTTATCAAACCATTTTTTAGTTTTAGGTCGCCAGTCCAAAGAGGAGCATTTAATTCGATTGAAAGAGCTACAAAAACAGAGTCTTTGAGGTCAATGTCTTTACATAAATCGTAGGCTGCCTGTCGAGAAGATAAAGAAAGGTCTTTTTCGTTGTAGAAATTAACTTGTAGAAGTAGAAGATACAAGAGTTCGAGAACCTCTATTTCGTTTTTCTTGGTCAGTTTTATGATTTTTTCTTTGTACTTAAACAATTCAATCATCACAAAGTGAGGTGCCACAAAGGTATATTCATCAGAAAACAACGTTTGAGCAACCTTCCCATTTTGCGATAAAGAGGCTGAAAATAATTTATTGGTATCAGCAATGACTCTCATAGCTGAACATCTTTCAAAAACCAGTTTTTATTTTCCTCCCACCATTTTTTCTGGATTGTTTCGGCTAATTCCGTAGCTTGTTCATCTGTCATTTTATTGTCGGCAGAGAGTTCCCTCAACCGAATCAGATACATGAGTTTTTGTACTAATGCACTCGTAATTAAGTCATTAGGAACATTTAAAACAAGGGAATTTTGCTGACTAATAGAGGCTGTTATTGACATGATTCTTTGAGTTGATTAACACAAATATAAGAACTATTAAAAATACATCAAAAGTATGAAAAATATGAATAGACGTTCCTTCCTCCAATCTTCCGCTTTGGCTGGTGGAGGGATGTTGCTTAGTTTTGGCTGGTTTTCAAGTGCCAAAGCTGCCGAAAAAGTAGCCGCCTTGAATCTACCAGAAACATGGTCAGAACTGGCTGCTTACATCAAAATCACACCCAACAACGTCATTAAGATTCTCTGCCCTAATCCCGAATTTGGACAAAATGTAATGACTTCGTTGCCCATGATTGTGGCCGAGGAGTTGGATTGCGACTGGAAAAATGTAGTCGTAGAAATGAGTACGCACGACAACGTAAAGTATGGTTCGCAATTTACGGGCGGTAGTAATTCGGTAAGAATGTACTGGAAACCACTCCGTAATGCAGGAGCAGCAGCACGCCAAATGCTCATAGAAGCGGCGGCGCAAACATGGGGTGTACCTGCTTCTGAAATAACTACCAAAGCAGGTGTTTTATCTCATTCAAGCGGAAAATCAGCCAAATATGGCGAAATGGCCAGCAAAGCCGCTACTCTGACTGTGCCGAAAGAGGTAAAATTGAAAGCCCCCAAAGATTTTTCGATTGTCAGAAACTCAAAGAAAAATACCGAAGGCGTAAAAGTAGTGACGGGCAAGCCCTTGTTCGGGATAGATTACCGAGTGGAGGGTATGTTGATTGCCATGATTCAGCATCCGCCTGCATTTGGTATGAAATTAAAGTCGTTTGATGCCACCGCCGCAAAAAAAATGCCAGGCATCAAAGACATCTTTAGCTTCAAACTCTATGACGATGGTTTTGAGCAAGCAGGTTTTGACACCCGTACGTTCAATGAAATGATTGCCATCGTGGGCAATTCTACCTGGGAAGTGATGAATGCCCGCAAAAAACTAATAGTGCAATGGGAAGCGGCGGGCGACGTGAAAGATACCATGATGGGCAGAGGTGGCAAACGAGAAGTAACAGTACCTGGCAGGTTAGAAACCACCAGCAGCCAAATGGAAATGATGGCCGAGTATGCCAAGAAACCAGCTCAACAACTCCGAAAAGACGGCGACCCAGAAATGGCTTTCAAAAATGCGGCAACCATTATCGAACGCACCTACAATGCGCCGTTTTTGGCACACAACACCATGGAGCCAATGAATTTCTTTGCGCATGTGCAAGAAGATAAAGCCTTGGTGGCGGGTCCTCAGCAAGCACCAGGTTGGTCAGAGCCAACACTTTCAAAAATTTTAAATTTACCTGCCGACAAAATAGAGATTCAAATGACCCGAATGGGTGGTGGTTTTGGTCGTAGAGCATACGCACAATACATGTATGAAGCAGCCCGTATTTCTCAGCGATTGAAAGCCCCCGTCAAGTTAATCTACACCCGTGAAGACGATATGACGTACGGCATTTATCGTCCGATGTACACTGCTACCTATCGTGCGGCACTCGATGCCAATAAAAACTTGATTGGTTTTCATGTGATTGGGGGTGGTATTCCCGAAAACCCCGTTCATGCCAATCGTTTTCCTGCGGGTGCGGTGGACAATTATTTGGCCGAAGGATGGGAGATACCCTCAAATATCACGATTGGGGCATTCAGAGCACCCCGCTCTAATTTCAACGCCGCTGCCGAACAATCTTTTCTCGACGAAGTGGCCGAAGCCATGGGCAAAGACCCAATTCAAATGCGATTAGATTTATTGAAACGTGCCAAAGAAAACCCCGTCGGCAAAAACAACGATTATGATGCCAGCCGATACATGGGCGTTTTGGAATTGTTGAGAGAAAAATCAGGCTGGGGCAAGCCCGAAAACGCTGGCAAAAAACGAGGCGTAGCTGCTTATTTCTGTCATGCTTCGTATGCAGGGCACGTAGTGGATATGGTGATGAAGGACGGACAACCGTATGTAGAATCGGTAACCTCCGCCGTTGATTGTGGGGTTGTTGTTAACCCAGATGCAGCCCGAAACATGGTGCAAGGTGCCGTAGTAGATGGCATCGGTCAGTCGTTTTATGGGGCTTTAACGCATAAAGATGGCGTTCCAGAACAAAACAATTTCCATAATTACCGCATGATTCGGATGAACGAAGCCCCTAAGAAAATAGACGTTCATTTTGTGCAAAGCGACATAGACCCAACGGGTCTTGGCGAGCCACCCTTCCCACCCGTATTTGGAGCAGTAGCCAATGCAACAATTTCCATAATTACCGCATGATTCGGATGAACGAAGCCCCTAAGAAAATAGACGTTCATTTTGTGCAAAGCGACATAGACCCAACGGGTCTTGGCGAGCCACCCTTCCCACCCGTATTTGGAGCAGTAGCCAATGCGTTGTTTAAAACGACGGGCAAACGGTATTATAATCAGCCGTTTACGGGTGAGCAGCCGAATCAGAAGAATAGTTAAGGTTTTGGTTTTTTAAATATTTTGCCGTGCGACGGTCGCCACGAATACACGAATAGTTTTCTTGTGTTCGTGGCTTTTTATATTTGAAATTTGTAGTATATTTAAATTCAAAAAACAAATGGAAGCCCTCGAAACCATAGAAGAGTATTACAAAAGAAAATTTGGTTGGTTGCCCGATAACATCAAGCGAGGTATTGGTCATTTCAATGTTTTTCCGTTTACAGCTTACAAAAGTGAACAAACTAAACCTGTTTTTTTTAGAAAACAAGATTTCTATATCATCTCGGTGGCAAGCGGTCATGCCCACATACACTTTGAAGATAAAGTGCTGGAAATGAAGCAGCGTGGCTTGCTGATTTCGAGCCCAAAGATGCAGTACGTACCCAAAGTACTGGGCGATAGTGTAGAAGGTTACTATTGCTTTTTTAATCATAACTTCTTGCAAATGACGGGTAGCAACCTGACTCATTCGCCTATTTTTCAAGCTTTTAGTTCACCATTTATTGAGCTTTCGGAGGAGCAACTTGCTGAGGTAAATTCGATTTATACCAAAATGATCAGAGAAATCAACTCCGAGTATCAATATAAATACGATGTGCTACGGTGCTTCACGCTCGAACTCATTCATTTTGCCATAAAATTACAACCTACTGTGAATCAACCCATAAATGCTTCGCAGCGAATCACTACTTTGTTTTTAGAATTATTGGAACGGCAATTTCCTATTAACCAGAACCATACCCATATTTCGATGCGGTCGGCATCTGATTTTGCCGAACTTCTTAACATTCATGTCAATTATCTTAACAAGTCAGTAAAAGAAATTACTGACAAAACTACCTCACACATCATAGCTGAGCGGGTTTTGCAGGAAGCTAAACTATTGCTAAAATACAGTAATTGGAATGTTTCCGAAATCGCCTACTCGCTTGGTTTTACGGAAGTAACGCATTTTCATAACTTCTTTAAAAAGCATACATCCCAAACAGCCTTGAATTTTAGAAATATTTGATTTTTGTAGTTTTTGATTTGAAATGAGTTTTCTGGCTTGGGATGTGGGCAATACCTTTGTTAAAAAAATAACGAGGTAAAAATGAAAGTCCTTTTCAAAGCAATAATCGTAATACTGTCTTTTCTTCTTACTGAAAATCACGTTTTTGCCCAAAAGAAAGATTCTACGCTCACCATCAACGGCGAGTTGAGCATCACCAACAATGGTTTTTCGTTTATCCCTGCTTTTACGCTTGATAAACCCGCAGGCATTTCCATTATCACAGTTAGCAAAAATAAGTTGAGTTTTCAATCTCAAATTCGCTATTCGCTCGAAGGCCGCCCTTGGGCTATTGCGTTTGTATCGAGGTATAAAGTCATCAATACACCCAAAGCCAGTGTTACGGCAGGCGTATATTTTCCAGGTATTGCCTTTTTTGAATCGAAAGTAGTACAAAATGGCATTGAAAAAATCTTGCTTCAATCACAGCAGTCAGTTGCTCCCGAACTAAATGCGTCGTTTCCAGTTTCAAAACATTTTATGCTTGGGGCTACTTATTTGTACAATCGAAGCATGGGTGGCGTGCCACCCCTGAATGGTCATTACGGAGGTATTTGGGCGTCGTTATTTGACTTAAAAATCAGCAAAACGCTACGATTGGCCATTGATTCGCAACTATTCTACCTCAATTTAGATGGCGCAGACGGCACTTATACTTCATTCAATTTTACACTTTCAAAGACAAATTTCCCAATTACGCTTTCGAGCATGATGTTTAAAACCATCAAATCAAATATCGGCGGAAAAGATGCTAACTGGAATTTGAGTCTGAATTATCGGTTTGGGTCGAAATACAAAATGTTAAACAAATAAAAATCAAAGTATCATGAAACTCCTTTTCTCCATCGCAAGTTTATTATTGGCCTTGGTTTCCTTTGCTCAAAGCAGCACCGAAGCCGAAATCAAGGCATTATCCGCCAAAAGAATTCAGTATTTATTGCAAGGGAAAACCGATTCGTTAGCAACGATTTATGACGAAAATTCAATGACTGTACACACCA
>JBGAVQ010000202.1:0-10292 GCA_044228045.1 Spirosomataceae bacterium
TCCCAACAATGGGCTAACGACGAACAAATGATGTATGTTGTGGGTGCAACACAGGCCCAACAACTCACTCGTATTAGGGAGTTAGTTCCTAAGCATTTTTTATTAGTACCAGGTGTTGGTGCGCAAGGAGGCAGTTTGGCGGAGGTTTCTACCTACGGTATGAATGCTCAATGTGGGTTATTGGTCAATTCGTCGAGGGGGATTATTTATGCCTCAAACGGTAGAGACTTTGCTCAACAAGCAGGCTCCGAGGCTCAAAAACTACAAGAAGAAATGGAAATATACTTAAACCAATTATTGTAGGGGCGTATGGCATGCGCTCATTTTGCGTTATGATTCCACTTCAAGAAACATTTTTGCATTACCTCTGGCAATTCCAGCAGTTTGACCGCAGCGAACTGTGCACGGCGCAAGGAGAAGAATTGCAACTTATTGAGACTGGGCGACTCAATACGCACGCAGGCCCTGATTTTACAGAAGCCCGGTTGATGATTGGTGGCATTGAATGGGCCGGTAATGTAGAAATGCACCTCAAGTCGTCGGATTGGCAGGCTCATGTTCATTCAGAGGATAGAGCCTACGACAACGTGATTCTGCACGTAGTTTGGGAACACAACCAGGCCATTTCTCGTCTTGATGGCACAGAGATTCCAACCTTGGTTTTACAGCCTCGCACCTCTATATTTTTACTTGCAAAATACAAAAAACTACTCCAAAACCAGAATGTTATTCCTTGTGCTTCACAATTTAGTGATGTAGCCAACCTAACTAAACTCTCGATGTTTGACAGAACCTTGCTACAACGAGTAGAGGCGAAGGCAGCATTTGTAAGCGAGTTATTAAACACAAACCAAGGCAATTGGGAAGAAACCACCTACCAATTGTTAGCAAAAAACTTCGGTTTCAAACTTAACGCCGAGCCTTTTTTGCGAATGGCACAACAACTTCCACTCAAAATTTTGCAAAAACATCGAGACCAACCTATGCAACTGGAAGCCTTGGTGTTTGGGATGGCAGGATTTCTGGAAGATACGCCTGCAGATGCTTATCAAGCTACTTTGCAAAAAGAATTTCAGTTTTTGTCCGCCAAATATCAATTAAAAGACAAAGTGTTAGCAGAGCATCAATGGAAACTATTGCGTCTTCGTCCAGCCAATTTCCCTACGGTTCGGTTAGCCCAATTTGCTCAGTTAATAGCCTCACAATCAAGCCTTTTTTCTTTGTTTATTCAGACAGAAACAATGCCCGAACTCAGTAAAAAACTAAAAGTAAAGCAACCAATTTACTGGCAAAAGCATCATCTATTTGGCAAAGAAACCCAAAGCAAGGTGTTGGGGTTGGGCAAAGATTCTGTTCATAATATTCTGATAAATACTGTTGTACCTTTGCTGGTGGCTTATTCTCAACAAAAAGACAATCGGATGTATTTAGAAAAAGCAATTAGTTACTTAGAACAACTGCCCAGCGAACAAAACCACATTACTGCTTTGTGGGAGCAACTGGGCGTAAAAATTAAGACAGCCTTTGATTCTCAGGCTGTTATTGAATTGTACAATCATTTTTGTAGCTACAAGCAATGCCTCAGATGCAACATTGGTATTGCTATGTTGAAATAAAATAACAAACCTGACCCCTATAAATCATATGATTTACCATTTTTTTTGCACCATACTACAACCCGCCATCAGAGCATGGTTTTGGCGAATTTATGTTACCAACGAGCAAAATGTTCCAGCCAATAGCCCAATTATTTTGGCTTGTAATCATCCCAGTTCGGGTATGGACGGTATCTTGATGGCCTTGATGATGCACCGCCCGCTGTATTTTTTGTCTCGATCAGATGTTTTCAATAAACCATGGAAGAATTGGTTTCTGCGGGCTATTCACCTGCTGCCTATTTACCGTATGCAAGAGGGTTTTGAGAATCTAAATAAGAATGACGATACGTTCAGCGAATGCTTTGATTTATTTCGACGAAACGGAGCTGTTATTATTTTTCCAGAAGGATTCAACGTAAACGAAAAACGCCTTCGCCCCTTCAAAAAGGGTGCAGCTAAACTTGCCTTACAATCTTACGAAGCCATTGGTAAAGAGCTTTACGTAGTACCAGTAGGCATCAACTACACCGATGCACCCTATCCCCGAAGCGAGGTAATGGTCAATTTTGGAAAACCAATACCCATGAGTCAGTATTATCCGACATATCAAGAAAACAAACCCAAAGCTATTACTCAACTTACTCGGCAATTGTCCGAGCAAATAGCCCCCGAAGTTATCATTCAGCAACATGGCACTGAAGTTCTTTCAGAACATTGCCTCACGCTGGCTCGAAGCGAGTGGCGTTTTAAAGAGAATGAAATTCGTCGCCTCCGGCAAGAGCAAGCTATTTGTGAGCGTATCAATCAGTTGCAGAAAGAAAATCCAGTCGAATTTGCTGAGGCATCGGCACAAGCAAACACCTATTTTGATACGCTCAAACAAGTGCACGTTAGTGATTTACAGTTAGTTAATAGTCAGGCTTCAAGTGCTTGGCTATGGTGGATACTCAAAATAGTAGGAATACCGATTAGCTGGCTGGGAAAGGCGGTTAACTTTTTGCCCCTTTACTTTGGCAAACGCCTGACAAAACAAAAAGTAAAAATGGTTGAGTTTGTAGCAACGGTGCGTTTTGTAGCAAGTTCGGTGTTTTATATGCTGTATGTTATAGTGTTATTACCAATTAGCTTTTCGTTTGGCTGGACTTACGGAATAGGCATAGGGCTGCTGTTGGCGGTTTCTGGTTTTGTAGGGATGTGGTTGCAGGAAATTCCCGTTACGTGGCGAAGCTTACAGGCAGACAAGAAGTTGTATATTCAGCGACAAGTCACCAAACAAAAGCTGAGTATTTAAATTATCATCTCTATTGTGGAGTCATTACCAGCCAAAAGCCAGAAGTGCTAAATTCTTTTTAGCTTGAATAATGGTTGGTAAGTTACCAAAAGATTCATAAGATGTAAATGTATTACCCATAATTTTCTGAGCTTGTTGAATTGTCAACAACTGTTAGCCTACCAACTGATTATAAAGGCAGACAAGTGTTTCGTGGGCATCTATACAAAACCCCGGATGTACTTTTGAAGTCTGTACGATGGTGCTTCGGGTAGCAGTAAGCCACCTAAACCGTGAGGCAATGGGGAGCATACCGATTGGGCCACCGTTTTTGCCACCTGCACAAATGCGTTGCCACGTTTGCAAGTATTTTTCCAGTTCTTCTAAGTCTAATTCACTTGAAAATGCACTTAATCGCTCTTTGTCAAGTTGATACATTGTTTGCAAAAAACCTTGCTTGCCACAATACAGAATCACACCAACGTTCAGAAACTCTTCCCGTTCGACCCTCGGCACAACCCGAATAACGGCATACTCATAAATTTTTTCTTGCATGCTCGGCTTCATTTACTAATACGTCAGATAGGGCGATTCTTGTTTCTAAAAACTGGGCATAAACTTCTCGTCGTTGTGCCACTGAGTCAGAGATAGCGGCATCTTGTAACCATTCATCAGGAATCAACGAGACGATAGCGTGAATGAGTTTGCCATTGAGAACACTCCGAAACTCAGCATTAACAACCTCTAAGTCAGTAGCTTGTGGGAGTAGCACATGATCTTTTATCTGGGCAAACGGACGTTTGGCTTGGTCTGCCCAGTTGTCCCAATTGTGATGAAAATACAAAGATGCTCCGTGGTCAATAAGCCACAATTCTTTGTGCCAAATTAACATATTGGTATTGCGTGGTGTGCGATCTACGTTGGTCAGTAGGCAGTCGAGCCACACAATTTGTGAGGCGAGCTTAGGGTCAACAGTAGTAACAATGGGGTCAAACGTAATAGAACGAGACAAATAATGCACTCCTAAGTTGAGGCCCGTGCTGGCACGGAGTAGGTCTTGGATTTCTTCGTCGGGTTCGGTTTTGGCGAACGAGTCGTTTAATTGAGCAAACACAATTTCGGGGACTTTTAACCCCAAAGCACGAGCCAATTCACCACCGATTAGTTCGGCAATGAGGGCTTTTACCCCCTGCCCTGCCCCACGAAATTTGAGGACGTACAGAAATCCATCGTCAGCCTCCACAATAGCTGGCAACGAGCCTCCTTCACGCAGCGGCGTTACGTAACGAGTAACATTGACAGTTCGTAGTTGAGCTTGGTTCACGGAGTGACGGGTATTTTGAGTTGCGTTTAAGTTGTAAGTGCAATATTACAAAAGTAAGGTTGCTCACAATCATTTTAGCATGATTGTAATGAAAATAGTGATTTTGTCTGGCATTATTTTTTCTATAACTTTGTTTTGATGACAGCCAACGATTACGCTCAAAAGAAACTGAGTAGTGAGCTCAAAGAGATAGAAACAATTGATTTACAAACAAAGCAACTTAATCTATCTATTTACGAGAAGGCGATTATTTACAAATACTCTGCGGATGCCTTTTGAGAGTTTAAATGAAGAATTGAGAAAAACGAACGGTAACAAAATCACTAACTTCGGAAAACTCTTAGATAAGTGTTTGGCAAAATTGCCTAATTTTGAAGACATCGTTTACCGGGGTGTGAATTTGACTACAAAAGAGTTAAACCGCTATATTGATGCTTACAATGAGAATCTGAATATAATTGAATGTCAGTTTTTGTCATCAAGTATCAGCAAGGCAGAAGCGCATAGATATGGTGACACACTGTTTAGGATTTTTAGTAAAACTGGAAAATCAATCGAAGCACTTTCTAAATATCCAAACGAAAAAGAAGTTGTATTCAGATACAAAACAGTTTTTGAGGTGCTAATGATAGATTTCAACGAAGACACAAAGAAGTATTCTATCACAATGGAGGAAATGTAGCATGGAAACGACATTAGAAATTAAAGAAAAAAAACGGTCTAACACGCTTCTCACATTTGAAAAAAGTAGTATTAGTCATCTAAGTGCCAATGATGTACAATCTAAATTGGCACTGTTAGAGAATATTATTGATTTTGCCCAAAAGCAACTACTGACGGAGAAAAATTTAACGAAGAGCTATCGCCTGTCACTCATTGATTTTATTGAGGAATTAAATAATGAAAGAGATTCTCTAAATGATTCAGGAATTGCTGAATTTAAAAATACTGTAGATATCAAAGAAACAGATGCTTGGCGATTGCATAAAAAATTCCAGTCAGGGCAAGAAATAAAGACTCACTAATTGTCTATTTTGGCTTAACTCATCTTCAATCTATTTTTAGGAACACCCCTCTTTTCTGCCTCATTACATGGTGAGGAGAAATAAATATGTCTTTTAGTTTGGGCTATCATACATTCTCCTTCAAAAATACAAACAAGTTCGTATGGATTTGCCTCCTGCCCATCCGCCATCTTTGTATCGTCAAAGGGAGGAAGGAATTATGTAAAGCTTCTCACAAAAATACAAACAAGTTAGTATTGAAAAGCCCCACACCAATTCGCCAACTTTGCATCACAAATTATTAACAATCAAATAATTAACATTTTTTAAAAAACAAAAACCATGAAAAAGTTCATTGCCTTATTCGCTCTTTTATTCGCTGTTGTTGCTACTTCTTATGCCGACAGAACGCCATCTTCAACTTCTGAAACTGGCTCTACTACAGTTCGTCCTGGTCGTAATGTTGTTAGACTTCGTGATGGCTCGTCATTGATGTTCGTTGCTCGTGGCGCAGAAATCAGTAACATCGAAGTACGCACTGCTACTGGTCAGAGTATCAAGTTCAACGACGAAGGCTGTAGCACTTGTGGCAACACCCAACCACCTAAGCCTTGTAACGGCGAGATTCGTTGCTCTTACAGCGAAAAATACAAAGCTACCATTTGCTTCTGCGTGCCTAAACTCGACATCAGTAATGGCGGTGGTGGCACTGCGGCAGCTGTTGATTATTTTCTCAAAATTGAAGGTGTTGACGGCGAGTCTAAATAAACAATGCTATTTTGTACAACAAAAGGGGTTTGGCTATCGAAGCCAAACCCCTTTTGTTGAGTATAATAAATTGGGTTCTATACTTACAATGAATCTATTTGCGACACTACCCGCCGTAACAGCAAGTTGGTTAATCTTCGGCTTAGTTCGGCTTCATGTTTAGTATAAATACTGAATTCTTCGGCTGTAAAATGTCCGATGATCAACCCAATCAACAAGATTTTGAAGCGGAGGTCTTGGCGAATGGTGTTTTCTAAATAGTGAGGGCGTTCACTTTGAGGTAGTGAATAAAATACATCCTTTCGTTTGTGTAGTTGCTGGCGCAAAATGCTGATTATTAACTCATTTTGAAATTTCAAAATGGGTCTTAAAGTCTGGTTTTGGAAAGATTCATACGCAGAAAGAGCATGGTTTTTGGTATGAATAATTGGCCTGATTGATGGCAAAACATTGCGCATGGTAGTTTTTTTTAGGTAAACTAAGGTATATAACAGAAAGTTTACTTTACTGTGCCTCTCAGTTAGCATATTGGAAAACTATTTATTGATTAATGTACCCAATCACAAAAAAATACTCAAGCATCAAATTCTACTTTTGCCTAAACAAACCTCCAATCGCCTTAATCCTTCGCTTAATTCTTCAGCAGTAGGGAAACCAAAACCCAAGCGGAAATAGGTTTTTTCTCGCTCAAACCAATGCCCTGCACCCACAAGGGTTTGGTAGTCGTGGTAAAGTGAGTGATAAAAATGTTCTGTATCTATTTGAAAATCAGCTTTTATGCGTGGAAAAGCTACAACGCCTGCCTGTGGTTCAACCCATTCGAGGTAAGGTTGTTGGGCAAACCATTTTTTTAGCAAGGCGAAGTTTGTTTGTATGTGTGCATGGATTGGTGGTAAAAAGGTCTGTTTTTGTGCCAAAAGTTGGTAGGCAATTTCTTCATCTACCACCGAATTAGTAATGATAATTTGCTCTTTTGCTGCCAAAAAATCGTGCATCAGGGCTTTGTCTTGGCAAATTAACCAGCCTGTCCGAATGCCCGGCACACCAAAGGCTTTAGACAGTGAGCATACCGAAATAACTCGTTTGCTCTTAGCTGCTTGGTAGGGTGAGAGTTCGCTTTGGAAATTCAAATCTCGGTAAGTTTCGTCCACCAGTAAGTAAATTCCTTTTTCTTCAACGAGGCTAATGAGTTGATTAACAAGTGATTCGTTAAATGTTTTTCCTGTTGGGTTGTGCGGATTGGTAATGCTAATAAGGCGAGTGTTTGGCTTAATAGCTTCTCGAATTTGCTCAATAGAGAACTCAAAGTTGTTCTCAAAAGCCAAGTCAATCACCGACATAGCGCAGTCAATGGCACGGGGTGTTTCGAGATTAGTGCTATAATTGGGACGAATCACCACCAAATGATCTTGTGAACCCAGCAGCGTAGTAGCCACAATGAAAAGAGCCGAAGCTGCTCCCGAAGTAATGAGTACGTCGTTAGTTTGAAGGGGCTGGCTTTCAGAAGCAATTAGTTCACGCAGTGCTTGTTTGCCTCGGTGTTCGCCGTAGGAAATTGTTAAACCACTGAGGTCAAGGTTGAGTTCTTGCCAAGTGCGGTCTCGCACCGAACTTTCGGCAAGGTTGTATTTTATCGTGCTGTAACCCAGTTCTTCGGGTGACTCCACCTCGATAGGCATTCGGTTGTAGTGCATTTGAAGTTAGTTTTTACATTTCTGTTAATCCTTCATCTTCACAATTGTCACACCAGCACCACCTCGGTCGGCGTGTTCGTCGTTGAGGGAGGCAATTTGTTTGTAGCTGCTGCGTAGATGGTTACGAATCAACTGCCTCAAAATGCCATCACCTTTGCCATGCACAATGCGGAGTTCAGGGTAGCCAAGCATGACGGCATCGTCCATAAAGCCCATTACTTCTACCAGTGCATCGTCACCTCTCTTGCCTCGTACATCGAGATTGAAGGTAAAATTGATGGCCTTTTCGTTGAGATCAATCCCAGTGAGTTTGGGCGCAATGTTAACTTCACCAACGGCTTCATTGTATTCACGGCGAGACACTTTCTCTAAGCGATTGAGCTTAATGTATGACTTTAAGTCGCCAATAGCCACTTCCACATCTTTTCCTTTAAAGTTAATAACCTCACCCACAGTAGTTTGTCCTTTTACACGAACCAATGAGCCGATTTTAATTTCTGTACTATCAACTTCAAGCGAGTTAAGTGTTGAGGATGTATTTTTTTTGCTTTTTTTATTTTGTTTGTCAACATCATTCTCTTTGGCCAATGTTGGTGTAGTTGTTACTACTTCCTCTGTTTTTAACTCTTTTGTAGCAAATTCTTCTAACTTTTGCCGAATTTCTTTGGTTGCCAATTTTTCTGCACCCTGTTCTCGAATCTCCCGGATGGTTGCCTCAATTTTGGCATTGGCATCTTTTAGTAACTGCTTGGCTTGTGCTTTGGCATCGTTCAAGAAACGTTTTTTGTCCGTGTCCAGTACATTTTTAAGGGCATTGTACTGCTCCAACAACTGATCAAGTTTGCGTTGTTTGGTGGTGTATTCAAGGTTTTTCTCCGAAAATACCTTCTTTTCAATCTCTAACTCCTTCACTATTTTCTCGAAACTAACTTGATTCTTGCCCAATTTTTGCTTGGCTTTGTCGAGTGTGGGCTTGGGTAAGCCAATTTTTTGAGCAATTTCGAGTGCAAATGAACTCCCTGGCTTGCCCATTTCTAATTCATAAAGTGGTTCTAAATGTTCGCCATCAAAGCGCATGGCACCATTAAAAAGCCCCTCGGTGCGGTCGGCAAATACCTTGAGGTTGGTATAGTGCGTGTTGATAACGCCAAACGCCCCTGTGCGATTGAGGTCTTCGAGGATAGACTCCGCAATAGCACCGCCCAGACTTGGCTCTGTGCCTGTGCCAAATTCATCAATCAAGAACAACGTTTTTTTGTCGGTATGGAGCAAAAAATGCTTCATATTGGTGAGGTGCGAGCTGTAAGTACTGAGGTCATTTTCAAGGCTTTGTTCGTCGCCAATGTCAATAAACAAATGGCGAAAAATACCAATAGTCGCATGGTCGGCCATGGGTACTAATAAGCCACATTGATACATATACTGCACCAAACCGAGGGTTTTGAGCATGACTGATTTACCACCTGCATTGGGGCCAGAAACCAACAGAATGCGCTGTTTATCAGAGAGTTCTACATTGAGTGGCGTTACTTTTTTGCCTTGCTTTTTGAATGAAAGCATCAGCAATGGATGCCGAGCTTGCTGCCATTTGACGATGGGCTGATTCACAAAAATCGGGTTGGTAGCTTCGATGCTCAGCGCAAATTTTGCCTTTGCCCTAATAAAATCCATCAATCCCAAAAACATATAGGCTTTTCGTAAGCTTTCTACGTGTGGACGTACCCGTGAGGTGAGTTCTGTCAAAATTCTGACAATTTCTCGGCGTTCACGGGCTTCTAATTCTTTGATTTCGTTATTGGAATCAAGCGCATCGGCAGGTTCCAGAAAAACGGTTTTGCCAGTATCTGATTCGTCTTGTACAAAGCCTCTGATTTTACGTTTGTGTTCGGCAGCCAGCGGAATCACCAAGCGTCCGTTGCGAATGGTTAGGCTGGCATCTTCAGAAGCCCAGCCTTCTTTTCGGGCTGTTTTGAGGAGGCCATCCAGTTTTTTGCGTAGCGAAGCCAGTTCCGCAATCAAGGCTCGACGAATTTCTTGCAGTTCCCTTGAAGCAGTGTCTCGTACCTTGCCTCGGTCGTCAATTACTCGGTCGAGCTCTTTAAGCAAGTCTTTGTCCACCTGCACTTTATCATTGAGTTCTCGCAGGTATGGGTATTGTTTTTCATCTTGATTTTCAAAAAAACGCAGACATTCTTGAATGGTTCGGAGCGAAAGTTTTATATTGAAAAGCTCTTCTTCGGTCAAGAAATAGCCCTCGATGGCGGCTTTGGTTAGCTGTTGACTTACGTCTAAGTAATTTTGTGAAGGAAACGACGAATCTTGTTGCAGAATATGCCGAAACTCTGCCACTTGTTTCACCAATTTGTCCACAATATCATATCGATCAGAGAAACGTATTTTTTCGACAAAAGCTCGCCCAAGCGGACTAATGCAATTGTCTCGAAGTAATTCACGGATTCGGTCAAAGCCGAGTTTTTGTTCTATGTTTTGGGGGTAAAGCATTCGTTAAGTTTACGGGGAATTAAGATTTACCGCTATTTTATTTTTGCAAATATCTCACTATCCTTGTAACAAATATAGAAACAATACGTTCATGCACTCTCTCAGTTACCCCATTGGCACGTTTAAATATGC
>JBGAVQ010000203.1:0-10155 GCA_044228045.1 Spirosomataceae bacterium
CTGGTAGACACGATGGTCTCAAACACCATTGGCCTCAACAGCCGTGCCGGTTCGACTCCGGCTCTGGGTACTTAGCTTACAGAAAACCGCTTATGCAACTTGTATAGGCGGTTTTTTTGTTTAATAATTTTTCTGATGAAAGTAATATTTTTAGATATAGACGGCGTGTTGAATAGTGTCAAAACCAGTCAAGAATGGAGAAATAGAACGGGGAGGCAAGGCTATGGCGGGTATTTCAGAGAAGGGGATGTTTGTACCGATGAGCATATTAAATGGGGTATTGATTTGGTTTTTAACCTAAGAATGATTGTAGAAGAAACTGGCTCACTTATCGTAATTAGCTCAACATGGAGAAATGATTTCTCACTCAACAAGTTCAAAGAGATGTTTGCTGTGTATGGGTGGAATCAAGCTCCAATAATGGCAAAAACACCTTACTTTTCGTATAAGCACAGAGGAAGAGAGATAAAAAAATGGCTGGAAGACAATCAAGTTGATGCTTATGTGATACTGGATGATGAAACGGATATTTTAGAAGAACAATTTCAATTTTGGGTAAATACGGATCCTAAAATAGGCTTGTCGAATGAAGATGTTGAACTGGCAATAAATGTGCTTAACCGAGGATGTTAGTTGGTGACTTACAATACTTTCCCATTTTCGCAAAAAGCGTCCGATAACGGACGCTTTTTTGTTTTTAATTAATTTAGGGCCTTCTACTTACTGCGAAAGCGTTATCACTTTTACTGTTTGTAAATAAACCTTCCTACATGAGTTGTTTAGGCATTAGTTATTGCAAGAATGGTTTATCCAGTACTGAAACATACCGTATTCTGCTTTTTGATATATTATATTCTGCAGAGCCAAGCAATGGCTGGGTTTATTGAAGGATAGCAACCTTTGGTTGTGAGTAAGTGTAGTGAAAACTCTAAAAATTTACAAATTATAGCACTTTAAGCCTTGAACGAGTATTTGTCCCTTTCAAGGCTCGATATGATAGTGTTTAATTTAATTGAGCACTATTGAAATGGCTACATTTTGTTGAGTTAGCTTTACCTACAGATTCGGCTGAGGAGTAACCCGCAAATAAGGCTTCACATACGTAGCGCCTTTGGGGAATTTAGTAGGCACGTCGGCATCAGGTACAGCAGGTACAATGATTACGTCTTCGCCATGTTGCCAATCTACAGGTGTAGCCACTTGATAATTGGCTGTTAGTTGCAATGAATCAATTACCCGCAATAATTCTGTAAAATTTCGTCCTGTTGAAGCTGGGTAGGTAAGTGTGAGTTTGATTTTTTTGTCAGGGCCAATCACAAATACTGAGCGAACAGTTGTTTTTTCGGTAGCGTTGGGGTGAATCATGTCATAAAGTGTGGCCACATTTCGGTCTGAATCCGCAATAATTGGGAAGTTCACTTCTGAACCAGTTACATCCTTAATATCGGGTGTCCAACGGTTATGAGAGTCCAAATCATCTACCGACACAGCGATGACCTTTACCCCTCTTTTTTCAAAATCTCCTTTCAATAAAGCCGTTTTGCCAAGTTCTGTTGTGCAAACAGGTGTAAAATCGGCTGGATGCGAAAACAACATCCCCCAACTGTTGCCAAGCCAGTCATGAAAATTGATAGTACCTTGTGTGGTTACTGCTGTAAAATCTGGTGCAATATCTCCGAGTCTGAGTGACATAGTATTGATGATTTTGTTGTTAAATGTTAGTTACTCTACAAGTTTAGTAGGATAAAAGTTCCTAAGCAACAATTTTTCATAAAAATAACACATTTTAGCTGAATGTATGCATGCAGTCAGTGGTTATTATACAACATTGTTGCATTTTTTGTGTTATCTTTGTGCAACTAAGTTTCAAACAAAAGAAATTTAAGAAAAAGAAAATTTAGGACCATCCATGATTGCTTGCCAACAATTAAGTTTTTCGTATTCGCCACAAAAGCAATTTACTTTTAATGATTTCGCCTGTGCTGATGGTGAAACCATGTTGATTTTGGGTAAATCAGGAAGAGGCAAAACAACTTTATTACACTTATTGGCATTGCTTTTAAAACCACAAAGCGGTCATATTCAAATCAATAGCCAAGAGGTTAGCCAGTTTAATGCTGCCCAAGCAGCCCAAATGCGTGCAGCCAACATTGGTATTATTTATCAGCGTCCGCACTTTGTTCATGCGCTTTCAGTGATTGAAAACCTGCTATTGAGTAACTACTTGGCTGGCCAAAAACAAGATAAACAAAAAGCAAAACAATTGGCCGAAAGCTTAGGATTTGCCGAACATCTGGGCAAACAAACCACCCAGTTGAGCTTAGGCGAGCAGCAACGAGTAGGCATAGCCCGGGCTTTGATGAACCGTCCGAATGTGATTTTAGCCGATGAACCTACATCGAGTTTGGACGATGAAAACTGCGAGAACGTCGTAAAGTTACTAACACAACAAACAGCCCAAATTGGGGCAAGTTTGGTAATTGTAACCCACGACCAACGCCTCAAAGATCAGTTTGTGAACCAAATAACGCTATAACATAGGTCAGAACTTCGGTACAGACCCGAGTTTTAAAATCAAGCTTAATGAATCTACTCAACATTTCGTGGCGGAATCTCAATGACAAACGCATGAACTCTTTTTTGAGTTGTTTGTTGATGTCGCTTGGTATCACCATCATTTCGCTCTTGTTGCTGTTAAACAAGCAGTTAGACGATCAATTCAAGAAAAATATTCGAGGAATTGACATGGTTGTTGGGGCAAAAGGCAGTCCACTCCAATTAATTTTGTCGGCTATCTACCAAATAGACTCCCCTACTGGTAATATTTCGTTGGACGAGGCTAACTTCTTGACAAAAAATCCATTGGTCAAAACCGCCATTCCGCTTTCGATGGGCGACAACTTCAAAACTTTCCGAATTATTGGCACTAACAAAAAGTACCTCGACCATTTTGAGGCTAAAATTGCACAAGGAAAACTCTTTGAAAATGCCTTAGACGTAGTAGTGGGAGCCAAAGCTGCCGAAGTAACGGGTTTGAAATTGGGCGATACCTTTTCAGGCACCCACGGCTATGATGATAACGGAGATGTGCATCATGACAAGAAATATAAAGTTGTGGGCATTTTAGCATACAGTAATTCGGTAGCTGACCAGGTGATTCTGACCCCTCTTGAAAGTGTGTGGAGCATTCACGAACATGCAGCCGGCGCAATGCCTGCCACGCCCATGATTGATTTGCAAGGTGTTGCAGGAGAAGAGAAACCAGCCAAGGGCGAACCAGAAGAAAAGAAAGAGATTACAGCCCTACTCATCAAATTTAGAAATCCGATGGGTTTGATTGCCCTTCCTCGCCTCATCAACGCCAATACCAAAATGCAGTCGGCGTTGCCGTCTATCGAAATCAACCGTTTGTTTAGTTTACTTGGTGTGGGCATTGACACCCTGCGGTTTATCGCCTTGGCTATCATCATAATTTCAGGCATTAGTGTATTCGTTTCGCTCTATAATTCGTTAAAAGAACGCAAATACGAATTGGCCTTAATGTTGTCAATGGGTGCAACCAGAATCAAGTTATTTTTGTTACTATTGTTGGAAGGTCTCATTATTAGTTTGCTTGGCTATGTAATTGGCATTGCCTTGAGCCGATTTGGTATGTGGGCTTTGGGAAGCGGTGTAGAAAAAAGTTTTCATTACGACCTCAAAGCCATGATGCTATTGCCAGAAGAAATTGCTTTACTGGGGGGGGCAATATTGATTGGCCTAATAGCCGCTGGAATCCCGTCGTTGGGGGTGTACAATATCAATATCTCAAAAACCTTGGCAGATGAGTAGCTAATTTGGAAATTCCCATGCTGATTCAGATAGGGCGACTTTACTAAAATAATTCATCACTTCGAAAATAAATTCTCAACCAACATGAAAATCTTGTTTTTTAGCCTTTTTGCACTCTTTCTTTCATCAGGCTTTACCCCTGCCCTTGCACCAGAAGCCGCCAAAGTAACTTGGGACGACCTCAAAGACGTAACCTTCAAAAAGAAATGGTACGCCGAAGAACAGGTTTATATGCTATACCCATCGTTTGGCCAAAAAATTTCCAAATTTGATGGCAAAGATATTGTAATCAAAGGCTACGTAATTCCTGTAGATTATGAAGGCAATCTCTATGTGCTTTCGGCATTTCCGTATAGTATGTGCTTTTTTTGTGGTGGTGCTGGCCCTGAGTCGGTGATGTCGCTCAAATTCAAGAAAACAAACAAGCGTTTCAAAACAGACGAAGTTCACACTTTTAAGGGTAAGCTCAAGCTCAATGCAAACGACATCTATGAGCTAAATTACATCTTGAACGATGCCGAGATTGTAGAGGGCTAAGCCATGACACGTTATTATCAACGCCTGTTTGCTTATGAAAACTGGGCAAACGAACGCATTGCTGAGTGCCTTCAAGCAATGAATCAACCCGACGAACGAGCCTTAGAGCTATTGTCGCATGTGTTGGCAGCCAAAATTACTTGGCTCAATAGACTCAATGGCATAAGCTCATTTGTACCATTGTGGGAAAAACACGATATAATTGACTGCATGCTGCTTTTGACACAAAACAATAGAGCATGGGAGTTTTTTTTGAAGACGCTGACCGACGAAAAGCTGAACAGTGTTGTTACTTACACCAACACAAAAGGTGAAGCCTATTCAACTCAAATTCAAGAAATTCTGACTCATGTTATCAACCACTCAACCTATCATCGAGGACAGATGGTGTCGAGTTTGAAAGGCAAAATACCTGTGCTTCCTGTAACCGATTATATTGTTTTTGAACGAATTGCTTAAAACACAATTGAAAAAACAGTTTGCTGAGGAGCTACCGTCTGCAATGAGAAAGTAAAATGGTGATTCATCAAAATTTCACGAACTAAGGTCAGGCCAATACCCTGACCTTCTTTTTTGGTGGTAAAAAACGGAGAAAATAAATCTTCGGCTTGGTTTAATTGAACCCCCTTACCTGTGTCAATGACACGAAGTTGCGTTGGATGGGCAGTTGTTTCAAATGTTACAGTTCCCTGAT
Source organism: Spirosomataceae bacterium (assembly GCA_044228045.1). GTDB lineage: Bacteria > Bacteroidota > Bacteroidia > Cytophagales > Spirosomataceae > JAXLVB01. Next base: position 5,063 of record JBGAVQ010000203.1, read on the forward strand.
TACCAATAGCTTCTATGGAATTTTTGGCAATATTGATAAGCACTTGCTCAATCTGATTGAGGTCTGCCATAATCAAAATTGGTTTCTCCGATAACTCAAACCTAAAGTTGACCTCATGTGCCTTGGCCATAAATTCCAGTAATTTTGAAACAGTATTAACCAGTTGATTGACGTTGATTTCTTGTAATTGAGGCAAGGGCAAGCGCACTACATCGGCAAAGCGTCGCATGAAATAATTGAGGTGGTTGTTACGCTCAATTGCAATTTGCATTACTGTAGCAATTTCGGGGTCAGCTACCATACCCATACTCGAATCTAATATCGAATTAACCGCCCCAATTGAATTGTTGACCTCGTGCGCCATCATTCTGATTACTTTACCGTATGCCTTTTTTTCTGCAGCCAGTATTTCGGCAGAAAGTTCTTCAATCATCACAAAATACCGAGGGAAACCCCTATCAATAAAATGTGATTTTTGGCATTTGAAAGTTTGCACCCCATTGAGGCTAATCATCTGAGAATCACCTGTATTCAGCAACTTAATGCCTTGAAAAATGGGATGATCAATACTCGACACCGGCAAGCCAATCAACTCATTTTGTGGCAAACCTATCAACTCGCAAGCTTTAGGGTTAATATCTGCAATTCGCTCGTCCAAATCAAGCATCAAAATACCAGTTGGGGATGTTTGTACTAATTTTTTGAGGAAGTAATGTTGCTCTTCTTGCTGGGTTTTTTCCTGCCGCAGTTGGTCAATCATTTGGTTATATACCGCAATGAGTTTGTCCATTTCATACTTGCCTGTTTGGAGAAACTTGACATTAAAATCACGGTCTTTAATGGCCTCAACACCTGTCATTAACAGTGAAATGGGCTGGATAAGGTCTTGGTAAAGTTGCCAAGCAATCCACAAAGAAAGGATGATAATTAGCTCTGATACAATGAAATAGATTTTATCTTGTTTAAAAATCCAGAACGACATACTCACCGTAATGCTGTGTATGACAGTGATAAACAAGATGAATTTAGTCCGAATCTTCATGGAACGGGATGTTGTATTTCTCTAACCTGCGATACAAGGCACTACGGGTAAGCCCAAGCGACTTAGCAACTCGTGCTACCCTGCCTTTGTGAAAATCCATTGCTCGCCTAATCATCTGAATTTCCATTTCTTCGAGCGTAATTGTGCCTACATCAGGTAGATGCGCAGCAGCAATGGATGGAGCATGTTGCCAATTTAGTTGAAAATCGGCAACTTCTAATACATCACTTGCACTTACCAACACGGTTCGTTCAACCAAGTTTTTTAATTGACGAATATTGCCGGGCAGGTTGAGTTGTTTGAGCCACTTGAGAGCATCTTTGCTAACCAAAAGATGTGGGCGGTTATAAATTTCTCGAAGGTTATTGACAAAGAAATTTACCAAGAGTGGAATGTCGTCTGCTCGCTCACGAAGGGCTGGCAACTTGATGGTAATTAGGTTGATACGGTAAAATAAATCTTCTCTGAAAGTACCCTTCGACACCATTTCTTCGAGGTTGCGGTTGGTAGCGCACACAACCCGTACATCTACTAACTTGGTTTTGCTACTGCCGAGTACTTCGTAGGTGCGGTCTTGTAAAACCCTCAGTAATTTTACTTGGCTTGATGGGTCTAAATCGCCGATTTCGTCCAAAAAAATAGTGCCTTTATTGGCCATTTCAAAGCGACCAATTCGGTCAAAACGGGCATCGGTAAAAGCCCCTCTTACATGACCAAACAATTCAGATTCAAACAGTTGTGTAGAAATCCCCCCCAAATTCACCTTCACAAATGGTTTTCGTTGTCGCAAACTGTTTTGGTGTACGGCTTCGGCAATGAGTTCTTTGCCTGTGCCGCTCTCTCCGGTAATCAACACACAGGCTTCCGTAGCGGCCACTCTTCCGATGGTTTCAAGTATGCTTACTAATGACTGGTTTTCGCCAATAATTTGCCCAAAATCGTACTGAGTATCCAGTTTTTTGCGAGTGATTATTCGCTCTTTTTCTTCTGTTTTTTCCTTTGCTGTGGCAGTATGCTCATGTAGTGCTATGGTTGTTTTGATGGCCTGAACCAAATGAGCATTTTGCCAAGGTTTGTTCAAAAAATCACTTGCACCAAGTTTCATACCCTTTACAGCCAAATCAATGCTTGCCCAACCCGTAATCAGAATCACAGGAAGTGATGGATATTGTTTTTTGATTTGGGTGAGTAGTTTTAGACCTTCATCTCCCGATGTTTCAACCGAAAAGTTCATATCCAGCACTACCAAATCAATTTTTTGCTGCGACAGCACAGCCATTGCCTCACTCGGCGAACTGGCGTTGGCGGCGTTTAACCCTTCTTTGCGCATCAACAAAGTGAGCGAAGCTCTAATGGCTACGTCGTCGTCAATGATGAGGATAGTAGGGGTCATTCTTCGTGTAGGGCTATGGCAGGATAAACTTTTGAGGCTTGTTTGCTTGGCAAGAAAGCACAAATAATAACAATTAAATAAACAGAAACGATAGCTAACAATAGGCCCATTAAATATACACTGGCTGGGAGGTCAAATACATTGAGTAATGGAAACTGAACAGCAAAAAAGGTTCCTAACAAAACACCAAAGGTAGCAATCACGGCGGTTTCGCCAATAAATTGCCACAAAATAGCATTTTGGGTGGCTCCCATTGCCCTGCGAACACCGATTTCTTGTTTTCGGCGACTTATGGTTTGAAATAACACGCCGAATAAGCCTAAGGCTACGTTAAAAATTAAGAACCCACAAACAATAATTAATATCAAAATAGGAATCCAGTTCATTTTATTTTTGTTCGCTTTCATGTTTTCCATGTGCTGCACCTCCATACTCCATCCACTACCCAAGTTTATCAATTCCTTGGTAAGTTTTGCCTCAAAATCAATATCGGCACTTGGTTTTACTTTAATCAAGCATACCTTTGCCCATTTGCTTACTAATGTCATTGCCAATGGTGTTACTTCATGATAATCGCTTTTATATTTGAAGTTTTCAACAACGCCTATCACTTGTCTTTTCTCATCTTCTTTTTCACCCAAAATTTTTCCAACGGCATTCTCATCACCAAAAAGCTTGATTTTAGCAGCCCTATTGATGACCAATGGAGGGTATTTATTTACTTTGTCGGCCATGCTGAGCCATTTTCCTGAAATCATTTCCAAATTCAGTACCTTCTTCATTTCAGGTTCAACCCGCATCATTTCGCACATCACTTCATTATTTTTATATTCCAATTGATTATTATTTGAACTAAACGAAAACGGTACGTTATTTTCAGAGAAAGCAAAAGATTCTACTTGTGGATAAGACCTCAACTTTTGACTTACTAACTCTCGTTTTTGTTCTCTGAGGGTGTCCGAATTAAATTCACAGAACAAAACCCATACGTTGTTGGTATTACTCCCTGCCGGAATATTGTAGTTTTGGAAATAATACACCCCTAAACTCCAAATAGCAAAGAGGATAAGAAACGACACAAAAATTTCGAGCATCATCAAGAAATTTCTCTTTTTTTGCTTCCAAATGAGTTTAAAAAGGTGTTTTAGCATGGTTTTGCCCCCTTAGCCTTAGTGTGCGTTTTTTGGGGTATTTGATGGTTAAAAAATATAACTTCATTTGTTGAGGAGCTTGGTTACATGATGGTTTAAGCTTTCAAAGCCTCAACAACCTGTAACTTGGACATTCGCCAGGCAGGGTAAACTCCTGATAATAAACCAAATACAACACTTATTAAGATAGCCCAAGCAAACACAACCCAATTGATGGTTAGGTCGGCATACGGAATCAGACCGCTATGGTTGATGTAATAAATAACACCAATTGACAGAAAAATTGACAGAACAGAGCCTATCAAAGATAGAATGATATTTTCGGTGATGAATTGATAAGTGAGGGTTTTTGAAGATGCTCCAAATGCCTTACGAATGCCGATTTCGGAGGAACGCTCCATGATGCGATTTAGGTTAATGTTGATCAGATTAATGGCCGGTAACGACATAAAAAGGATGGCAATGCCAACAATAAACATATAAAAATAGGCTAATCCAGATTTTGTAGCACTGCCAAAAAGTTCTCTGGCAAAACCATTCAAATAAGGTTCGGCTTCCGAATACAATTTGTGAGGTTTAAAATATTTGTCTCCTTGGGGCAACGGCACTTTTGGCACTATTGCATCAAATTCGGCTTTTATTGCTTTTAAGGCTTCGGAATTTTGGCCTCTTAAAAATATGAGATACCCACCACCTAATTCTTTGCTTTTTAAATTATCCTTGGTCAGGTTATACGGAAAATAAATATCCGAAGAGGTATAAAAACGGGTTATAGGGCTACCTCTTACTACACCAATTACTTTGTATTTAACATTATCAATTTCAAAGTTTTTGCCAATTGCGTTTACGCCTTTTCCGAAATAATCATCTCTTGTGTTTTCGTTAATCACGGTAACGTATTCTTGCTGATTGATATTTGTTTGGTTATATGGCTTCCCTTCCACAAAATCAAAGTTGTTTACTTCCCAAAAGTTGGCATCAGTATATTTGAAAAATAGGCGAAGTTTTGTTCCATTCGGGCTATAGGCATTGATTGTATTGGGTGCCGTGGCAAAAGCTATTTTTTGGGGTGTTTTCATTTTAGAAATAAATTCTTTCAGAAAATAATACCCAACAGCACTCGAATTTGAGCCATTATTTATAGTATCCACTTGTTCAGAATGTGAAACATAAAGCAGGTTATCTCGTTGATATTCAGGATAGTTTGGAGCAAACAAATGATCCAAAAAGGAAACAGCAACAATCAATACAGTCAGCGTAAAACTGATACCAAACAAACTGATAAACGTAAAAAACTTACGGCGCTTGAGTACAGCAAAGGTTATTTTTAGGTAGTTGCGTAGCATGGGGGCAGAGGGGTTGAGAATTTAAAGAACTTGCGAACCATCAAACAAACGCACCAAGCGACTGGTTTTGTGGGCCATGTTTTCATCGTGCGTTACCATCACAATGGTTGTACCTTCTTGATTGAGTTTTTGCAGAATCTCCATCACTTCATGACCCATGT
>JBGAVQ010000204.1:0-10064 GCA_044228045.1 Spirosomataceae bacterium
GTAACTTTTAGGGGTTTAGTCGTTTTTTTTAATAAACTTTGTTGTGTTATCGTAGTCAAAGAGAAAATAACATACATGTCATGAAAATCAATACAATTGGGCGGCACTCCTCTGGACGGTACTCCGCAATTCTTTTCTTCTTTTTCCTTTTGATAGGCACACTTGCCTCTGCCCAGAACTTTCAAGTGGTTGGTGTAGTGGTAGATATAGCAGATAAAACACCATTGATAGGTGTAACAGTACAGCTCATAAACCAAGCTGATTCGACCAAACGCCTCGGCATGACGACAGATAAAGACGGGAAATTTTCGTTTAAAGTAACCAACCGAGGAAATTATCAGTTGCGAGTTTCGTATGTGGGCTACAAAACCATAGAGCAAAGAGTACGCACAGATGAGCCGGTGAAGAATGTAGGAACTATTGAGATGTCGCTGGATCAGAACCAACTCAAAGAAGTATTGGTACAAGGCACACAAGTGCGTGTAGAGCAAAAAGGCGATACGCTGATGTACAATGCAAGTGCATTTAAGGTCAATGTAGATGCTACTACCGAAGATTTGGTCAAGAAAATGCCAGGCATTACCATCGAAAATGGTGCTGTAAAAGCTCAAGGCGAAGATGTGAAGCGAGTGCAAGTAGATGGCCGTGAGTTTTTTGGTGACGATGCTACACTGGCTTTACGAAACTTACCCGCCGAGATTGTGGATAAAATTCAGGTGTTTGACCGCCTCAGCGACCAATCGCAGTTCTCAGGGATTAACGACGGCAATACTGAAAAAACAATCAACATCGTAACCAGAACAGGACGAAATAACGGCCAATTTGGCAAAATATATGCTGGTTATGGCACCGATAACCGCTATTTGATGGGGGGGAATATCAATTTCTTCAGTGGCCAACGCCGTATTTCTATCATTGGCTTAGGTAATAATGTGAACCAGCAAAACTTTGCCACACAAGATTTGCTCGGCACACTGGGAACAACAGGTGGCGGTGGTTTTGGCGGCGGTGGTGGTGGTGCAAGACCTGGTGGTGGTGGTGGCGGGTTTCAAGGCGGTGGTGGCGGCGGCGGATTCCAAGGTGGTGGCAACAATGCTGGCAATTTTTTAGTGGGACAACAAGGAGGTATTACCCAAACAAACGCAATCGGGTTAAACTATTCAGACAATTGGAGCAAGAAAATCAAAGTAACGGGTAGTTATTTTTTTAATAGTACTACCAATAATAACAACGGCTTCAAAACTCGAAACTATTTTGCCGTAAAAGGAGTAAATGGCCAAACCTACGAAGAAGATAGCCGGACATCAAATACAAACCAGAATCATCGCTTTAATTTGCGATTTGAATACACGATAAATGCTCGTAACTCATTAATTATTACACCCAATATGAGTTTTCAGAGTACCGAGCAAAAAAGCTACCTCAATGGCGAAACCTCTGCGCTTGGCAAGCCGCTGAGTAGTGTTTTAACCAACAATACATCAGAAAGCACGGGGTATAATTTCTCAAATAATGTGTTGTTTCGTCACCGCTTTGCCAAGGCTGGGCGTACGTTTTCGGTAGGCGTAACCACCAGCATCAACGACCGTACTCGTGACGCTCTACTACAGTCACGCAACCGTTATTACAACACCTTAGATTCGTTGCAATTGGTTGATCAGCAGTCCACAACGCCTTCACATGGTTATACGCTATCGTCAAATGTGTCATTTACTGAGCAACTGAGCAAAAAAACAACCTTAGAATTAAACTATAACGCCTCGTTTAATCGTAACAATAGCGACAAAACAACCAACAACTTCAGCAAGTTAGATAACGGCTACACGGTGTTGGATCCAATTCTGAGCAACCGTTTCGAGAACGATTATGTGTCTAACAGGGCTGGGTTCAATTTGCGTTTTGGGGAGCGTAGAGACAAACTCAATTTAACAGTAGGACTTAATTATCAGAACGCCAATTTGTTAGGTGATCAGTTATTTCCTAAAAAAATAGAAACCGAAAAATCATTCAACAACTTGCTGCCTTCTGCCGAATTGACTTACCGTAAGTCATTGACCAAAAGCCTACGGTTTAATTACCGAACTTCTACCAATGCGCCGTCTATTTCGCAATTACAAAACGTACCAAACAACTCAAATCAACTCATACTTAGCACGGGAAATCCTGATTTGAAACAAGAATATACGCATAATCTTTCGTTGCGCTACAACAGCACAAACACCCAAAGTGCTCGTACATTTTTTAGCTTTGTGTCTGCTAACTTCACACAAGACAACATTACCAACGCCACATTCATTCCGCTGGGCGATAGCTTAGTATCTGGAATTTTGCTAAGAAGAGGTTCGCAATTGAGCAAACCCATTAACTTAGACGGTACATGGAGCTTACGCTCGTTCTTTACGCTGGGTATGCCCTTAAAGCCTATCAAAAGTAATCTCAATTTCAATGCTGGGGTGTCGTACTCTAACACACCAGGGCTTATCAACAACGCTAAGAACATTGCCAACACCACCAACCTCAATTCGGGCTTGGTGTTGAGTAGTAATATTAGCGAATTAGTGGACTTTACCCTGTCTTATTCAGCCACTTATAATGTTGTCAAGAACACCATTCGTCCGCAATCAAACAGCAACTATTTTTATCATTTAGCTGGGGCAAAAATCAATTTGCAGTCAAAAAATGGCTGGGTGCTAAGTACCGACGCCAACCAGTCGCTCTATTCGGGCTTGGGTACGGAGTTTAATCAGACCTTTATTCTGTGGAACATGGGTGCAGCCAAAAAATTCTTGAAAGACCGCCGTGGCGAACTCAAACTCACGGTATTTGACCTTCTGAACCAAAACAATAGCATCAGCCGAAACACGACCAGTACTTACATTGAAGACGTACAAACAACGGTATTGAAGCGTTACTTTATGCTCACATTTACCTACAATGTCCGTAATTTCAGAAAAGGAAACGTGCAGCCCGAAACCCCACAAATGCCTAATCAAGACTTTCCATTCCGCCGAAGAGAATTTAACTAAGGTGCTTCCGAAAGGCTTCAAAAGGTGCAAGCAACCCACCAACAATGGGTTACTTGCACCTTTTAGGTGTAAAATCTACAAATTGTAACGCATTCTCCTATCTTTGCAGGTATGGGACTTCGTTCATTTTTCGCAAAACCCTTCGCCCGTTATGTGGTGCAAAAACGCCAGCAGTGGCTTCGTCGCCCTGTTGAGACACAACTCAATTGGCTCACCAAGTTAGTTTCGCAAGCTCAAAGCACGAGTTTTGGCAAAGACCACCGTTTTGAGGACATCAAAACGTATGATGACTTCAAAAATGCCGTTCCTGTGCGTGACTACGAAGACCTGCGTCCTTACCTCGAGCGCATGGTAGCAGGTGAAGCTAACGTGCTGTGGAAAGGCAAACCGCTTTATCTTGCCAAGACTTCTGGTACTACCTCGGGGGTTAAGTACATTCCTATCACTAACGAGTCGGTGGGTTATCATTTTGGCAGTGCTCGTGATGCTGTCATGAGCTATATTGCCGAAACGGGCAAGTCGGCGTTTCTGGACAAAAAATTAATTTTCTTGTCGGGAAGTCCTGAATTGGAGAAGAAAAATGGGATTTACTTTGGTCGTCTTTCCGGAATTTCGAACCATTTAGTGCCTGCTATTTTGCGAAGTAATCAGTTGCCGAGTTACGAAACCAATTGCATTGAAGACTGGGAAACCAAATTAGACCGCATTATTGACGAGACTATTGAGCAACCAATGGCTTTGATTTCGGGGATTCCGCCGTGGGTTCAAATGTATTTTGACCGCATTGTTGCTCGCACAGGTAAGCCAATCAAAGATGTTTTTCCTGAATTTTCGGTGTTTGTGTATGGTGGAGTCAATTTCGAGCCTTACCGAGCCAAACTGTTTGACTCTATTGGCAAACAAGTAGATTCCATAGAGACCTATCCAGCCTCCGAAGGCTTTATTGCCTACCAAGATTCACAGGCCGAAGATGGCTTGTTGTTGCTTTTAGATTCAGGAATTTTTTATGAATTTATTCCAACTGAGGAATTTTTTCAGCCAACACCTCGCCGCCTGCACCTTGGCGAAGTAGAATTGGGCAAAAACTATGCACTTGTACTCAACACCAACGCAGGGCTTTGGGGTTATTCGATTGGCGACACCATTAAGTTTGTAAGCCTCAACCCTCACCGCATTGTTGTGACGGGTCGAATCAAGCATTTTATTTCGGCATTTGGCGAGCATGTCATAGGCGAAGAGGTCGAAAAAGCCATGCAATACGCCGTAAGTTGCCAGCCTGAAACACAAGTAATAGAGTTTACGGTTGCCCCACAAGTAACACCTCTTGACGGAGGGCTTCCTTACCACGAATGGCTGATTGAGTTTGCAACGCCACCTCAAAATATCGAAACATTTGCCCAAGATTTGGACAAAAAAATGACAGAACTCAACACTTATTATGACGATTTGATTACTGGCAATATTCTACAAGGCTTGAAAATCAAATCATTACAACGAAATGCTTTTGTAGAATACATGAAGTCGCAAGGCAAGTTGGGTGGACAAAACAAAGTGCCTCGCCTTGCCAATGACCGACGTATTGCCGAAGCGCTTATGTTTGAATGAGTATTAAATAGTTGCTACAATTTTCACATTAAAACCTCTACTCTTATGACAAAGCACGTACGAATTATTGGTTTTGTTGGTTTGATGCTAATAGCCAGACTATTAGTTGCTCAAACACTTACTCGACAAGCTGCACCAGTTCTTTTAGCGGGTAATCCCGAATCGGTTGGTATGTCGTCTGAAAGATTGGGGCGGATTGATGGTGTAATTCAAGACTATATTCAGAAAAATCGGTTTCCAGGCGTAACGGCAATTATTGTGCGAAATGGCAAAATTGTTTACCATAAGGCGTTTGGGCTGTCTGATATAGAGAATAAACTTCCGATGACAGAAGAATCCATTTTTCGGATTGCCTCCATGACAAAAGCCATTACTTCGCTGGCCGTAATGATGCTGTACGAAGAAGGAAAAATCATGCTCGACGACCCTGTGAGCAAGTACATTGCTGAATTTGCAAAGCCAACTGTTTTAGATCAATTTGACCGCCAAGATAGCAGTTACACTACCATACCAGCCAAGCGAGAAATCACAATCCGGCATTTGCTTACGCATACATCAGGTCTCAATTATAATGTAATTGCCAGCGACGACCGTATCAAGGCCATTTATGCCAAAGCTGGTATTATTGATGCCTTTACTACTGACAACTTGAGGGTATATAACACTATCAAAAAATTAGCCAAACTGCCGCTACAGCACCAGCCAGGCGAAAAATGGACGTACGGGCTTAACACAGACGTGCTGGGTGTAGTAGTAGAGAATGTGTCGGGGATGAGACTTAATGATTTTTTTCAAAAGCGTATTTTCAATCCTTTGGGTATGAAAGACACGTATTTTTACCTACCTACTTCACAAAAAAGTCGCTTGGTACCGCTATATGGCGAAGACAAAGAAAAAGGCTTAGTCAAACTCAAAAAAAGTGATTTGGTGGTCAATCCAGATTACCCGATAGTGGGTGCAGGTACTTATTTTTCGGGCGGTGGTGGCTTGTCGAGTACCGCCTACGATTATGCGGTGTTTTTGCAAATGTTGCTCAATGGTGGAAGCTACAACGGAAAGCGTTTGCTCAGTCGCAAAACAGTTGAGTTATTTACTAATACCAATCAGAGTGGTACGATGTTTCCAGATCCACATGCCTATTTCAGCTTAGGGTTTTCGGTAGTTAATGAAGCTGGGCGTTCGGCAGGGCTTGGTAGTGTTGGAAGTTTTTCGTGGGGTGGGGCGTTTAGTACCTATTATTTTGCCGACCCCAAAGAGAAAATCTGTGCTGTTTTGATGAAGCAAATGTGGCCTACCAGTTATGGGGGTGAGTTAGATATTAAGTTCCATACGCTTATCTATCAAGCAATTGATGATTAAACAAAAAGGTGGCCCAACGGCCACCTTTTTGTTTAATCATTGTCATATTATTTCCCGCCAGATGGTGCAATGCCGCCATTCTCTCGCTCAAAGGTTATTGTATCCAACACAAACAGTGGCTTAGTTCCGGCAGCTGGATTGACAAACACCAAGAACAAATCTTGCACACCGCTACTGTTGAGTTTAACTTTTGACGGCGACATCTGTGACTCGCCAATTTCGGCTTCGCCCAATAGTGCACCCGTAGGTGAGCCTGACCGAATTTCGATTTTACCACCCATACTCATGCCCTTCATTGAAAGCGCACTAAGGGTGACGCTGCTCAATCCTGTGAGGTCAATGTCTTTGTAAACTACGTAAGCCCCCGAAGCACTGGCTACTACCACTTCTTTGTTGTTCAATTGTGGTATTTTTGTGATAGTTGTTTCTTTCTGCTCGTCGTAATTAAGAGCGTTCATGGCAGCACTACGAAGCGTTATCGTACTCGTACTCGACAATGGTGGAACGGTTCCTTTTCCTTTGTCGGTATAGCTTGCCGAGAAAATATACGTGCCGTCTTTGGCCTGTGATTTTGTAATATACGACCCTTTGACAGGCTGAGAGGCTGTCTTTGCATCACCCAACGACAAGATGTACTTTACCATTTCTTTGGCATCGTCTCGTGAGATTTGTGGGTGTGCACTCATGGCTTGCTCGCCCCATACACCACCACCACCATTGATTATTTTTTCAACCAAAGTAGCTTCTACATTTCGAGCACCTTTGTATTTCTTGGCTACTTCTTTGTAAGCTGGTCCAATTGATTTTTGATCAATGGTATGGCAGGCTTTACAGTCCGACAAATCCATGAGTCGCTTGCCTGTGGCATAGCTGGTGTTCATTTGATGCCCTTGCGCTATCAAGGTTTTGTCAAAACCTTGTAAAAAATTGATGCTAACCATTACGTCTTCATTCGCAATTTTTTTGCTGGCAAGCGAGCCGTCTTCTTTATCGCTAACCTTCACTTCGTACTCAACGGGTTGGTCATTCCAGTAAAACGACTTGTTACCTTTTACGGCTAATTCTACTTTTGGCGGTTCGTTGCCTACCTTTATTTCTAAGGTCTGGCTCGAAACATTACCTTTTGCATCGGTTACTTTTAGGGTTGGTTTGTAAATACCCGCTTTGGTATAAGTAAACGTTGGGTTGGCGGTAGTAGCCTTGGGTAAACCTTTGCCAAATGACCACTCATACTTGATAGCATCACCATCGTAATCCATTGATTTTGAGGCATCAAACCGCACTTTCAACGGCAGTGCCCCCGCCACGTTGTCTGCAGAAGCCTCCGCTACTGGTGAGCGGTTGCCAGCATTGAAGGTAATGTGCGTGAGGCGAGCCTCATCGTTTTGAGCAAACCAAATAGGGCCGTATTCGAGCATATAGAGAGAACCATCTTTGGCAAAAGCCATGTCCATTGGGTGGCTAAACTTCCAGTTAGGCAAAAACCGCTCCATACTGGCAAAGTCACCATTGGGTTTCATGGTTACAATATTAATCATGTCCCTAATCCAATCATAGGCAAAGAATTTCCCGTTGTAATAGTCCGGAAACTTCGTTTTTGAATCTTTATCGTAGTCGTCAGAGTAATAAACTGGCCCAGCCATAGCATTACGGCCACCCTTGCCAACAATAGGACCAAACTCAGGCGAATCGGCATAAGGATAGTAGATAAATGCTTTTTGAGCAGGGGGCAATTCTTTCAAGCCTGTATTATGTGGAGAGTCGTTGATAGGAGCTTTAGGGTCAAATTTTGGTCCAGTTATGTTGCCATTAAAATCCCTTTGGTTATAAGCACGGTTATCAGCCACAAAAAGCGGCCAGCCAAAGTACCCTGCTTTACGAGCCTGATTCACTTCGTCGTGCCCACGGGGGCCGTATTTATCTGAATTTTCACCAGCATCGGGACCTACTTCACCCCAATACAAAAAGCCTGTGCGTTGGTCAACAGCAATTCGATAAGGATTGCGATTGCCCATTACGTAAATTTCGGGGCGAGTACCTGCTGTACCTACTGGAAATAAATTTCCTTCTGGAATAGTATAGGTTCCATCATCTTGTGGTTTGATTCTGAGGATTTTACCTCTCAAATCATTGGTATTTGACGAACTTGCTCGAGCGTCCCAACCTTGACGCTTAGGGCGGTTATCCATGGGCCCGTAACCATTTGAGGCAAAAGGATTGGTATCGTCACCCGTTGAGAGGTACAAATTCCCTGCTTTATCCCATGCGATAGAACCACCTGTGTGGCAGCACTCATCATTTCGCTTTACTGGCACTCGCAACAGTACCTTTTCTGAAGCCATGTCAAGTGTGTCTTTGAGTTCGTCATAGACAAAGCGTGAAAGGTGTTGGGCTGTATCGCCAGCAGCGGCATTGGCTGGAGGTGAGTAAAAAAGGTAAACCCAGTGATTTTTGGAAAAATTTGGGTCAATATTTACTCCCATCAGGCCGTATTCTTGTTTGGTATAAACGGGTATTTGAGCAATTACCTTCGATTGTTTCTTTGTGGGGTCATATACCCGTACTTTACCTTTCCGTTCTACAAAAATGACCTTCCCATTATCAAAAACAGCCAATTCGGTAGGTTCGTCTAATCGTTCGTGCAGTACTTCACGAGTAAAGCGATTGTCTTCGGGTGCACGCAGTGTGCGGGCTTTGGCGTAGTCGAGGGGTTTGCCACCCGCTGCCCAGCGAAGCCCTCCCCAAAAATGTTGGAGGAATATTGGCTCCATGAAAGTTTCGTCGGTATGACCAAAGTTGGTATAGAAAATCCGCCCTCCATCGTATTCATGATACCATGACATGGGGTGAAAATCGCCCATTTTGCCATCTTTGTACGTTTTTTCATCTACCGTAACGAGTACTTTTACATCAGGGTTGAACTGTTTGAAATCGTAGAATTCATCCTTCTTTACAAAGGTGTTAGGCAATGAATCAGTGGCTGGGAAGTTCTTATTCACTACGGTCATTGTACCATTTTGTACATTGGGATTACCCGGATGCGAGGCAAAATACCCACCCACCAGCTTGCCGTACCAAGGCCAATCATATTCAGTATCAGCCGCCGCATGTAAGCCTGCATAAGCTCCGCCTGCTTGTATATATCGCTCAAAATCAGCCTGTTGGCGGTCGTTGAGTACATCGCCTGTGGTACTCATAAAGACCACAACTTTGTATCGCTTAAGGTTGGCTTCGTTGAAACGCTCGGCGTTTTCGGTGGTATCTACATCAAAGCCATACTTACGGCCCATTAGTTTGACCGCTGCAATGCCTTGTGGGATAGAAGAATGGCGATACCCACGGGTTTTAGAAAAAATCAGGACTCGCTGGCCTTTAAGTGGGTTTTCGGGGGTTTGGGCAAAACTAACACCCCAAATGGCAAGAATACTTAGAACAGTTAGACGAACGGTTCGTAGCAACTGTGTTTTCATGGTTTAGATAATAAAAAGTAGATGAATGACTGCAAATTTTGTGCAAGATAACTGATAAAAAGACAAGTTTTTTGCGGGTATTGTCCTATTTTTCAGTATTTCGACCAAATGGCAAAATAGGTGTATAAAAGACACTTTATTTATTCTTATATTATTGGGTGGTTTTGATTAGAACAATCAAATTAAGGTTTTTTAACTTTTGTAATCCACTCATTATCATAGATTTGCAGGTAAAAATCGCTTCACCATGAAATATCTACCTTTATTATTTATTCTTTTGCTGGCGGCTTGCCACACCGAGGAAATCGCACCTGATCAATTGTATTGGTATCAGCCCCGCTTGGCCAAAAGGCAGTTTGAGTTGAAAAAAAATGACCAAGTAATTGCTACATTGGTATGGTCTTGGAGTAGTGCCACAAAGGCGACTTTTCAGGAAAATGGGCAAGAATGGCGCTTTCAGCAACCCAACTGGTTCAAAAATCAAATCTGTATTCAGAATCTTACAACAGGCCAAGAAATTGGGAGTTTTCGGCCAAGGGGATTTTTCAAGAATGGCTATGACTTAGAGTTGAATGGGACGGCGTATCAAATTTTCTTTCGCCCG
>JBGAVQ010000205.1:0-10038 GCA_044228045.1 Spirosomataceae bacterium
GGTGGATAAAGCCACAGGATTACAAGGATTTGAATACCTTAAAGATTGCACTTAATAGTATCTGGAATTCCTTTGGAGACATCTATCAAGTCAATTTTTCAAAGAACGAAATGTGAAATAATTGTGTACTATTACTTAAAGTAATTGGTTTAGAATTTAGATTATTCAGATTAGTAACACCAAAATTTTTCACTTCCCATCCTAAAAAGTCTGGTTCAGCAAATCCATTTCGAATAATGCCCAACTCAGCTTCTAATGTATATCCACCACATTGAGCAGAATTGCAGGAAACTAATCCATTTTTAGTTAAGCTCTTTGACTTTATCCATCCCAGTTCGTGAATTCGAAGTAACTCGTTTATCAATTTTGCCTTATTGTTTGCCACTTGTGGCAATTCAATAACTTTAAAAACTCCGTGTTCTGATATGTTTTGTTGATTTGCAAATTCATTGGCGATTTCGGAATTTGAGTCTGCAACATAACCTAAAATAGTTCCATCTTTCGTGACAGAAAAGAACAAAAGCCTATCGGCAAGCCTTTGTGTCATCAATGCTGATGGCGGGTTTTGGCATTTTGCCAAAAATCCCGAGAATCTAACCTCTGGATATTTTGGATAGAGAATGAGTTGAGCATTTGGTGCTGGAAATAGATTTCCATTTTCACCAACCCAAGAAAAATTTATTGAAGCTTTGAATCTCTCTTTATTCCAGTCGCCCGCTTCCTTATTCTTAATTTCGGAAATGGGTAGAATGTTTAATATTTCAAAACTGCCTCCAAAATAGACTTGGTTTTTCGAGTTGTCGTTCGGCGATAATTTCTTGATGTAAATTTTTGTACAACCGTTACCAATGAACAGCGATTTGAGATTTGTTAAGTTCATTGATTTTCAATATTTCATTTACGATATTTTTCCCAACAGCTTGGATTAAAGGTGTTACAACTGAATTCCCAAACTGTTTATAGGCTTGATTGTCTGATACAGGAATAACAAAAGTGTCGGGAAATCCTTGAAGTCTAGCACATTCTCTCGGTGTCAAACGTCTTGGGTTTTTGCCTTCTTGAGGTATTAAAATTTCTGCTCCATCCTTGTAGTATCTTGCACTCATTGTCCTTGAAATTCCGTTCAAGTCAGTTAGTCCAAAGCCAAAGCCATTTCCTTTTTCTTTGTGTTTTTTTGCATACCCTTGAAGGTACTCCCAAAGTTTATTTGAAAGTGTGTATTTCGGATCAACTTCGTCTTCTAATATGTCTTTAATTGCAAATCGAGTTTCTCCCATTTTAGGAAACTCAAATGTCTCTTCATTATTGAACTTATCAGTCCTAAAACCAACAATAATTATTCGCTCTCTATGTTGGGGTACAAAATATTGTCCATCTAACACTTTAAAGTGAATCGAGTAGCCTAACTCTTTTAATGTTTCTTTTATGATTATAAAGGTTTTTCCTTTGTCATGTGAAACAAGATTTTTGACATTTTCCAACATAAATGCAGATGGCATTTTATGTTTAATAATCCTCGCTACATCAAAAAACAATGTTCCTTGGGTTTCGTCTAAAAAGCCGTGAGCTCTGCCCAAAGCATTCTTTTTTGAAACGCCTGCAATTGAAAATGGTTGACAAGGAAATCCACCAAGTAAAATATCATGGTCTGGTATTTCTGCCTCAGAAATCTTTGTAATATCTCCAAATGGAACTTCTCCAAAGTTGGCATCATAAGTTTTCTTGGAATATATATCCCACTCACTTGTGAATACACATTTTCCGCCAAGGTTTTGAAATGCAAGTCTTATTCCGCCAATTCCTGCAAACAGGTCAATAAATTTGAACTTGGGTTTCTCTGTCGGAGGAAATGGAATGTCCCATTTTATAGGCAAATAATATTGAAAATCTGGTTCTTGAGCAATATTTAACTTTTCATGCAGGTCAGCCAAATAACTTATTGCAGTTGGTCTAAAATATTGAGAGACACCATTATTATGGTTCTGAAAAAAGTGTGTCAAATAAGCCAAATCGTTGCTTTCCGTTTTGGTTATCTCAAGGTTGAGTTTTGCTTTTATGTCAGAATATTTTTTGCTCATTTCTGTCTGCAATATCATTATTTTTTCTCAAAATGTAGTCGATATATGTAATAAATAATATCATGTTAGACGGCTTATAGAGTGCCGTGAGGGGTACACCTAAAAAACAAAAAAGCCACCCTTGTGAGGCAGCTTTTTTCTTGATAGGTAATTATATCTTAGAAGAACTTCGCCCGATTGTCGGTAATCTTAGCGTTTTCTTTGATGGCTTCGTTGATATAAACAGACGCTCGTTGCATTTGCATTTGGCGAGCATTGTTTTTGTACTGTGTATAGTCTGCAATGTTTGGAGCATCAACCTTACGAATCAACTCCATAATGAACACACCACCTTCGCCAGCAAACACTTTTGATTTTTGGCCAGGTTTTAAGCCAAAAGCTTTGCCCAAGGCTGTGGGGTCTGATCCTGCACTGGTCAATACACCGCCGTTCATGGCAAGTCCATTTACTGACTCAACCAAAGCGCCGGCTCCGTATTTCTGAGCAATTTGCTCCAATGTACCCGATGGATTTCCTATTTTTTGCTTGATTTGCTCAGCTTTTAGTTGGTTACGAACTTTGGCTGTTAGTTCATCCCTAAAATCTTCGATGGTTGTTTTCTCTTTATCGCTTTTGCCTGTTAAGGCAGCTACTACATACAAGTTTTCGAGGTCAAATGCCTGAGACACTTGGTTCATGTCAGTATCGTTACTGAATGCCCATCTAACCACCTCACGAGCATTTTTCATGCTGTTGATAGTAGTTGCATCTTCGGCTACACGGTTAGCAGTGAGCGTAATCAAGTTTTGTTTTTTGGCAGCAGCCTTAAACGCATCCATGGTTTTGTTCTCCAAAGCAAACTGATCTGCTTTGCGGAAGGCTTCGTCACGAGTGGCTTCGCTTGGAGCGAGTTCTTTGCTGATGGCAGCCAAACGATATAGTGTGTTGCTCTTAGCTTCTGTTACTTTTACTACGTGGAAACCAAATTCTGTTTCTACTACTGCTGGCATAAGACCTGTGCCATTAAAGCCAAAAATAGCATCTTGGAATTTCTTGACCATTGTGTTGTTGTTTTGGAAATATCCCAAATCACCACCCTTTTGTGCGGTTCCGTCCATGCCTTCGGTAGCGGCTATAGCTTCAAAATTAGCCCCACCTTTGATACGAGCCAATATCCCTTCTGCTTTTACTCGGGCAGCAGCTTTGGCGGTATCGCTCTGGTTAGCAGGCGTAATCAAAATATGGCTCGCCCTAACGGTGTAGAGGGAGTCTTGCTTGGTGCCGCCGTATTTGTAGATAGAATACACATTGCCTTCCCGATATGGGCCATACACACCACCAGAATTGAAGGTCTTTACAGCTTCTTTCAATTGGTCTGGCATATCACGTAGGCTCATATAAACAGAGCGAGTGGGTACGTCTGTGTTCATGCGAGCAAAGGCCGAGTCGTTGGCTGCTGTAGCCAAGCCTTTTGCCAAGTCTTTGATTTGTGTATAAAGTGCACTACTATCAGCCTTGGTAGGAATAATAGGGAACGCTACATATTGGAAAGTACGAGTACTCTGACCTTTGAATTGGTCTTTGTGTTTTTCTAAGTATTCTTGCAACTGAGCATCTGTTACTTTTACGGTTGAGTCCACAACCGAATAAAACGGTACGTACAAATACCGTACATCTGCCTTTGCGTTTTGAGCTTGGTATTCTTTTTTAGCCTCTTCGGTTGTAGCATACGACGACAAACGAATCAAGTTTTCGTATTTTTCACGAACTCGATCAGCCGATAAGCTTTTTTCAAAGCTTTGCCATTGCTGCTGCTGCTGAGGGGTAAGGGTTTTGAGGTTTTTCAGATATGAAACAATCTGATTTTTGTCAAACTGGCCAGTTTGTGGATTTGTAAACGACTGACGTACAGTAGGGTGAATATTGTTACCTTGCACCATATCAACAAGTTCATCTGATGATACAGCTATACCAAGCGCATCAAATTCTTTTTGGTAAGCATAGTCCAGAATCAGTTGATTCCAAGCCTGCTCCCGAATCTGGGTTAAGTCTTGCTCAGTAGCGGCTCTACCACTTTGTGCTTCAAAACCTTGACGAGCTTGCTCAATTTTTTGCTGGAAATCTTGGTACATGACATCGTTCCCTGCGATTTCGCCCACCTTTTGTTGGTTGCTGCTAAAAACACCTTGTGAGCCAAAAATGTCTCCTCCCACAATAAAAAGCAACAAAGCCACCGCTACTACACCTACTGCGATGCCTGCCTTTTCTCTAATTTTGGTAATTAACGCCATTGCTGAATCGTTGTTCGTGATTTATTATTCGTGATACGTAAGTGCCAATTTGTATTTAGTGTCTAAAATCTTAGCACTAAATTACTTACGGCTGAAAAAAATTGAGGTGCAAAAATAAGGATATTTCATGCTAATATCAAAATTCGTTCCAATGAAAAAGCCTCGCTTTGAATAAGAGAGGCTTCATATCGTGTAATTTTCAAAAAAAAGTCGTGGGATTGGGGCAAAAAGAACCAATAGCATATTACAACAGCTTACCTAATCAAAAACAGATTGACTTCTCATAACTCCAAAAATGACCTGATTTCGTCTGAAAAGGTTTGTCCTGAGGTGATTTTGGTCTTGGCTTTGTCTCGCATTATCAAAATATACCTACCATTAAAATGCTTTTCGGCTTCTCGCAAGAACTGCGTGTTAATAATGGTCGAGCGACTGACTCGTAAGAATTGTCGGGGGAGTTTTTCTTCTAAAGTCGAGATTGTGTATGAGGTAAGAAATTTTTGTCCGTCGGTGGTTATTAAAAAAACGTATTTGTCTTCGGCTTCAAAGTAGCTAATTTCATCTAATTGCAGAATCAGCAGCTTATTGCCCGTTTTGACAGACAGGGAGTTAATGGTTTTCTTGGGTTGCATTTGCTCTAATAGTTTGAGCATTTGCTGGCTATAAACCGAAGCATCAGCTTGGGAGTTTTGCAATTTGTTGAGTTTCTGAATAGTAAGGTGAAGTCGCTCTTCTTCAATAGGTTTGAGCAGATAGTCAATTGAGTTTTGCTCAAAAGCTTTAATGGCGTATTCGTCAAAAGCAGTGGCAAATATCACCATTGGTACGTGCGTAAGGCGTGAGAGCATCTCGAAGCCTGTCATCACGGGCATTTCAATGTCCAAGAAAATCACATCAGGTTTGAGGGTTTCTACCAGCGAGAGCCCCTCGGCCCCGTTATTAGCTCGTCCGATTATGTCAAAAGTATCAGCGTGTTTGGCGAGCAAGCGTTCGAGGCGGGCAATGGCTAATTTTTCGTCGTCTATCAGAATAGTGCGGAACATGGTTTTTCGGATTTTGGTCACCCCTTCTTTTCGGGTATTTCGTACAGCAAGGGCATTTGTAAACACACGTGCTTGTAGGGGGTATTGAGCAATTCTAATGAAGCGTTTTCACCACACAACAAGCGGAGTTTGTCTTGAATACTTTGTAGCCCATAGCCAGCGTTCAGTGGTTCGGGGAAAGCAACCCCGTTATCAAACAACCTGATTTGCAAGAGGTTAGTTTCTTGTGAAATTTCTATTTTGATTTCGCCTTGCCCAGCCATTTTCGAGACGGCGTGTTTGATGGCATTCTCGACTAATGGTTGAATAATGAATCGAGGGATTTTGGCCTCTTTTAGTTTTTCTTCCTGAATGTCAATAGAATAGGTCAGTCGCTCATCAAAGCGTACCTTCTCTACTTCTAAGTATGTCTGTACAATTTCGAGTTCGCTGGCTACGGAGTCGTAATATTGGTCTTTTTTGGAAGTGGCATAGCGAAAAAACTTAGAAAGTAACATGGTCATGCGCTCGGCCTTGTCGGGGTCTAAATGCACCAAGCTGGCAATAGAATTGAGTGCGTTATACAAAAAATGAGGGTTTATTTTGGCTTCAAGGGCTTCTAATTCTGCCTTTGTTTTTAGTCCCTCCATTTGCAAAAGTTGATACTCTTGTTCTGAAATTTTACGGGTAAGTTGCTGCCCCTGCCGCTGAAAAAAGTAAAAAATATTAGCGACCAATATAGGCCCTATTGCAAACATATACCAAGGAGCACTTTCTACTTGGGTTTCTGGATATTTTTGAAGCAGTGTAGAGTCAATTAATTTTTTTAAAATGAGAAGGTACACTACTGTATTGTAAATGGTGTAGCAAACAAACACTACTACTGAAAGCACCCCATGTTGCAGCCAAACCTGCTTTATGTTTTTATCAAGCACACCTGTTAGCAGATAAGTAAGCAAAACTACGCCCATGCCTGCTACAACATTATTCACCAAAACATATTGATTGATAACATAGACCACTGGGTTTTGGGTAGTAGCAAGCTCGTTTGTAAAATAAATAATGCCGCTAATACCATACACCATAAAAGCCCCAATGATCAGGCCAGCGAGCCGTCCTAACCAGCCTGTATGATAGAGCAAGTGAGTGATTTGTGCTACTTGTTGCTTGCGGTTGCTTTGCCTACCACCCGAAAAACTCAGGTTTGCGTTAGTCAAAATCGCATTAGTAAAGTCTGTATCGGCCAATCCACAAAAACTCAGGTTCGCCTTTTCGAGATTAGCCCCTTCAAAATTACTTCTGTTTAGGCTCGAGAAACTCAGGTCTGCACCTTTCAGGTTGGTATGGCTAAAATTAATATCTTCCAGATTAGAAAACCGCAAATCCGCATCTTGAAGATTCATACGGCTCAGGTCTATCCCTCTCAAGTCAGAGCCTAACATTCGCAAGCCTCGTGAATCGGCGAGGCGTTGCTGTATAGTTTCTCTTGTTTGTTTTGCCATCTCTTTTATCTTTTGAGCCGTGGCGAAACCGCCCGTGCGGTATTGTGTATTATTTACTCGCACTCAGCCTTTACCATTGTCAGATTATACTCGCCCCAAGCTGGATGAATGGTAGAGGCGGGTTTGAAGTTAGCCAATTTTTCTTTGGCTTTCTTCATGATTGGGCAAGCTACCGCCTTGCCGCCACCAAACTGCTCGGGAGTGTAATACAAACTCATACCTTGTAAGATATACGGACGTGGATTTTCGGGGTTTGCTGCTTTTGCCTTTTCAATGTTTTCAGTAAAAGTGGGGCCATCGGTCATCCATCGGCTCATCGGATCTACCACCATGTGCGCTTGGGCAATGTAGGCTTTGAGGGTCATCAGCTCATCGTTGTTAACAGGCGAAATTTTCTCTGCTTTAGCATAAACTTCTTTTGCTTTGTCAACAAATTTGTCTTTGTCGGCATTTTCTTTGGCCATAAAGCCCATGAGCGTATAGCAATAAGCAGCCCAATAGTTAGGCAGCCATTCCCTGGTTTCGGCATTGCCAATACGCTCAAACTGATTGGCAAGCATTTGCCAATCTTCTATAGTTGTTTTGTCACTAAATCCTTTCATTTGGAGTAGCGTGCCTTCCATGGCTTTTACATAACGTTCGTTTTGGGCTTGAGCAACGAACAAAATCAGGGTGAATGCGAGTGATACAATTATCTTTTTCATGATTGTTGAATTGATTTGTGGGCGTATGCCATACGCCTCTATGGTTATTGATTAAACTCTTGTGGTATGCTTTGTTTACGAAAAATACTCATGCTCATTCCTACAAAGAAACTCCTATATGCCTGTGGACCAACCGAATAGCGGGTTTTTCCATCGTTGGTATAACGGTAGGTAAACACATTTTGAGTGCCCAATATGTTGTCAATGGTGGCATAAAATACTGTAAAATTACCCTTAATAGTGGTTAAATGACTGAACGACAAGCTCACATTATTGACGGCTGGCGTGAGGTCTGTCATAAAATTGGGATTATTGGGGTTGTAGTAAGGCCGCCCGCTGGTGTAGGCATAAGTAGCATTGGCACTCAGGCGTAGCTTCTCAAAATACTTCTTAAAGATAAGGCTCAGGTTATGGTCTGAGGCAAACGTTGGGGCTGATTCTTGGGGCAAATTAGCAAACAATCGCTTGGTATCTAAGTAGCTGTACGACACCCAGTACTCAAAGTTTTTAATGGTTTTTTGATCTCTCCAAAACACATCAAAACCCTGTGCGTAACCATTGCCGCTGTTGTCGGTGCGGCCCCACGGAAAGCGGTAAGGATTGGCATCAAAAGCCTGATTGGTAAACTCCCGCACCAAAGCCGCATAGTTTTTGTAGAAGGTTTCAAGTCGAAATGTCCGCTTGTTTTTGATGCGCTGAAAGTTCAAAATCAGGTGGTCGGCACGCTCAAAGTTGAGGTTTTTGTTCACAAATAAATACTGCACTGTTGGTGTTTGGTAAAACTGCCCTGCCGCCAACGACACTTGGCTGTATTCACCAGTTTTGTAGGCAAACGACAAGCGTGGAGCCAGATTAAATTGGTCAATAATTGAAGAATATTCGCCCCGAAGCCCAATGCGTCCTGCCAATTTGCGAGTTACATACACTTCTGATTCTGCAAAAATGGCTACACTATTATCGTTGAGGCGGTAACAACTGCCCGCTACTTCATTTTGCACCGTTAGGACATTGGCCTCTGTGCCAAACAGGAAGCTGGAATTGTTCTTGAAGATGCGAGTCATTACCGCACGAGCCTGAAAACGGCTGTCAAAACGGTTGAAGCCACTAGCATCAATGGCTATTTTGTCGTTGTTTCGACTATAACTTACACCACTATTGAGCAGCCACTTACCATCTTGATACGATTCTACGTAAGTGCTATTCAAAAAGAAGTTTGTGTTCCGAATATCAAATTCATTTTGCTGTAAATTGTTCTCAGGATTACTAAATTTCATGGCCGAGTGGTTATCTGAAAACGTGCTGTATGCCTTCAAAAGCCCTGTTTTGCTGGTTTTGAGGCGATAAGTCAGAGAAGTGCCGATAAATTCAGGAATGCTTACCCATTCTACATTTTGTTTGACCAATGCAAAAAGAGGTGTCAAATTACCGTAATACCCCACTGCTGAGATGGAACTTTTGTCAGTAGAGTGGTCATAATTTAGCCCCAAACTTGCCATATTGATGCTCAAACTTGTTCCGTTTTGTGTACCAATGTCGGTGGTGTTCAACAACAACACCGACGACAAAGCCTGTCCGTATTGCGCCGAATATCCACCTGTGCTAAACGACGTTCCTTTGAACTGAAAAGGGTTGAATCGGCCTCGCTGCTGCACATTGGGCATGGCACTAAAAAACGGATTCTGCACAATGAGTCCATCAATTACCACCTTGGTTTCGTTTGCAGAGCCACCTCTTACAAACAGCCCTGTTTCGTCGCCATTGCGTTGCGCACCAGGCAAAAACTGCATCACGCCTGTAATGTCGGCCCCAGCACCAGCCGTAGTCACAATGTCGAGTGGCTTGAGCATGGTCATGCGTTTTTCGTCGGAGGCTTCAAACGAACCTGCTGTAATGACTACCGTATTTAACTCATTAGCAGCTTCATTTAACTTTAAATTGACCTCAATGATGGGTTGATTTAAGGTCAGCTTTTGTTCTTTTGCTTCGTAGCCCACAAAACTTACGGCAAGCGTAGCGGTGTCTTTCTCAATGGTTTTGAAGGTAAACAAACCGTTCACATCTGTGGAGGCTCCGTCGTAAGTGCCTTTCAGAAAGACATTTGCACCCGGAAGCGCATTGCCTTTGAGGTCCGTAATCTTGCCTTTGATGGTGGTTTGGGCTAACGCCGAAATCGGAAGCAAGAAGTAAGAAATAAGAAGTAGTTTTTTTACGCTACCCCAATAAATAAAGGATAAATGTTTCATGGCTTTTAGCTGCTTTGACATGACAAAGTAAGACGGGCGTTGCATACAAATCCCATGAAATTCAGATGAAGTGTCGAATTTGCTTCGCCAATTGTGATATTTTATGGATGAACTCACTCATTTTCATGGCTTTGCACAATGATTCGCTCGAGGTTCAAAAAAATCACAGGTTGGTGAGAAAAGTTTTTGAGAATGTAACAATCCTTCTTTAGAATAATG
>JBGAVQ010000206.1:0-10737 GCA_044228045.1 Spirosomataceae bacterium
ACCGCCTCGATCGCTACAATTTACGCATCAACTTAGGCGCACAGCTCACCAAACATCTTTCAATTGACTCACGCATTGCCTACACCTTGCAGCGCCAACAATCACCATCAGTCGGAACAGATGGCGAAGGACTGGTTTATCAAGTATATCGTTTGCGGATGCGTTATCCTATTTTCACACCAGAAGGACGGCTCAATGGTGGTGCGGGTTCTTCGGCCAATAATACGTATGCTTTGCTAAAAGAGGGTGGCTACAACAACATTGACCGAAACTTCTTTGATGGTGTATTTACTTTTACAGCTGCTGATTTGATTAAAGGTCTGAAAATGAGAGCTGTATTAGGTCAACAGTACCGAGTTGGCGAAAGAGAGCGTTTTGCTCGCACTGTGGAGCTTTGGGGTCGTTTTACACCAATTTTCTATCTTAACAACCCAAACTCATATACGCTTACCGACGAAATTACTAAGAACACCAACCTCCAGTTCTTAGCAGATTACGACATTGCCTTTGGTAATAGTAAAATACATTTATTAGGAGGATATCAATGGGAAGACAGCCGGTTTAGATCCATTGCCACAACATCTAACTCGTTGGTTAGTAACGATCAGCCTACACTCAATTTAGGCAACGACCTTACTAAGTCAAATAGTGAGACCATCAATACCTATGCTTGTCAATCGTATTTTGGACGCTTCAATTACAATTATGCGGACAAATACTTGTTTGAAGCCACTGTTCGGGTTGACGAAAGCTCACGATTGGCCCCAGGGCTTCGTACCAAAATGTTTCCATCTGCCTCAGCAGGTTGGAATATGCACCGAGAAAATTGGTTTGCCAGAACGTTGCCTTTCTTTTCAGAATTCAAATTGCGAGGTTCGTGGGGGCGTTTGGGTAATGCCTTGGGCATTGGCCTGTACGATTACCTCAGCCTTTTGTCGAGGGGTTCAACCCTTGTGTTGGGTGGTACAGAAGCACGTACTTCTTATTTTTCACAAAGCGTAGTGCCATCTTCAGAGCTTTCTTGGGAGACCATCGAAACCACTAATGGTGGTTTTGACATGGGTTTATTACAAAACAAGTTACAGATCAGCGCAGACTATTACGTGAAATATAATCGTAATATGCTCACTCCTTTGCAGTTGCCAGCCACTTTTGGCGTAGGTACACCCCGTATCAATAACGGCGAATTGAAGTCGTGGGGTTGGGAGCTTGAAGCAAAATACCGTAATAAAATTGGTAAAAATTTCAGCTACAACATCGGCTTCAATGTTTCGGATAACCAGAACAGACTCATTAGCTATGCAGGTCGTCGAGTGTTGAATGCTGGAACGGTAAGTTTGTTGGAGGGTTATCCATTAAATACTTTCTGGGGCTATGCCAATGCTGGTTATTTTCAAACAGCAGATGAAGTGAAGGCTTGGGCGTTTCAAGATAGCCGCACTGGGCCTGGTGATGTTAAGTTTATTGATCAAAATGGTGATGCCAAACTGACTGTTGGCAAAGGATCACCCGAAGACCCAGGCGATTTGATATATTTGGGTACAGACCAACCACGTTATGTTTTTGGCTTAAATTTAGGCTTTCAGTGGGGTGGTTTTGACTTTTCTGCCTTTGTACAAGGGGTGGGACAACGTGGATTCTTACCAAACGGTGAGGCAATTCAGCCACTTTCACAGTCTTGGAAACAACCACTTGCTATACATCGTGATTATTGGACTCCCGAAAATCCTAATGCGGCGTTCCCTCGTCCATACTTGCAAGGAGCATACCGCTATTTGCCTTCTGATAAATGGATTATGAATGGACAGTATGCTCGCCTCAAGAACATCCAAGTTGGGTACTCAATTCCTGAGAAAGTATTGAAACGAATCCACATTTCAAGAGCACGGGTATTCTTTACTGGTCAAGATATTCTAACGGTATCACGTTTGGGGATTTTCAATAACTATTTTAATCCAGAGATGAGAACTGGTACGCAAAACGACTATCCGTTTTTTGGAACTGCTGCCATGGGCTTGAACTTAACGTTTTAATCGCCATTTATTGATCAACTAAAGCATTTACACAATGAAAAATATAGTTAAACAACTCATTTTCGCTTTTACACTTTTGTTGAGTGTAGCTGCTTGTGACGTAGAACGCCTTCCCGAAACACAACTAAGTGACCCTGCTTTCTGGAAAACCGAAGCCGATTTGCAGTCGGCAGCCAATTACCTTTACACCTTTTTGCCTGGTCTCCCATTTACAAACGATAACTGGTCTGACGAAACTTACGAGCGAGCGCCAAACGGTATTAGCGATGGCACTCGTATAGCCACGGCTACTGATGGCAATTACAATACACCTTATTTGCTCATTCGGGCTGCTAATAACATCATCGAAAAAGCACCTCGTGCCGCTGCAAATGGCGTAGCGGCGGCTACAGTTGATCGGTATATTGCAGAAGCTCGTTTTTTTAGAGCATGGGCTTATTATGGGTTGTTGCAACGTTATGGTGGTGTACCACTTATCTTAAAACTTCTGCAAGAAGATTCTGCTGAATTGCAAGCCCCAGCTAACACCCGTGACGAAGTCATTGAAGCGATTTACCAAGACTTAGATTTTGCTGCTGCAAAGCTACAAACTCCTACTCAGTTGGGGACTGCTGGCTATGGCCGCATTTCAAAAACAACAGCTTGGGCATTTAAGTCAAGGGTAGCTTTGTTTGAAGGCACTCGTGCTAAATTCCATAGTTATGGTGACTTTAAAAAACACCTAACCTTGGCTGCTACTGCTGCTAAGTTGGTGATTGACAGCAAAGAACATAGTTTGTTTGCTAATTATTACAACATGTTTCAGATGAGTGGCGAAGGTCGGCAAAACCGTGAGAACATTTTAGTGAAACAATATGGTGTGAGTATTGCTGACAATGTACTAACCCATAACTCTGCACGAAACCTTGAAAACGGCTCGGCAAGTCCCACCAAAAGCTTGGTAGATTCATACTTGATGACAGATGGCTTGCCTACTACTAAGTCTAAATTGTACAAAGCACCAGTAGTTTCTACGGATGTTTTTGTGAACCGAGACGAACGCTTGAGTGCAACTATCATGAAAACTGGTGATGCCTATATTGGTTCAGCACCAGTGTTTAATATTGCCCCATTGGTGTTTCAGTTCACTGGTTTTTGTTCTCGGAAATACTTCAATATTGACGACTGGACCAACCAACGCTCTTATATAGACGGCATTCTTATTCGTTATGCCGAAGTTTTGTTGAATTATGCCGAAGCACAATTTGAACTCAATGAATCTATTACTGATGCAGACTTAGAGTTGAGTATAAACCCGCTTCGTACACGTGGAAAAATCGCTAAACTTACAAATGCCTTTGTCACTACGAATGGACTAACCATGCGTGACGAAATTCGGCGGGAACGCCGGGTTGAATTGGCCGTAGAGGGTTTCCGCTATTGGGATTTGATTCGTTGGAAAACGGCTGAAACAGAATTAATTAAGCCTATTTTGGGCAACTATTTCTTCAAAACAGAATTTGGTACTGCCACCACCGTAAAACTTACCGCTGATAATTACATCTTGGTGCAAGATGCCAGTTTCCGCAAATTCAACCCAGCTAAGGACTATTTATGGCCATTGCCTGTCAATGAAATTGGCCTTAATCCAGCATTAAAACAAAACCCAGGTTGGTAAATAGTTAGCCAAAAGTCTTCACGTGAGGTCAGGTGGAAACACCTGACCTCACGTAGAATCCAGTACTAATGATTTTTCGTAGCGTATCTTCATAGTTAAATGGTAATTTGAAAAGGCCGGTTGAATTTATCTTCCGGCCTTTTTTGAAATATCTTCATCTTTTTTAGGCACACCTCTGATGCTAAAAAAGCCGAATTCATAGTAGAATCGGCGGTGCAAAAAAGCTCCGGATAACTCAATAAAGGCAATTATCGCCTCAAGATTAGCTTACTTAACCAGTTGGGATAAGTAAAGGTGGTGGTAAAATTGATACTAAAAGGGTAATGAAAGCCTAAGGCTGTATATTTGGCGTTTATTAGCCATTTTAGTCTTCATACTTCATTTTTTATGAAATTACTATTCCTTTTTTTGATGCCAATGTTGGTAATAGCTCAAACAGAAGAAAGCTACAAAGTGCAATATGCCACTGAAAAACCTAAGATTGACGGGGTGTTAGACGACGCTGTTTGGCAACGAACTGCCACTTTGGGTGAATTTTGGCAGTATTTTCCAAGCGACTCGTTGAAAGCACAATTACAAACTGAAATCAAAATAACTTACGACGATAAGAACGTTTACATAGCTGCAAAATGCTTTACGCTAAACAAAAATTTTGTGGTGCTGTCGTACCGACGAGACTATCGAGCAGGTAGCAACGATAACATCAGCTTTGTATTTGACACTTTCAATGATAACACAAATGCTTTTCTATTTGGCATGAATCCACTGGGTGTCATGCGTGAAGCATTACTATATAATGGCGCAACTGATAATTCTTTTTTTAATGTGTATTGGGACAATAAATGGCAAGGGCAAGCCAAAATTTATGATAATTATTGGACAAGTGAAATAGCGATTCCCTTGACTACGCTTCGCTACAAAGGGGGAACAAAGCAATGGCGTTTCAAAAGTTATCGCTTCGAAACACAAGCCAACGAAACAAGCTCGTTAGTGAGATTGCCTCAGAACCAAATTATCATGAACCTTGGCTATTCAATCTCAATTGAGTTTGAAAAACCGCTGGCTAAGCCTGGGGCAAACATTTCATTGATTCCTTACTTGGGAGCAGGTAATTTACAAGATTTTACCAATCCACGAAACCCCAATGCTGGCAGTCGAATCAATGTTGGTGCCGATGCTAAAATTGCTGTTACGTCTGGCTTAAACTTAGACCTCACCGTAAACCCTGATTTCTCAAATGTAGAGGCAGACCAGCAAATTGTTAATCTCACTCGTTTTGACATTAACTTACCTGAGCAACGTCAGTTTTTCTTAGAAAATTCTGATTTGTTTTCAGGCTATGGTAGCTACGTGATAAATCCGTTTTTGCCGCCACAAGGTGGCTTAGGGGGTGCTGGAAACCAGATAATTAGCCCGTTTTTTTCTCGACAAATTGGCATTGCCAAAGACAGCACCACGGGCGTAGGGGTGCAAAACCGCATTGTGTATGGTGCAAGATTGAGTGGTAAGTTAGACGACAACTGGCGAATAGGCCTGCTCGATGCCCAAACCGCCGATGACCCTTTTAAGGGGATTTCGGCTGCCAATTTTTTTGTGGCATCAATCCAGCGCAAGGTATTTAACCGATCCAATATTTCAGGAATTTTTGTGAATAAGCAAACGCTTAATCCCGAAATTGGCAACAACCTAAGCAAGTTTAATCGAGTAGGTGGGTTAGAATACAATTTTACTTCTCAAGATAGCCGTTGGCAGGGCAAGGTGTATCATCATCAATCTTTTAGCGAAAAACAACGAACAAATGCCTTTGCCAATGGATTCTCAATTATGTATAGTGTGCTCAAATACACGTTTCGTTGGGCACACGATTGGGTAGGCAACGGGTATGATGCCGAAGCGGGCTTTGTGCCACGCAAAGATTTTCTTCGGATTAACCCTACTTTTGGTTGGTCGTTTTATCCTCGTACAAAGCGAGTCAATCGGTATAGCGTAGGACTGGCTTTGGAGCAATACAATATGCCCAATGTAGGCGTAACTGACCGTACATTCGGCCCTTTTATTTCGGTTGCTTTTCAGAACTCGGCCCGTATGTTACTGTCTGTTAATCAGAATTATACCTATCTTTTTTCTGATTTTGATGCCTTACGAAGCAATGGTAAATTAGCTATTTTGAAGAAAGGGCAAGGTTATACTTATTACAACGCTTCGCTCAACTATTTTACTGATCAGCGCAAAAAAATATGGCTCTTTGCACAGCCGCTCATCGGTCAATATTATAACGGTACTTTGGTTAGTCTTGCGGGGTCGCTCAATTACCGCCATCAGCCTTACATGGCATTGGCCATGAATTTTACCTACAATTACATTGATTTGCCTATTGGAACCAACAAAGTGTTTTTATTAGGTCCTCGCTTTGACTGGACATTCTCAAAAAAAGTATTCCTGACCAGTTTTTTACAATACAATAGTCAGTTCGATAACATGAACGTAAACGTGCGCTTTCAGTGGCGTTTTGCTCCTGTTTCTGATTTCTTTTTGGTATATCTTGATAATTATAATACCATCAACGGTGAATCTCGCAACCGCTCTATTCAAGCAAAAGTTACGTATTGGTTTAATTTGTAAATTATGAGCTTGCTTAAACAGAATTAAATGTCGGTTGTTTGCGGCTCCCGAAAACCAAGCCTGAACTTAAAAGTAAAAATACTGTAACATTGGTCTGACTGCAGGTCTGACCCGTAAACATTAAAAGTAAGTGCATTCACCTTACAAGTCAGATAGAGTCGCCCAGATGGTTCGCCGAAAACCAAGCCTGAACTTAAAAGTTAAAATACTGTACCATTGGTCTGACCGCAGGTCTGACCCGTAAACGTCAAAAGTAAGTGTATTCATCTCACAGGTCAGACGGGGTCGCCGAAAACCAAGCCTGAACTTAAAAGTTAAAATACTGTAACATTGGTCTGACCGCAGGTCTGACCCGTAAATATTAAAAGTAAGTGTATTCATGTTACAGGTCAGACGGGTCGCCAAGCCGAACCGTCTGACCATATCTAAATTTGTGACGAAAAATGAAAAATAGCTCAGTTTTTCTTTGTTTGTTGGTATCAGTTACGTTGCTGCAAGTGAACGTTTTTGCACAATTGAAATACCTGAATAACGTAAGCAAAATGCCCGAACACCCTCGCCTCCTTTTACAAAAAGGCGAAGAAAAAGGCATTCAAAAAAATATTGATTCTGACCCTAATTGGGATAAAATTCATCAGGTGATTTTATCTGAAAGCGACAAAATAATAAAATTGCCAACCTTAGAGCGAATCCAAATTGGTCGTCGCTTGCTCGACAAATCAAGAGAATGCCTCCGCAGGGTGTTTTATCTTTCTTATGCTTATCGCCTTACAAACGACAAAAAATACCTCGAACGAGCCGAACAAGAATTGCTGAAAGTTTCGCAGTTTAGTGATTGGAATCCCAGTCATTTTCTGGACGTTGCCGAAATGACCATGGGCGTAGCCATTGGCTACGATTGGCTTTATGACGATTTGTCGGCGACTTCTCGCAACCTTATCAAAGAAGCCATTCTGAAAAAAGGCATAGATCCTTCACTCGATGCCAAGTACAATAGCTGGCTCAAAGCCTCGCACAACTGGAATCAAGTCTGCAATGCTGGTATGACTTATGGAGCTTTGGCGATTTATGAAGATAATCCCGAACTGGCGAAAAAAATTATAGACAGGGCCATTGAGTCTATTCAATTACCCATGGGAGATTACAAACCCGAGGGAGCTTACCCCGAGGGATACAGCTATTGGGGCTATGGCACAAGTTTCAACGTCATGTTTTTGAGTGCCATCCAAAAAGCATTGGGCAGCGACTTTGGCTTGTCCGAAACTCCAGGTTTCTTGAATACGGCTGGTTATTTTGAGAACATGATGGGTACTTCTGGCAAAAGTTTCAATTATTCTGACAGCGGGACGGGCGGTGGTCTAAACCCAGCGATGTTTTGGTTTGCCAACCATACCAAAAACTACTCGTTGCTGCAAATAGAGAAAAATCACCTTGAAAAAGATGGTAAATCCATGGCCGGCAATAGGCTGTTGCCAGCTACTATGATTTGGGGTAATGGCATCAGTTTGAAAAAAATTAAAGAACCCACCCAATTGCTCTGGGTAGGGCAAGGAAAAAGCCCAGTAGCTATGATGCGAACCTCGTGGACAAACCCCAATGCCATTTATGTAGGTTTGAAAGGCGGTTCCCCTTCCGTCAATCATGGACACATGGACATTGGCTCATTTGTAATGGATGCCAATGGCGAGCGTTGGTCTATGGACTTTGGAATGCAAGAATACGAATCGCTCAAAATTCGGAACGTTGGCAGGTCTATCGTTACAATAATTTTGCCCACAGCACCCTTACCTTTGATAACGAGTTGCAACGAGTAGAAGGCTACGCTTCCATCACCAATACTACTAACAGCCCTGCTTTTTTGAGTGCCAGTACCGACATGACTGCCGTTTACAAAGGAAGTGCCACGGCTGTGAACAGAGGCGTTGCAATAGTAGAGCAACAATATGTAATGGTAAAAGACGAAATCACCACTGCCGACAAACCAACCACTGTAAAATGGGTAATGCTTACCCCTGCCGATGTTAGCATCAATGCAAACGGTACGGCAACCTTGACACAAAAGGGCAAAAAGCTGCAATTAAAAGTGCTTGAACCTGAGAATGTTACAGTGAAAACATGGTCAACCACACCCACACACGACTACGATGCCCTCAACCCAGGCACTGCTTTTGTTGGTTTTGAAGTAAGCATTCCAGCTAATGCTCACCAATCCCTAACTGTTTTGCTTATTCCCGAAGGAGCAAACGTGGATAATAATAAAAAAGTACCTTTGTTGAAGGAGTGGAAAAATCAAAAATAATCATTTGATATACTTCAAAATAAATGAATAGATTGATTTTGGGTAATTCTAAAAATGTAATGCTTTCATTTGAAGATTGTAGTTGCAAATAAAGTATTTTATTGCCCCAATGTGGTTTTCCAGAGATTTAGAAAAACTCAATGCTTTTCTTACCAATCTGGATGTTCAATGTGCCATTAAAACGCTCAATATAAGCTGTCAAACCGCTATTCTTCCCAACCCCCAAAATGGTTTTCATTTCCAAAGGTAGCTACATATGCCTGCCAATAGTCAGAGAAAAATCCAACATTACCTTTGAAAGTGGGTATTTTTTTATAAAAATGTTGTGCATCTTTGCCCGAACGACCTCCTACATGAAAGGCTATAATTTGTCTATTGATAGGGTTGAGGGCTAAACGCCATTATTGTTTATTGCTTTTCTTACCTACAAAAAGTCCACATCTCGTCTAATTGAATACCATAAAATTCAACTCTCACCCTCGTCTCTTACTATATAACTCATTGACTAATAAATCGTTGGTTTCTATATCAATCCAAATAGTCATTAGTAATGATAGTAAGCTCCGTAACTTCCTTAATATCTAATACTTGAATATATTCTGTAATGCAATTGAATTTTATAGCTTTCCTATCCTCCCAATTTCCTCATCCATTCTATCTGCCAAATATGTCTCAATATCAGGTAGCGTCAACTCAACATTCAAATCATCGGGTAACCCCATAACGCTTTGATATAAGCTAATACCATCACATACTCGGCAAATACCAGACAAGGATCACTTAAAAGTAATTCTATTAATGAGTCTTTTTATCCAGATTCATTTACAAACCATTCTTGACCACCCTCTACAAATTGGCGATTGCAACCATGGCATAGATAATTTTGCTTACCATAGTGTGTATGACCATTCTTTTTTGTATTTTCACTATTGCAATGACTACATTTCATCTTTGTCCTTTTTTTACAAAGATAATGACAGCATTACATTTTTAGCTCTACCTGATTTTGAAGCATCATACAAACCAAAATCTTACTATGTGTACTATGTTTCTATGTGGTTAAAGAATTATGAGAACATGGATATTAACAATTGTTTGCTTGGCAACGATAACGAGCAAACCAGCTCAGTCGCAAGACTGCGCCACAAAAATAATTCCTCCTGTTTTGAGTGAAGCAGCTCGAAAGACCATGGAAGAAAAATTGATAGCCGCCAAAGCGGATGTTGACAAAGCTCCAACCAACGCCGATGCCATCATTTGGTATGGTCGCCGAACGGCGTATTTGGGCAATTATGTAGAAGCGATCGAAATTTACACGAATGGGTTAAAAACTCATCCAAGCGATGCCCGTTTTTACCGCCATCGTGGACACCGCTACCTGAGTATTCGCTGTGTGGACAAAGCAATTGCCGATTTCACAAAAGCCTATCAACTGACCAAAGGTAAACCTGACGAAGTAGAACCCGACGGTATGCCTAATGCCAAAGGCATACCAACCAGCACGTTACAGTCTAATATTCGGTATCATTTGGGGCTGTGTTTTTACCTAAAAGGTGATTTTGGCAAAGCGGCTACCTATTTTCAAGAAGATGCAAAGGCAGCACAAAATCCTGATATGTATGTTGCATCAGCAAATTGGTTGTATTTGTGCTATCGCAGATTAAACCAGACAGAAAAGGCTCGTCAGTTGCTCGAAACCATTAAAACTGACATGGGTTTGATAGAAAACTATGACTATCAGCGCATTTTACTCCTTCATAAAGGCGAACTACAAGCCGACAAATTAAAAGAAGAAATTACACAGCAAAACTCGTTGAGTAATTCGACCATAGGCTTAGGATTAGCCAACTACTATTTGATAAATGGCCAAACCGCAGAAGCTAAAATTGGCTATGAACGCATCACTTTGGGTAATCAGTGGGCCAGTTTTGCTTATATTACTGCGGAGGTTGAGTTGAAGAGAATGAAGTAGTACGAGTAAATTAGCGATGCCACCAGACTGTCCGTCTGCCTTAGTGATGGCATCACTTCTACGACAATGGAAATTACTTTTTTCAAAATGACTTTTAAAAAATTTACTTATTTTTTGGTGGATTTTTTATTTTAAGACACATTGAATAAAGAAT
>JBGAVQ010000207.1:0-10016 GCA_044228045.1 Spirosomataceae bacterium
CATGGGCGTTTTTACCGCTAAAATTATCGCCCAAGCCCATCAAATCGGTCATATACCATAAGGTAGAAGACTATGCCAAATGGAAGGCTGTGTTTGATGCTGCTTTGGGTTTTCGCCAAGAATTTGGTGAGCTAAGTGCAGAATCAGGTACGCTTTTAGATGACCCAAAAACGGTGTATGTAATTCAGGAATGGAAAACCTTGGAGAATATGCAAAAGATATTTGCAAGCCCCAAACTCAAAGAAGAAATGGGTAAAAGCGGCGTGGTTTCAGCACCTACCATATTGGTTTTGAACGAAAATGCGAAGTAGAAAAATGTCATTTTTTTACCAATAAGCATTAAATGGCATCGCATAGTTTTGTCAAAAAATAATAAGCGTTATGAAAAACCTACTTTTTTTTCTGTGTCTTTCTCCGATTTGTTTTGCCCAAACTCTCAAAGGTACTATTCAAGATGCGTCGAGTAAGGGGATTCCGTTTGCGTCAGTATCATTGCTAAAATCCGATAAAAGCATTGCCAAAACAACCGTGGCCGATGAGCAAGGGCATTACTTTTTTGAGAAAATAGCCGTTGGAAATTATGCCCTTGCTGCATTTTCGGTTGGGTTTGCCAACTACGAATCCCAGGTTTTTGAACTGAAATCCAATCAGTTTCAAAACCTTGTTTTGCAAGAAATGACAACTCAACTTGCTGAAATTCAGGTAGTGTCTAAACGCCCTTTTGTAGAACAACAACTCGACCGCACGGTTGTAAACGTAGCCAATAGCATTGTAGGCAGTGGTAGTACCGCTCTCGAAGTGCTCACCAAAGCCCCCAACGTAACGGTTGATTTTCAGAAAGAACAAATCGAACTTCGAGGCAAAGAAGGTACAATTGTTATGATTGATGGCAAACAGACCTACCTTTCGGGCAGCGATTTGGTGGCAATGCTTCGTGGAATGTCGAGCGATAATATTGATAAAATCGAAATCATTACTAACCCTTCGGCCAAATATGATGCAGCGGGAAATTCGGGCATTATCAACATCAAGCTCAAAAAAAATACGGCTTTGGGTACGAATGGACTGCTTTCGTTGGGTGGTGGTTCGGGGGTGCATTACCGCACAAGGGCAGGCTTGCAGTTGAACCACCGCACCGAAAAGTTAAATCTGTTTGCCAATTATAGTGGCAACAAAGGGCAGAATTTCTTTGAATTGGATTTATTCAGAAACCAACCCGATGGCAATCAGCGTAACTTGGTGAAAGAATTTACACATCTGATTTTTGATGATGAAGGGCATAACTTCAAAGCAGGACTTGATTTCTCGCCTAATAAAAATACAATTATCGGCATTGTGTGGACAGGCTTTTGGAATAAACATAAACAAGACGGCGAGGCAAGTTTTGATGCCAAAAGAAGCGAAACCAGCCCAATGTATTTACAAACTAACACACATAAAACTCAGAGCGAGCCGTCTAAAAATCAGTTAGTTAATGTTAATTTTCAGCATAATTTTAAGAATAACAGCGAGTTGAGCGTGGACTTAGATTATGGCAAATTCAATAAAGATTTTGATAATAATCTACTCACCCAAACACTCATACTGACAGGCGATGCCACTCGCCCAGTACCAATTCTAAATAATAATGCACAAACCGAAGTACTCATCAAAACAGCCAAAGCTGATTATAATGTGGCCCTATCGAAAGTTTGGAAATTGGAAACAGGTATCAAGATAGCCAATGTAGAAACCACCAATCAGATTGTTTTAAAGACGGGTGAAACTGCTTCAAATTTGGTGCTTGACCCTGCGCTTTCGAGTGATTTTAAATATACCGAAAATGTTACGGCGGCCTACCTCAATTTTTCGGGTAGCATCAAAAAACTAACCGTTCAAGCGGGGCTAAGGGCCGAAAATACGCACTCGGTAGCCACATTGAGCGTACCTAAGCAAGAGCGTGTACGAGATTATCTCAATTGGTTTCCTTCGTTGTTTATCTCAAAACCTTTGAGCGATAAACAAACGCTGATATTTTCATACAGCCATCGTATCAATCGTCCTAATTATCAATACCTTAATCCTGCAAAATCTTTTATCAATCTTTTTACCTTTTCGCAAGGAAATATTGACCAGATTCCGCAATATACCCATGCCTTAGAATTGAGATATGCCCTAAAAAATGGTTTCTCTGCCTCGTTATCAGTCAATTATATCAAAGATTTTGTCATGCCTGTCAATTCGGTCATTGAGGGGAATAAGCTACGCCGTCTTTACCAAAACATAGGAAATGTGAATGGCTACTCGCTCACGCTCAATCAGCCTATAACCATTACGAAACAATGGCAGATGCAAGCGATGATGACAGGGTTTTACGATACGTTCGATTACGAGTATGAAGGAAGCAATTGGACACCCCACAATCTTTCGGCTCGTTTGAGTATCAACAATGGCTTTTCGTTTGGTAAAGGCTGGACCGCCGAACTCAACGGCTGGGTCAATAGCCCGACAGTGAAAGCCGTACAAAAATCTACGTGGTTGGGTATGGTGGATTTGGGGCTGCAAAAGGCAGTGTCGCCACAGGCAAAGCTGAAACTAAGTGTGCAGAATGTCTTTTTTAACCTTTTAGACAATAACACCATAGTAACCCCCAACAGTTTTCAGAGTGCAATTGTCAATATGGATAGCCGAGTGGCGATGCTCAATTTTAGCTATGCCTTTGGCAACCAGAAAGTAAAAGCCAGTCGTCAACGCCGCACGGGAGCCGAAGAGGAGAGCCGTAGGGCGAATTGAAATGGTCAATAAATCACGCATCAAAAAAATATCATTTATTTTTTGATAGTGCTAAACTTGTTATGTGGTTTGCAAATCAGACCAATACTTAGCATTATAGTAAACTACCCATTTTTAAACCTAAATTATAAATTACAATGAAAAAACAACTCTTTATCGCCGCTTTTGCAGTTTTTACTGCTGCTGTTTTTGTTTCTTTTACGCACAAACCAGCAACGACATCGCTCCGAGCGGTGTCGTCGCTAAACGTCACTAAAAACCAGACCTACACAAAAGCACAAATCGAAAAGGGTAAATATTTGGTCGAAATCATGGGCTGTGCCGACTGCCACGCCCCCAAGAAAATGACAGCACAAGGCCCAATACCCGACCCTGAACTCGGCCTTAGCGGCCACCCTGCCAAAATACCGATGGGGAAAGTGTTAAAAACCCAAGATTGGGTATTGTTTCATCCGATGAACACCATCGCCGTTGGACCTTGGGGAGCAACCTTTTCGGCCAATCTTACCCCTGACGCAACGGGCATTGGGTCGTGGTCGGAAGAGCAGTTTATCATTGCGATGACCGAAGGTAAGAGTAAAGGTATTCGCACAGCCCGCCCGCTGTTGCCCCCTATGCCTTGGCAAAATTACGTACACATGAAAAAGGAAGATTTGGTAGCGGTATTTGCTTATCTAAAAAGCTGTAAGCCTGTCGAAAACCTTGTTCCACAGCCTATTAGCCCCGATAAGTTGTAACTCAAACATTCTTGCTAAAAACCTACACAATCTGTTGCAAAAGTGCCTTCTGCACAGCTTCGGTAGCTGAATGAACGTGTAACTTTTCGTAGATTTTCTTTAAATGCTGATTCACAGTTCCATAGCTGATGCCACAAGCATCAGCTATCATTTTATAACTCATGCCCCGTGTTAAATGTCCTAAAACTTCTTTCTCACGGGGCGAAAGTTCTTGATATTCAGTAGTAGGCGAGATGGTTTGTTGTTGTTGGGCAAACATAGTTAGCACCTTACGGGCAATGTGCGGGTTCATAGGCGAGCCCCCGTTATAGACATCACTGATGGACTCTAAAATTTTATCGGCAGTAGTGCTTTTTAGGATATAACCCGAAGCCCCCATACAAATAGCGGCAAAGACCCGCTCGTTATCATCAAACATAGTTTGAACCAATACCTGAACTTGAGGGAAATGCTGCTTGATGAGCCGGGTAGCTTCTATACCTGATATCCCAGGCATTTGTAAATCCATCAATACCACATCAGGCTTGTTTTTTCTAATTATTGTAAGTATATCCATTGCATGAGGATACGCTCCAGCTAATTCAAAATCCGGCGAGGACGTTATCAAGATTGATAATATATCCCGCATGTAGGCATAATCTTCAAAAATCGTAACTCGAACCATTTTTTAATAGGTTGTTCAATGGAATAGTTTAGGTTATTTTCAACAGCATAGCGTTTGCAATCGCATCGGCGAACCGACGCTATGCTATTGAAAATTGAACAGATAATTGGTCATTGGGTGTAGAATAATTATCCACAGCTACTTATGTAGCAATTAGTCATATAAACGGTATAAATAATTGATTATCAAGTACTTTTGTTTTTTCAAGCGAAACACTATTAACTCACTTTAACCTAGTACTTATTGAATGATAATGAGAGCAATTTGGGCTTAAACCTGCATTTGTGCAATACCTAATATTAGGTAAGTTCATCCAGCTCAAAAGGGAGTTTAAAAGTTATTGTAGTGCCTTCTCCAATTGTACTTTCTAAAATGACTGTTCCCTCAATCTCACTCATTCGTGTTTTGAAATTTTTCAACCCATTGCCTTGATTGTCAATATTTTGAGTATCAAAACCTTTCCCATTGTCTGTTAGCCATAAGTGAAATTCATTGTTAATTACCCTTATTTCAACACGCACAAGTGAGGCCTCGGCATGTTTTACAATATTATTGACAGCCT
This sequence comes from Spirosomataceae bacterium, assembly GCA_044228045.1. Taxonomy (GTDB): domain Bacteria; phylum Bacteroidota; class Bacteroidia; order Cytophagales; family Spirosomataceae; genus JAXLVB01. The sequence goes on from JBGAVQ010000207.1 coordinate 4,736, forward strand.
CTTTGAAAGCCAAAAATAAGTTACGCTTGGTATTAAAAGGCAGGTTAGGTAGCGTGTCTTCTGCAGGAACTTTCCATTTTAGCTCAATATTATTGGCAGTTAGCACTTCGGTAGCCATTAGATACATTCTTTCCCAAACTGACTGCGAGCTTTCATCGTTCAGCGACCAAATTGTATCTCGCATAATCTGTACCATTTCCCTTGATTTTTTACCAATTTTGTCTAACTCATCCACCAATTCAGGTGCAGTATTTTGGGCTTTCCGTTTGGTCAAATCACTAAAAATGGCGATTGTACTGAGCGATGCCCCAATTTCGTCGTGCAGGTCTGCCGACACTCGCTTGCGTTCTTGGGTTTGGCCTTTCAAAAATGCCATTTGCACCTCGTTAAGAGCCTGTTGTAACTCGGCAGTACGTTGTGCTACTTTTTGTTCGAGACTTTGATTCAGGACTTCAATCTCGTTTTTTTGTTGTGCTAATTGTTGGTTTAAATGTTGTTTTTGACGATTGTTACGGTATAAAATAAGCGCAATAAGCCCAAATAAAGCCAAGCCTACCAAGAGAAAGTATTGCGTATTTCGGTTTTGTGTTTCTACGGCCTGAAGTTCTGCTTCTTTGCGTTCTCTCTCGTTTTTGAAGGTTAAATTTTGTACTTCATAAAGTTTTTGAGTATTGAAAAGATTGTCTTTGGCAGTATTAGCCAATGTATAGTAATACAGTGCTTTTTTAGTGTCACCTTTTTTTTCGTAAATATCTTTCAGCAAAAAGCCTGCTTCTTGAACCACCTGATAGGTTGAGCTTTGCAAAGCTCTTTCAAAGGCATTTTTAGCAAAAAACAGGGTCGAGTCATTATTATAATGCTTATGGTAATATTTGGCTAATTGGCATTGTGTTGTATGAATCCCTAACTCAAATTTATCATGTAAAGCTGCTGATAACCCTTCCTGATACAAGTTTAAGGCGTGTTTGTTATCCCCTTTTTTTTCCTCTATTTTGCCATAAATCAGTGGGATACTACATGAAAACTCGTTTTTTAGAGGTGATGTTGGCGTATTATGTAAACGCAAATAGGCTATTTTGACATAATGTAAGGCAGAGTCTAATTGATTCATTCTTTCAAAAATATCGGCATAGGCTTTTGGGTCATTGAGGTAACTTTGTATTTCAGATGGTAGTGGTTTATTGTAATGTAGCGTAGAACGGTGATAATACAGCGCATTTTGATAGTCGCCCATATCTCGGTAATTCATTGATATAAAAGCCAAAATGATAGGTTGTATTTTATCTTCGGGTGCAAGGGGCGTTTGGGATACTATCCCTTGCAATAACTCAATAGATTTTAAGAAACTTCCCTTTAACCGATAAGCAAAAGCTAAACTCATAATGAGGTTGATTTCAGTCTCTTTTAGGCTTTTAGCTTTTGCTATTTTTAATGCTTCTTCCAAATAGCCAATGCCTTTTTGAAGATTATGGTTTTGCCATAAATAGCCTAATTGTGATAGTGTCTCTATACGTTGAACAGCACTGATAGGTTTTTGTAGTTGCTTGTTCAGGCTATCAGATACAATAATGAAACTGCTTTGGGCTTTGCTCGTAAGCCCCCAGAAACATAGCAATGTAAGACATAATCTAAAACGCATGAGTAGTCTTGGGAAGTTTTGCCAAAGTTCCGAAACGTTCGTCAAAGTACAACAGCGTAAATCTACGCATTTTCAGCCTGTTTTATATCTAATATTAGGTATTGAGCCGAGGAGTTTTTCGTCAGAATTTTGCAGTGTTCAATTTATCTTTTCACTTCAAAATTCTTACAATCATGTTTAAAACAATCATTTTTCTGCTTTCATTTTGTGTTCTTTTTACTTCATGTAAAAAAGAGGAGTTTGTACTCAATGAACAAATAGTTAAGGGTAATGTAACACTTTCTCAAAAATCATTTACTCCCACTACTTTTGATAACGGAAAACCTACCAAGGCCAAAATTGTTCAAGAACTTAATGGTACTATTGGCCAAATCGGTAGGCTCACGGCTACTCTTACGGTTGATTATGATTTAGTTGCTAACAAATCAGGAGAAGTTTTGGCTACTTATGTAGATACTAATGGGGATAAAATTTACACTACCTCCTCTTCGGTTGCTAATGCAACTGGACTCAATATCACAGAAATAATTACAGGAGGTACAGGCAAATTTGCAAAAATATCGGGTGGTGGCACTTACTTTATTAGCCTTGATTTTGTGTCTGGCAATGGCTCAGGCGAATTGTCTTGGACAGTAACGTATTAATGCAATGTTGTTTTCTTACAGATGACAGTTAAAAAGTGCTTTTTCCTTTTGTTTTGAATGTAAGCCATTCAAAGTCAAAAAAAGCACTTTTCACATTTTGTATTATCACTCTTCTCAACTTTTGAGTCAATCGCAAAAAACAAACCTTCATCTCTCGATTAGCATAGTCTGTCACTACTTTGGAGTTGGATCAAGCACCTGCCACCAGTGCAGTGCGCTAAGTTTTGGGGGTTTATATCAGATTGATTTTCTACAATTGCTTCTTCATCACAATTGCCGAACTCGGACAAAGGCTACTAAACTGCTCAGTTTGTGCTATTTCGAGCGGTACTTCACTACGTTCTACTCGGGTAAAGCCTTGCTTTTCAAAGTATTGGTCGGCGGTAGTCGTAATTAAATATACTTCCGACACATCTTGCTTTACGGCTTCTTTTAAGGCTTTTTTAGTAAGTTCTTGGGCAATGCCTTGCCCTTGAAAATCAGCAGCTACGGCCACGGATCGGAGTAAAGCATAAAACCCGTGAATCTCAACTCCAGCTGCGCCTATAAGTTGCTCATCTTTTTTAACAACAAAAAAATGTGGTAGTCCAGTCGGCAAGTCCTCAGTCGGGAGTTTTGAGACAGCCAGTAAGTCAGTAACCGAAGCAATGTCAGCCGCTTGTGCAGGTACAATTGCGTATTTGCTTGTGAGTTTCATGGGCATAGTTAGTTTTTGTAAAGTACCCTCGGTCTGTTTATGCGCCTCAGCGGCACACAAACAGACCGAGGGTATATTCAATAAAATTACATAATAATCAAGAAAATAAAACTACTAACAACAGCTACTACCTGGCGTGCAGCAAACACTTACCTCTCCCAATTCGGATAGTTTTACTTTGGGTTTGTCAGCTGGCTTTTCGGCATAAACTGTTACACTTACAATGCCAACACCAGAGGCTTTAAAAGCAACTAAGGCTTCTGGGGTAAGGTAATTTAACAAAATTTCGTCTGGCAACTGAATCACCCTTGCTTTTTGAAGGGTTAGGTTTTTAAAACCTGCCTCATTGATTAACTTCAAGTATTGGTCTTGTTGAATTGCGCCTGACACACAACCTGCATACAATTCAGCTTGCTTGATTAGTTCATGTGGCAACTCGCCTACCAACACGATGTCCGAAATGCTAAAATGTCCTTCGGGCTTCAATACTCGGTAAATTTCTTTAAAAACATTGGCTTTGTTAGGCACTAAATTAAGTACGCAGTTACTTACCACTACGTCGGCTACGTTATCTCGCACGGGCATATCTTCAATATCACCAAAGCGAAATTCTACGTTGTTGAACCCCAACGTTTCGGCATTGTAGCGAGCTTTTTGAATCATTTTTTCAGTAAAATCAATGCCTATTACTTTACCAGTTGGGCCTGTTTCGGCACGTGCAATAAAACAATCGTTGCCTGCTCCTGAGCCTAAGTCAATAACGGTATCGCCTGTTTTGATCTTGGCAAACTGAGTAGGCAAACCACAGCCCAGACCCAAGTCGGCTTGGGGTACATAGCCCGCCAGTTGGCTGTAATCTTCGGCCATGATGGCTGTTTCTACACCTCCACAGCTACCTGTTGCACCGCAACATGAAGAGGCATTTTGAGCCAAACTTTGTTCAGCTACTTGCGAGTAAGTTTCTCGCACTAAGGTTTTGAGTTGATTTTCGAGCGTTTGCATTGTTTTTTGATTTAAAGAGTAAAACATTGGAGAGTTGTTTTCTAAAACAGTAAAGGTTGTTATTGGTTTCGCTTTTGAACACGCAACACCTCTGCTTTGGCATTGGCTAAGTCTTGCCTAAATTCCTCATTTTCAAGTAAATGGTTCACTAATTGTCGAGCAAAAATACGCCCCGCCTCAGAGTCTGACGGAAAATGAACACCCAGAATTTCTCGGCTAAATGCCATGTCATAGGCGTTTTTCTCAAATAGTGTTTTGTGTTGAGGCAAGATTTCGTCATACACAAAGGCCGCCACCCAACTTGCCGAACTGTGCCCAGACGGATAGGCTTGAAAATTGGTGTCGTCTAAATGCTTGATGCGCTTGTCGAGCATATAAGGGCGGGTGCGGTTATACTTAAATTTGAGTGACCAAAAATAATAACTGCCGTCAGCCCAAAGTTTTGCCATGAAGTTTGCTGTAATTGGCAGGCTGTCTGGACTAAACCACGGGCCTAACTGCCTCCCCATATGAAAGAGGTTTTGTCGCAGTTTTTTCCAGTTTGGGCTGTCAGGCGTTGCCGAAGGGCTATAATAAACTCCTGCAAAATCTAAGCTTTCTTTCACTTTTTCGGGCGTTCTGGCGGTTTCTTGAAGTTTGAGCAAATAGTCAATTTCAGCCTTTGTTTGAACTGAACTATTCGCTGGAAACTCAGGAAGGCGGAATTCACTCATTGGCAACAGCAAGTAATTGGGCTTAATGACCATCCGCTTCATAAAACCTGCCGATAGCCCATCAATAGGAAACTGATACAAATCAGTAGAATCAGGAATTGGCTTGGCACTCAGCACTGCCAATTGTTTGTAATGGCCGCTAATAGGAGCGAGTTGGCGTTTTTGCTGCGCCTGAATGTGGGTAATCGCTACACAAAAAAATAGTAGTGAAAGGGCGAAAAAGAGTTTGTTTTGCATGAGTCAATAATTTTGCATTTCGTAAACATACGTCTAATTAAAATTTCATTGTCAAGACGAATTAGCAGTTTAAAAAGACGCAACTTCTGCTGGATTTTTTTGCAAATACTCATTAACTGACTGACAATCAGGCTTTATATCAAACGAAATCATTCGCCCTTTCTGGTCTGTTTCTATGAAGGCACATTCGTAGAGCAGTTCACGAAGCATTACCCTGGCACGTTGAATACGTGACTTGGTGGCTGAAAGCGACAAACCCAACAACTGCGCCACTTCGTGTTGTGGATACCCCTCAACGTCGGATAAACGAAGCGGCTCGGCGTATTGCTTGGGCAAGCAACTCAAAATT
>JBGAVQ010000208.1:0-10004 GCA_044228045.1 Spirosomataceae bacterium
ATTAGCAGGAGTTACACCTGGAACACCAAAAACACCCATGGCTCCATTGTATTCTTCCCAGAAATAAACTTCACCAGCTACTCCACCTGAACCGCTCAAAGTAACTGTTGAGCCTAAGCAAGCCGAAACTGGCGTAGGGTTAGCAATAACAGCAGTTGGGCGAGCTTTGATGGTAATCATCAACGTAGCTGAGGCAGTACAACTACCATTAGCAATAGTTACTGAATAAACACCACCGTTAGCATTAACAGCCGAAGCAATACCAGGCGTACGTTGACCAGAGGTAAATCCGTTAGGACCAGCCCATGAGAATGTAGTACCAGGAGCGTAAGGATTAGAGTTTGGAACTTTAACAGCCAAAGGTGTATCACCAGCACTAATAGCACCAGTACCCATTACGTTTGGATCACGGTAAGGATACACACCCAATGAAATTGGTGAACCTTGGCAAACAACGGCATCTTCAGTGAAGTAGCCTGGGCCTTGGTAACCAACAGCAGCAGGAGCTAAGTCTGTAAGCGGGGTAGCATTAACAGTGAATTTAACTTCTGGAGAAATGCTACGACAAGTAGTAGGTGAGTTAGTAGCGTTTACTGTATTGTCAATTACTACACGGTAACGAGTTGTTCCAACCGAAGCAGCTGTTGGATTGTAAGTAGGTTGGTCTGTTGGTGGCACACCAGCAACGGCCCATGCTCCAGCCTTGAACTCTTCCCAGAAATAAGCAACTGGGCTTACACCACCACTGCTTGCAGTCAAGAAGATTGACGAACCTTGGCAAGCCGAAGTTGGACCACTGATTGTTGCTGTAGGAGTAGCAATAATCAATACAGTGTTAGTAGCAGAAGAAGTACATGACGAGTAGTTAGCATTAGCTACTGTTACTGAATAAGTACCTGTTGCATCAGTAGTAACATTTGCAATACTTGGTGACTGATTAGTATTAGTAAAGCCGTTAGGACCAGCCCATGACCAAGTCGCTTGTGCATCGCCTAAGCCTAAGCCTGATGTTTCGGCAGTAGCTAACAATGTCAAGGTATTACCTGAGCAAAGTGAACCATACGGAATAATAGCCGCATTTGGTCTTTCAGCTACTGTTACAGCAAATACTGGAGATACGCTTACACATCGGCCATTATTAACACGAAGTGTGAACGCCCAGTTATTAGCTGTTACATTTGGTATGCCAAGTGGCAACGAAGATATATCAGGTAAGCTTGACATATTCAAGTTGCTTGATTGCGAACCGCTAATCAACGTTCCGTTAGGTAAGCCAGTAAATAATGGAATCAAGTTAAGTTGACCATCAATAAAGGCAAACGTTGGAGGCGACGGAACAGTACCACCCGCAAAAGTGAAGATAGGACCAGCAGCACCTATTTGGTTAAGTGGGTTGTATGGCAAACCAGCAAATAGACCTGTTTGGTTACCCATCATTTGCCACTCATAAGTTTCGCCTGGCACGCCACCTGTTCCGTTAATCGAAATAGGGCTACCTGAACAAACTGTAAGTGGAGCAGTAGTAATAACAGAAGTAGGTTGAGTACGGATGTTGCTAATTGACAACGAAGCAGAAGCTGTACATGAACCTGTACCAGCTGTTACAGTATAACCACCATTTTGGTTAGTAGATGTAGCAGTAAAAGTTGGGCTTTGTACAGTTTGAACAAAACCAGCAGGACCAGTCCAACCAAAAGTTGTACCAGCTTGTGGGAAGTTAGGAGCTAACGAGCTTGCTAAAGTAAGCGTAATGGCATCACCTGTACAAACTGTGTTTGAAGGAGCAGCCGACTGAGTAGCTGTAAGCACACCCACACCTGGGTTGATAATCAATTGCTGACCTTGAGCAGTAGTAGCAGTACATCCATCAGCATCAGTTACCGAAGCTTTGTAAGCATAAGTACCTGGAAGATCAGTTCCACCTGTACCAGTGCCAGGAACCAATACTAAGGTTACGGCATTTGCACCTGGGATGTTACCACCTGGTGTACGACTCCATGAATATGAATATGGCGACGAACCACCAGCAGCGCCAGTGATTTTAACACTGGCAGTACCACCAGCGCAAATAGAAGAAGGCAAATCTTGATAGTTAGCATTAACCAACGATGGGCCGTTGCTAATTTGAACTACAATAGATCCAATTGTTCTGGTACAAGTACCTAAAGTATTAGAAAGTACAAGCGTGTAAGTACCCGCTGCTGATGCCGCAGGACTGGCAATGATATATTCAGCATCTGGGCCAGCAGCAGTAGCAATTACGCCAGTAGCAACTGGAGTTGAACCACCGTCTTTATACCAGAAAAAGAAATCACCAGCAGAAGCACCTGTGAGCGATTCAGCACGCAAAGTAAGGTTTCCAGAAGTAACAGTACCCAAGCAAGCTATTGCAGGACCTGTTGTGCTGAAACCAGCAGCAGCTGTAAGCGAGTTGTCCCAGCTAACAGTACCTGCTGCTAAATAAGCAGCCGACACAGCGAAGTCATCACTTTCGTTAAGAGGACCTAATGGAAAAGCCCCCCCATCTATTCCAAGTGGAACATCCACAAGAGGAATACAGTTAGAGATAGCACGAATCGCATACTGACCCGCAGGCGTGCTTGACGGAATCGTCACTGTGTAGGTTTGTGCCCCTGCAATTTGGTTTGACAACAAAGCTGGTCCAATTTGAGTACCAGCGTCATTAACCAAATAAAGGGAAACAGTACACCCTGGATTAAAAACACCAGCGAGTGTTACTGAGTGTGTACTACCAGCACAGGTGGATGATCCTGTGCTCGTCGTCACTTGAAGGATGTTTGCATGAACGACTGTGCCTACCATGAGTAGGATTGCCGCCAAGCACCATCTGAAAACATGGGTTAGTTTTCGCATGAGCTGTAAAGGTTTAAACATTTGTTTTAATTGATTTGGTTGGAAAATACAATTAGCAGGCAATAATAGGAAGATAAATTTTACCAGTCAAGAAAGCCCTCACAAAAATTATTTTGCTGCTTGCCGTTGATAGCTTCATTTTCGGTCTTTTTACATGCTAAAATTGGGTTAATTGGTACTATCTTTATTAACAGGGTGCTCGTGTACGGAACGTCATTTGCAAGGGTTAGTTATTGAGTTTAAAAATGGATACTACAATATAATAATTGCTGAGTTATGAAGGCAACGTCGGCGAGGTTTTGAACCTCGCCGACGTTAAAACCTCACTGGCGTTTAACCCACAGTGGAACTGCTCGCCGACGTTAAAAAGTTGAATTTCTATACTATTTATACTTTTAAAAAGTATATAACATATTTATCTTTTAAAAAGTACTATACTTATTGTTTGCAACTAATCTTTCTGTATTTCTGTCATTATAACAAATGGCATAGTGCTTGCACCATATAGATACGCTATTAAAAATTTGCGTAGTAATTAGATAACTAATAAATTGTCTGTCAGTTTGACAGAAAACCTGACATAATGAGCTTCAAAAAAACGGATATAGTGAGGGCTGTGCGACTGTCCGATGTGGACTTTGAGAACATGGAATTTATTCCAATGCCTACTGGCGACAACGACCCCGATGATGATGTCAAAGAACTTCCGGCTGAGTTACCCATTTTGCCCATTCGGAATATCGTGTTGTTTCCTGGAATGGTGATACCTGTTACGGTGGGTCGGCAAAAGTCGGTACGCTTGGTAAAAAAGGCTTACAAGGGCAACCGTACCATTGGTGTTTTGGCTCAGGCAAACCAGAGCAAAGACGAACCCGATAGTAAAGACCTGTTTAAGGTCGGAACGGTTGCATACATTTTAAAAATGATTGTATTGCCCGATGGAAACGTAACAATTATTGTGCAGGGACGGAAACGTTTTGAGGTTGAGGAGTTTTTGAGAGAAACGCCCAACATTGCCGCAAGGGTACATTATATTGACGATGACTTTCCGACAAAGCCCAAAAAAGAAGCCAAGGCATTGGTGGCATCGCTACGAGATTCGGCCTCTAAGATTTTGTTCTTGAATCCAGAAATTCCACGAGAAGCCCAAATTGCCTTAGATAATATTGAGTCTAATAATTTTTTGATTCATTTCTTGTCGGCCAACAACAATGCCGACATTGCCGAAAAACAGCAACTGCTTGAAACATTCCATTCAATTGAGCAAGGCACCAAATTGCTGGAACTAATGATGAAAGACATTGAGTACCTGCAATTGAAGCGGGATATTCAGAGTAAGGCGAGTTCGGACATTGACCAACAACAGCGAGATTATTACATCCGTCAGCAAATAAAGGTGTTGCAAGAAGAACTCGGCGTGGACTCTCCGGAGCAAGAATTAGATGCCCTACGGGCCAAAGGAGCTAAGAAAAAATGGAGCAAAGAAACCAACGAACATTTCAATAAAGAACTCGCCAAGCTACAACGCACCAACTCACAGTCGCCTGACTATGGGGTGTTAATGAACTACACCGAACTGATGGTTGACTTGCCTTGGGGCGAATACACCAAAGATAATTTTGATCTCAAAAAAGCCCAAAAGATTTTAGATGCCGATCACTTTGGTTTAGAAAAAGTAAAAGAGCGTATGCTCGAATACTTGGCAGTACTCAAAATGAAAGGCAACATGAAAGCCCCCATTTTGTGCCTTTATGGGCCTCCGGGCGTGGGTAAAACCTCCCTGGGCAAATCGGTGGCAAAGGCATTGGGGCGCAAGTATATCCGTATGGCATTGGGCGGCGTACACGACGAAGCCGAAATCAGAGGCCACCGCAAAACCTACATAGGTGCCATGCCAGGCAAGGTGATTCAGCATATCCGCAAAGCAAAATCATCGAATCCAGTGTTTATTCTGGATGAAATAGACAAGGTTTCGTCTGATTTTAGGGGTGACCCTTCGTCTGCTTTACTCGAAGTGCTTGACCCTGAGCAGAATCATAGCTTTACCGACAATTATTTAGAGGTAGAATATGACCTCTCTAAGGTGATGTTTATTGCCACAGCTAACTCGTTAGACACTATTCATCCAGCCCTGCGAGACCGCATGGAGATTATTGAAATAAGTGGCTATACCCAAGAAGAAAAACTCCAAATTGCTAAGAAATACCTCATTCCAAAACAAAGAAAAGAACATGGATTAGAGGGCAAAAACCTTAATTTTTCAGATGCTGGCATTCAGAAAATAATAGAGGGTTATACTCGGGAGTCGGGTGTGCGCAAATTAGAACAAAAGATTGGCTCGCTGGTACGCAAAATCACCAAATCCATAGCGATGGAAGAAGATTACGCCAAAACGATACGCCCCGAAGACGTAGTAAAATTGCTTGGTGTAGAAACTTTTGACCGTGAAGAATACGCTGATAACGAAACTGCCGGGGTGGTAACTGGCTTGGCATGGACATCGGTAGGCGGTGAGATTTTGACGATTGAGTCGTCGCTCAACCGAGGCAAGGGACAACTAACGCTGTCGGGACAATTGGGTGATGTTATGAAAGAGTCGGCAATAGCAGCACTTTCTTACTTAAAAGCCCATAGCGATGAGTTGAATATTGACTATCGGTTATTTGATAACTATAATTTGCACATACACGTGCCCGCAGGAGCCGTACCCAAAGATGGCCCTTCGGCAGGTATTACCATGCTTACGTCTATGACTTCGGTGTTTACACAACGGAAAGTAAAGCCTTATTTAGCCATGACGGGCGAGATTACGCTACGAGGCAAAGTGCTACCCGTAGGAGGTATTAAAGAGAAGATTTTGGCGGCCAAGCGGGCGGGTATTCGGGAGATTGTAATGTGTTACAAAAACCGAAAAGATGTAGAAGAAATAAAAGCAGACTACATCAAAGACCTCACGTTTCACTATGTAGATAGGGCCGACGAAGTATTAGAAATAGCCTTACTGCCCGAGCAAGTCAAGAAACCAATGCAGTTTGTATTGCCAGCCGAAAAGAAAGTAGAAACTGAATTGAGCATATTAAACTAATTGTACTTTTTAAAAGTATTATACAGATAAAAAGATTATCACTAACAAAAAGGTCGTCGAAGTTTCAGGTTCAGATGAAACAACTCGGCGGCCTTTTGTTTTGAAAAACGTTAGGAATGGAATTGAATCAACGGTTTAAAGAGCAGGTGCTACAATTGAGCAAAAGTCTGTTTCATCAAACAGATTTTAACGAATTGGCCTTGGAACTATTCCAATACCAAGCTGCCGAAAACCCCGTGTACAAAGCGTATATCCATCACTTGAATATTTCGCCAACTAAGGTTACGCAGCTTGAACAAATTCCTTTTTTACCGATTGAGTTTTTCAAAACACAAAAAGTAATCACCGGAAAAACGACAGAAAAAATAGTGTTTGAAAGTAGCGGCACTACTGGCCAACAAACCAGCCGACACTATGTGGCTGACCCTGATTTTTATTTAACCCTTAGCCAGCAAATCTTTGAACAATACTACGGGCCGCTTTCTAATTACCATCTGTTAGCGTTGCTTCCCTCCTACCTCGAGCGCACGGGGTCATCGTTGGTTTACATGATTGAGCATTTTATTCAACAGAGTCAGTCGTTGTTTTCAGGTTTTTATTTACATAATATTCCTGAGTTGATTGAGCAGTTGCGTTGTGTCGAAAGCTGGTCATCACACAAAAAAATCTTGTTGTGGGGAGTTACTTTTGGATTGCTTGATTTGGCAGAAGTTCTGGACACTCCTTTTCAAATTTCTAACCTAACTGTTATGGAAACGGGTGGTATGAAAGGCCGACGTAAAGAATTGTTGAGGGAAGAGGTACACACCATCTTAACAAAAAGCTTAGGTGTTCCGACCATTCATTCAGAATACGGCATGACAGAATTGATGTCACAAGGGTACTCAATAGGAAGTGGTGTTTTTGAATTACCTTCAACTATGATGGTAATTATCCGAGAAATAAACGACCCACTTACTACTACCAGTCAAGCAGAAGTTCGAGGCGGCATTAACCTAATTGATTTGGGCAATGTGGATTCCTGTTGTTTTATCGAAACTAAAGACCTTGGCTCGCTTCTTCCACAATCAAATCAATTTAAGGTATTGGGGCGATTCGACAACTCCGATGTACGGGGTTGTAATTTGATGGTAGGATAACAAGAGGTATAGGTCAGACTTTTGGCGCAGCCTCCGGTTGGTCAAGGGTCTGTACCGAAGGTCTGACACCTGCTTGGGCAAGCAATTTTTCTTCTTTTATTTTTTCTTGCAGTTTCATAATTCCCCCAATCAGTGCTTCGGGGCGAGGCGGGCAGCCTGGCACATACACATCTACGGGGATGATTCTGTCCACTCCTTTTACTACATGATAGCCATGCTCCCAGTAGGGACCACCACAATTGGAGCAGCTGCCCATCGAAATCACATAACGGGGTTCGGGCATTTGTTCATAAAGGCGGCGAATGCGGTCGGCCATTTTGAAAGTAACAGTGCCTGCCACAATCATCACATCTGACTGACGGGGCGAAGGCCGAGGGAATACGCCAAAGCGGTCGAGGTCATGGTTAGAAGCAAAAGCCCCCATCATTTCGATAGCGCAACAGGCCAACCCAAACCCAACGGGCCAAAGCGACGAGAGGCGAGCCCATTCCAATAAATCGTCGAGGGTGGTCATGATAATTTCGCCCTCACCTGTTTTGTGAGATTCCTGCGCAGGAATATCTTTCAAAAAATCGGGTGTCATTTTTCGTACTTTTTGTTGAGGTCTGCATAAAGTTGGGGCGGCACTTTCCCCTCAAAAATAGGCCGTTTGGGCTGGGGTTTTACCCAATCTAAATGGCCTTTTACCCAAGCGTAGGCCAAGCCCAGTGCCAAAATCCCCACAAACACAAACATCTCTACCAAAGCAAACCATCCCCAAACGCCATTAGTTTCGGTAATGAGGTTTTCTTGTCCAAAAACTGTTGCCCACGGAAACAGAAAAACCAATTCAACTTCAAACAAAACAAAAATCAAAGCGATTACATAAAACCGTACGTTGAACTTAACATTGGCATTACCTTCGGGCTCTTCGCCCGACTCGTAGGTGCTGAGTTTTTCGATGTTTGGGTGGTCGGGACGAAGCAGTTTTGAAATACCAAACATGACCACCAAAAATATGATAGCCACTATAATATATAATAGTATAGTTCCGAAATCTGAAAGCATTTTAATACAAACCCGTTTGATTAGTCAATTACAAACAAATTACTTACTTTTAACCTTTAAAACCTAACAAACATACCAATGAAAAAACACTTCTTCAACTTAATGATAATGGCGAGCTTGCTCGTTGCCAGCCCTGTATTGGCGCAAGATGCCACGTATCAAACACCCCCAAAAGTACTCGCCGACATGATTACGGCTCCACTCCCACCCTTGGTAAATGTGGGCGAAAAAGGTTGGATGCTTTTGATGGAACGCTCAGGAATGCCTTCGATAGAAGATTTGGCTCAACCCGAGCTACGAATTGCTGGATTACGAATAAACCCCGCCATCAATGGACCAAGCAGGAGTAACTACACAATAGGCTTAACCCTTAAAAGCCTGACTACAAAAATTGAAACGCCAGTGAAAGGCTTGCCATCTAACCCCAAATTGGGAGGTATTCAGTGGTCTCCGGATGAAAGTAAAATTGCCATGACTCACACCGCTGCTGACCATATTGAGCTTTGGGTAGTAGATGTGGCCTCGGCTACTGCCAGCCGATTAGGAAACTTTGCAGTAAATGCCGCTTATGGGGCAGCTATTGATTGGTTTTCGGATAATAAATCATTGTTGGTAAAAACCATACCAACAAGAGATGCAATGCCCATAAAACCCTTAGCGCCAACAGGGCCTACTGTACAAGAAAACTTAGGCAAAAAAGCACAAGCTCCTACCTATCAAGACCTTCTCAAAAATCCTTATGACGAAAAACTATTTGACTACTATTGTACTTCGCAAGTACTGAAAGTGGGCTTGGATGGATCAACACAACAAATCGGAAAAACAGGGGTGGTTTCAACCGCTTCTGTATCACCCGACGGGCAATATGTGATGCTGAAAACCACGCATAAGCCTTATTCATATTTAGTAACGGCAGCACGTTTTCCAGCAAACATTGAGGTATATTCAGCAAGCGGACAGTTAGTTAAGCAATTGTACGATGTACCCTTGGTAGAAAACTCACCTTACTCACCTGATGCTACGGTTGCGGGACCTCGAGGTCATAACTGGCGGGCCGACGCTCCTGCTACTGTTTACTGGGTTGAAGCTCAAGATGGGGGTGATTCTAAGAAAAAAGTGGCAGTTCGTGACAAGGTTTATACCCTTGATGCTCCGTTTGATGCACAGCCCAAAGAGATTTATGCTTCTACCTATCGCTTTGCTGGTATCACCTGGGGAAATAGTCAGATTGCATTGGCTCGAGAATCTTGGTATTCGACTCGAAAGACCGTTACTCGACTAATCAATCCAAGTCAGCCGGGTAATCCGACAACCTTGGTGGAGATGTCATCGGAAGATAACTACAACGACCCAGGAAGTCCTGAAATGAAGAAAAATGAATTTGGACGAAATGTATTGGCTTTGGTCAATAACAACAGTGTGTATATGCTGGGCAATGGGGCCTCGCCCGAAGGAGATCGCCCCTTTGTGGACTTACTGAACCTGACCACCAAGCAAACCAAACGCCTTTGGCGCTCAGAAGCTCCTTACTACGAACGACCAATCAGTATCTTGGACTTTGACAAACAAACGGTGCTGACGAGCAGAGAATCTCCAAACGAAAATCCGAATTACTTTGTGCGCTTGCTCAACCCACCACCAGTTTCCAAGAAAAAAAGTAAAGTTGCTCCCGAGCCCATATTAACACAAATCACGGCTTTTCCACACCCTTATCCACAGTTTAAAGGGGTAACCAAACAAATGCTTCGCTACAAACGCCCCGACGGTGTGGACTTATCAGCAACACTTTATTTACCAGCTAATTACAAAAAAGAAGACGGTCCGCTTCCAGCATTTATGTGGGCATACCCAGCGGAGTT
>JBGAVQ010000209.1:0-9998 GCA_044228045.1 Spirosomataceae bacterium
CCAGCTTTTACGGCTATTTGCTGGATGGGTCGGCCTAAGCCGTCTAAATAGGTAATCTTGGCTTGTACTTTTGCTGCCGTGCCAGCCCCGTCCAAATGCGTGTTTTCAAGCACATAATTGAAGCCTGTGTTGCCCTGCCATGAAGCCAGTTGGTCAGGGTTGTCGGTATCGGCTACGGCAGGCAGGGTACAGTCGGTGCAAGCGCAGTCAAATTTTAGGGCTTTGAGGGTAATGTCTTGGTAACAAGTAGGCGTGCCTACCACGCTGATGCGGTAGGTAAAGTTGCCTGCGGCTAAGGGGCGCACAAACACGATATTACCGTTACGAGTTTGGGTGCTGTCCACGGCGGAGCTATCGGCCACAAAGTGTTTCCAGGTGGCATGATTCCACGTAAACACAGCGTTGGCATCCATTGTAGTCCCCTTCACCGCCGTAAACTTGATAACCTCACCCCTGTAAATTTCTTGCACGTCGGGGCTGCGAGTCACTTTAAAGTCGCAATTATATGGGCTAACAACCACATTGACCCGAGTGGATGTTGAGAGGCAGCCATCGTCACAATAGGCATCAAAGGGAAACGTGCCTGCTTGGGTAGGCGTAAACACCAAGGAATTACCAGCATAACCAAGCGTACCTTGCCACATGACCGTGCCATTGCTACAACCCGTAGCACTAAGCGTAATGGACTGCCCCATGTTGATGGTGTGATTAGCAGCATTGGAGCTGATGGTGACTGGGTCGGGCGGGGTATTAACAATAACCTGCTTTTGGGCGGTTAAGGTAGGGCAGCCTGTTTTTTCGCAAGTGGCGGCAAAGGTAGTTGTGGCGGCAGGCGATACGGTGAGGCTATTGTCAGTTGCTCCGTTGTTCCATCTAAGGTTTCCGATACACCCACTGGCCGAAAGGGTAACGGTTTCGGTAGGGCAGATGGCATCACGACTACTGCTCACAGTGAATTGGCTGCTACACGTAACAGCAACGGTGATGGTAACACCAGCATCGGGGGAGGCACACCCGTCTTTGAAGCAATGGGCTGAAAATGAGTATGTTCCCACACTGGGAGCGGTGAAGACAATGCTGGCTGTGGTAGCTCCTGTACTCCAAATAGTTGTGCCTGTTTCACAACCCGAAGCGGCAAGTGTAAGCGATTGTCCGAGTTCAAGCTGTGCCGAACTGGGGCTTATGGTTGGGGCAGCTATGGGTTGAACAACGGTGATGGTGGCCGATGCTGATGTTACAGGGCATGGGCCATTTGGATAATTATTAGGCGTGCAATAGGCTGTATAGGTAGTGGTTTGTGTAGGTGTAACGGTAATGCTACTGCCTGTTTGTGAATTACTCCATGATATTGAACCGTTTGTGCAACCTGATGCAGATAAAGTTGTAGAAACACCTTTACAAATCGTTTGAGTTTGAGGTTCAACGGTAAAAGTATTGCAATTGATAACTGTGACTGTTGCTGCATTTGAAGGCCCCGAGGTACAATTGACACCGTAAGTGCAGGTTGCGGTGTAGGTAGTAGTGGTTGTAGGAGCTACAGCAATGCTATACCCTGTTTGGCCATTACTCCAAGTAATCAATCCTGAACACCCTGATGCGGCAATTGCAGTTGATTGGCCAACAACTATTGTTCTGTCTGGGCCAACTTGGGGTGGGTCAGGATATGAATGAACCGATAGTTGCATCGGAATTGTTTCTCCTGTTGCCGAACATACGGCAGAGAAGGTAACATAAACGGATTGGGTCATGGTGAGTGTTTGGGTATCACAAGAACCATTTGAATCAAATCCACCCAGCCATGAAACAAATCCATTACACCCACAAGCTGTAAAGGTAATGTCTTGTCCTACGCATATACTTGAAGCCGATAAAGACGCACTAAATCCCGTGGTGGTACTATTGGGGGTAGAAACCTTCTCGTCGAGGGGGAACTCTCCCTTCAAGCGAATCAACACACCCTTTTTTTGCTCAAATAGGGTGGTGGGTGTTACCCTTATGGGGCCTCTAAGTATGGAAAGGTAGGCGTTTTGCGTGGTGGTAAGCCGTCCTTTTACGGTGTAAACCATTTTGGGTTGGGCAAGGCTAAGGCTTGCTCCTACAAAATCGGTGTAGTTGCCGCCAGTTTGCTCAAAATCGGACGGGGCTAATAACTTGATGCTATAACTAAATTGCTCCTCGAAGAAGAAAAATAACGAAGGTGAAATATCGATGAGTTCGGCAGTAATGGTTAGTTCAAATTCTTCACCAGGGTCAACTTCGGTTTTGTTGCTTTCAATCGTAAATCGGATAGGGTCTAACCAATGGTTTTGTAGCTGAGTAGGCCCAAACCGTAGCCCTTTGGTGCGAGGACGAAGGCTTGCTACTTCGTTGGAAGCCAATGGGTTATTTTTTGCTTTTTTGCCTGCTGGGTTGTCGTCATTGGCAAATAATGACAAGGAGAAAACAAGCTGCAAGCCTAAAAGAATCCAACGCAAATAGCACATCTTTGACTGAGTTAGGTGCAAGTAAATAGACGGTGTGATGGTAATAGGATAAATTTACAAAGTCAAGTTTTTTGCCGAAAAAGTGAGGTGAAATTTATCGAACGGTTTTTTGGGGGGAAATTGAAGCGTTTTTAGGCACGATGGCATCACAAAAAGAAAGTGTTGTGAAGAGGCATCCCTAACCCCAAAACCACTCACTCTCCCAAATGACAGGCAGCATGGGCAATAGGAGCGTGTCCTCTATCGCCCATATTTTACTTCATTAAAAAACCTTATTTTTACAGCCAAATCAAAAGGCTATCAAGTTGTTACCGAAAGCGGTGCTTGAAAAAGCTAAAACGGATATAGAACGAATGATTTTGGGTTGATTACAGCCTTTTTTTTACTTTGTGTAAAAACCAATTAGAAATATGGCAAGTTTAGCACCCAAACTGAACCCGATACAGTTGCATCTGTTGCGGTTTTTCAGCGGGCAGAACGTAAATGAGCAAGAAACAATGGCATTGCAAAAGCTCATAGCAAAATACTATGCCGACAAAGCCGATAGGCTGATGGAAAATATTTGGGAGGAAAAAGGCTTGAACCACGATAAAATGCTTGAAATATTAGAACAGGATTTAACAAAATGAAAATCTTGTTGATACCAACTGTCTCTTGGTGGTAGTGCCGAAACGCTCGCAGTTCCGATGGATTTATGACAAAGTTTTAGCTGGTGACTTAGCATTGGTGATAACTACGGAAATCTTGTTGGAATACGAAGAACAACTTAGTCGTTTCTACTCGGCAGAAACCGAAAGCATCCCTTTGTTTTGACATTTTACGTCGGGACAGTCAGGGCTTTGTGGGTAGGCGTAGCGACCAATCGTAGATACGGTCTCAATCAGCCACAAAGCCCGAATGTCACAAGCATTCAGGCTTTGTGTTTTATCATCCATCCCATGACGATTCAATACTGCTCCGATTTACATTTAGAATTTGACACGAACCGAACATTCTTGTCAGATTGCCCCATCGAACCAGTGGGCGATGTGTTGGTATTGGCAGGAGATGTAAGTTATTTGAATTACTACCGTACCCGCACCTACGAACAAACATGGTTCAAGCAACTTTGTAAACAGTTTCAGCAAGTGTATTGGTTGGCAGGGAATCACGAGTTTTACCGCAATGACAGCATTGCCGACTGGCAGAAGCCCATCCATACCCAACTCAAACCAAATTTGTGGGCAGTCAATAACGTGAAAGTTTCGTATTTGGGCGTAAACATGGTTTTCTCAACGCTTTGGACACACATTGACCAACTAAACGAGAAGACCATCCAACGGGGAATGTCTGACTTTCATTTGACAAGTTACGAAGGCAAGCCTCTGATGGTAAAAGGCTACAATGCTCTGCACGAGTCGGCAAAAGCGTTTTTGACTCCTACGCTTCACGCATTAAAAGATGAACCAACGGTAGTGATAAGCCACCATTTGCCTACCTACCGTTGCGAACACAAGCGGCACGAGGGAAGTTTGCTCTCACAAGGTTTTGTGGTAAAATTGGATGATTTCATAACTGAAACCCAACCTGATTATTGGATTTATGGACACAGCAACGCCAATATGCCCGAAACACAAATCGGCAAAACCAAGTTGATAACCAATCGGTTGGGCTATGTGTCAATGGGCGAAATGCTGGGGTACTCAGCTTGTAAGTCTATTAAACTGTAAAATTCCTAAGTATTAAAGACAAGTTAATTGTTCTGTATCAGCCGTAATTTAACAACCAATTCCTCTTCTTCTCGTTGTTCCTGTTTGGCTTTCAAGTACTTAATGAGCCATTTAGCACCTCCAATAAATAACGCAAGCAAAGCAATAACAAAGATGATTTGACCGAGTGTACTTATCCAATCGGACGATGAGTCATAGTCATCCAGCGAATTATCCATGCGACTGTTCGTAGGCTGACTTGGTAAACTTTTTACCGTGTCAGCAAATGGGGTTGAGACAACTTCAAACATGATTATACCAGTTTTACAGTGTTCGTTAAAACAGCAAAAACATCTTCTATTCGGTTTATTGTCCGTTGCTCGTCCTTGCCTTTATAGTTTTTGTAGGTAATTGTTTTTCCTTGATGTGCATAGAATGCCTTTTTGAGTATGTCACTCTCATAAAACGACACTTTTTCTTCTAAGTCACGAATAATCTTTTGTTGTCTTTCGCTGTGTGTCAAAGACTCATAAGAGCTTTGTTTAGAAAAACGATTCGCAATTAAAGTGTCCACGTATTCACTTAGCGTCATGCCATGCTGTTGTGCTTCTTGGGCTAACTGTATTTTAGTGCCTGCATCACACTTAAACCCTAAGGTGACTTTGTTGCGAGCGAATTGGAGTCCCTCCAACTGTAATGCTCTACCTGTTCTTAGTTCTTGCATCTTGATTATGTTGATTTTTAGATGCTGAAAATTAGAAAAAACCTATTAACTGGTTTGAGGCTAATTGGGGTTAATGAACGTTAATTTGAATTAACGCAAGTTAATTCGGGTTAATCTGGTGGTTCGCCCAGATGTTCAAATATGATGCTTATTTCTTTGGGCGTGAGTACCCTTGTTGACTTGTCTATTTTAAAATGAGGGATTTTAGCCAGCATTTTATTGAAGGTATTCAGGCAAACATCATACCGTTGTGCCAAAGCGGTGCGTGAAGTCATTTTAAAAGAACTCTTTGTTTTTTCCATGAGTAAGCGTTATTTAATGTTTGCAAATGCAAACTCCTATATAGGGCCTTGCGTTTGCAAAGGTTTTAGAAGGGTACTACTTCAAGTAGGTAAAACACCTGTTTGCCATCTTTTTCCTTTTTGAGAAAATCTTCTTCCTCCAAGGATTTCAGCCGCTCTTCGGCGGTACGCTTGCTACATTGAAAGGCCGCTTGTACCTCTGATAGTAGTGTTTCTCGGCTTTTTTTATCTGTAAGGGTTTCCTCCAACCAGTCTTTCAGCGCAGGCAAAGCGGCTTTTTCGGCTTTTAAACTTTTTTGCTGGTGTACAAACTCGCCATCGGCCACTACTAAGCTTTTGGCCTCTTCGGAATAGCGTAGATAATGGGTTTCTGGCCGTTTGGTATTTCGAGTGTGCAGAAATTTAAGAGCAATGAGGTCAGTAATTACGCCATTCGCACCACGTTCCAAGCTAATTTGCATGACCGTAGAAGCCTTATTTGTTGCCTCTGTTCCAGTATGACCACGTGCCTTAGATTCACCAGATGACGAAGGATTCTCGTGAATTACGCAAATAAAGGTGATGTCTTGTTGGTTGATGAGAACGTTCAAAAAGTCAATCAATTTCAGAGATTCTCTTGGGTCATTGAAGTTCTCACCACAATCGGTCATTACGTCCAGTACTACTACTATCATCTCTTTAGGGAAGCGACTACGCAAGTCCTGCATATAGCTTTTTAGGGCTTCAAAGCGGCTTTTTCGCTCGATTTCCAACAAGCTGATAAAATCAAGATTAGGGGGCGATTCAGTGCGGTCGTATCCTGCCAGCATCTTGATTCGTTGGATGGCAGCTGGAAACTGGTCTTTGATGTTGCGTTCTGTGTCGGCATAGACTACTACATATTGCTTGAAAGGAGCAGCCTTAAAACCAATGAAATTTTTGGTGGGATTTTTTGATAAAAAAGCTGCACAAATATTTTCTGTGAGGCGACTCTTATGCACCCCTTTTTGCCCTTGCACCATCGCAATTGTGTTGGGGAAGATGATGCCATCACCTCGAAGTGATAAAATAGGCTGAGAAAAATGTATCTCTTGGCAACTCCGTTCCGCAATGAACTTCCGAGTTTTTTGCAGTTGTTCGCAAAGTGGGTCAATAACCATGCTTGGAGTGTCGCTCGCCAAAGCATATTCTTGGGTGTATTGGTTTATTAGATTATCAAGTACGCTCATTTGTAAGTTTGTTTTTGAGTTGGGTTAGTAAGAAAATACAGTCATTGTGTTGACTTTCAATGGTTTGCATAGTATCAGCTAATGAGGACTTATAGCGACTCAATTCATATTTTAAGCCGCCATTTTCGCATTCTAACCGCACTAATTCGTCGGCTTCTGCAGCTGACTGCTGCAAGTACGCCTCCCTTAGTTTTTTTGTGTTTGCTGCAACAGACACCAAAAACTTCACCTCGTCCTCTGTTCGCTGGGCTGATTGATACTCTGCCTCTGTAATTGCTTCGAGGGATTTATTGCGGATACGGGCGATGTATGCTTGCTTGCGCTTGATATGAGACTCAAGGTATCGTTCCTCTTGTTCGGCTACCCGCTGCCAGTAGGCTACACTTAGTGCTGTCATTGCCGCCTACCTCCTTTCTGGATAAGTAGTTCATTTTCAAGCTGTTTCTTGCTCTTTTTTTGGTTTTGCTCGAGAAAATCAAGAAGATTTTGCTTGGTAAAGACAATACGTTTACCTAATTTTTTGAAGCCAATTTTTCGGGTAGAAGTGAACTGGTAGAGCGTTGCTTTGGGCAAATTAAGAAACTCGGCAGCCTCCTCCATTGTCATTGGTTTGTCGTAGTCAACGGACGGAGCACTGTCGGATTCTGCAAGGAATTTGCGAATGCTAAAGTGGATTATGTCTTGCAGCTCTTCTGGCGATAGAAGGATTACTTTCATTGTTCGCCACAAGCAGGGGATAGTTTGGTTTACTGCGATTGGCGAAACAAAGGAATATACAAATAATTTGAGGTTTTCCGCTTTGTAGGGCTACAATTTTTATTTGTAGCCCAAAAGAAGCTATAAGTCGTTGATTTTTAAGTCTATCATTTTCTTCAATGTTTTTTGAACCACATCCATGTCTCTTTCCTTATACTCTTGAATACCCATATCGTCTTTGACCCCTTGAGTGGCATAGCCAGTCAGTACTTGAATAGCTATATAAATATTCTCGTTGGTTTGATAACTGTTGTCTTTAAAATAAATATTTTGCTTCCTCAGCATTTTTACTAAAATTGCTGTTTGGACTCTCGATAAACTTGTTATTCCATCCGTTTTTTCTCGTTCTTCTTTTCCTAACTTTGGCAAACCGATTAGGACTTTTTTCGGAGATTCTTTTAGTACATTCTCGGTGGAGTTTTCTCTGAGCAGTGCGTCCCTATAAGAAACAAGCCTGTCTAAATGAATGGATTGACAATGTGCTAATACAATATCCATTATGAATTTACGTAGGGTATCAAAATTTGAATTTGATATGCCACAGAGTTTGAGAAAGATTTGTGCTTGTCTGGCAAAAGGTATGTTCCTGAATTTTTCAGTTGATTCCCATATCTCATTTTCCTCCTCATTCAATAGTGATGAATCAAGGTCAAAGTTGCCAGAAATAAAACATTCGAGCATATTGCGAACCTCTAAGCCAGAATGTTTATCTTCTACAACAAAATCCAGAAGTTGAAATCCATTTGCAGCCTCCAGAATTAGTGAGCCGAATGTTCGTGTTCCTAAATTGAAGAGCCTACTATTGGCTTCTGCATCCAACACCTCACTCCATTCTTCAATTTCTTTAGTTAACCTATCAATCCTGTTTTTGCCAATTTTTTCAGCTCTTTCAATCTTTTGCAAAAGTGCTTGAAATTCGAGGGTGAATTCAGCTTCTATTGCTTGAAATAGAGGGTTGAGATGTATTCTGATAGCATCAATTATTTTAAAATCAAAAAACTCTCTTGCCTGAGGATTTGACTCATATTCTTTAAGATATGCGTTTCGTAAATTTATGTTAAACATGGTGAATAACTTTTGGTTTTAAGTCTTTCTATCAACTTATTACGTTAAATTAGTTGCTCCCCAAATCCCCTTCAACCCATTCATCAGCCCGTTGATTCGCTCGTTGTCGGTCTCCATTAGTTCTACTAACCTTGCCGAACTCTCAAGGCTTGCTTGGGCTTGTTTATTGGGGTTTTTGGCTGATAAATCTGTGTTTTGGATGTTTGAAACAGCTACTTTCCAACTGTTACCGCTAAGGGCTTTGGTCGGATACAACTCCAAAAACTCTTTGAAATGCTCGTACTGTATCAGCTTGTTTTTGGTGAGTTTGTAGGCAATCTGAAACACCACAAAAGTTTTGCCTGTGCCAGTAGCTAAGGTGAGTAATATCCTATTCGGCCATCGCCAACAGCCTCCATTGTACGACGAATGGCGATTTCTTGGCAGTAGCGTTGCTGCTTTCCATCAGACTTGAGCAGCGAAATGGACAAGAGCTTTTGGGTGAGGGTTTGCATTGGTGAATAGAGCCGTTGATGCAGCTCTTGCGGACGTGGGTATGTGTATATAACATCCCCCACCCCTGTTTGCAAGTCAAGCTCATATATTTTATGCTCGTTGGTACTATAAAGAATACGCAAACCCAGCTTGATACCGTAGTTCTTGACCTGTTCGAGTCCTTCGGTAGGTGATAGACTTTCTTTTTGGTCTTCAATCAAGACCAAATTCACATTTTGGTATTTCAGCATATAGTTTTAGGGGCGTTCCTCGCTTGCCCCCAATCAGTTTTCGACCATCGGTAAAAAAATACTCTCTCACGATATGCTCTCGCTCCCTTCAGGCTTGGGTCTATTAAATTAGCACGAGTATCGGCTTCATTTATCAACATAGCGGAAAGATTGAAGGAAAAGTGGGAAATCATTTGGCGAAAATATAGATTTTTTTGAATATGTGCCAAAGGGGGTGTGTGAGTGGTTGAAATATAGATGTAGGGTTAGCTATCGGCATCGGCTAAGATACGGATAGCATTTAAGCGTAAAAAATTATCCCGTAAAGTTTTATCAAATATGCTTATAGCTTTTCGCTTATAGGCTGTATTTGAAGCTGATAAGCTACTATAACTGGATAAAATAATGCTAAATAGAAACTTACCACCAGAGTTATTTTTACTATGGTTCGTATCAAAATTTTCGATTAAGTCTAAGCATTCTTGGGGGTTATTTTGGGTAAAATCTAAAAGAAACATATAGAAGTGTGAAGGGTATTCAACACTAATAGCTTGGGATTTCGTGTATTTCCTCATAAATGGAAGTAAATCCTTAAAATTTGCTTTTTCTTTGTTAAAAACTCTATCAAAGCTCTTAACTATTTTGGGATTGTTACATTCTAAAAATGTATTAAGAATAGCAGCACACTTTTGATGAAACTCGCCGTTACTTTCAAAAAGATGCTTTCCTGCCTCTGCTAAAATCCTTGACTTACACGTGTCACTTTTTTCAAGAAAATTATTTAGAAGTTCATAACATTCGTCAACACCTATCAACCATAAGTAAAAGATACTCACCGCTATTTCAGCTAAATGTTTTTCTTGAATTAAGTGAAGAAGGCTATTATTGTAAAATGGCTCAATGGCTTTAAAGTCTTGTTTTGCGAGCAAATAAGCCACATTTATAGCATTGCTATATATATCATTGTTAGGAGTTTGAGTTAGGATATTGAATAAATCAAATGTTTTTTTTCTATCAAACTTGATTAGGTATTGCAAATTTTGTGCAACAACACATTTTACCCCAACA
>JBGAVQ010000210.1:0-9985 GCA_044228045.1 Spirosomataceae bacterium
TTTTGGTCTTTCACAGGGTTATTGTTGCCTCTTAGTTCTTTGATGGCGGTTTTTAGGTCAGCTTCTTTCATGCCTGCTTCTTTCAAGAGATTAGCGGTGGCATCTTTGCCCGCAATCAAGCCCAAGTAGAGCAGTTCAATGCTTACGAATTCGTCGTTAAATTCTTTTAAATAGCTCTGCGCTTTTTGCAGGGCGTTGGATATTTCGTTGCCCAAATAGGGCTGTCCATTACCCGACACACGGGGGTAGGAATTGACAATGTTTTCGAGTTTTGGAGTAATGGCTTCGGGTCTAACTTTCAGCTTGTTGAGCAGAAAGGTAGAGGTATTGGGGTCTTCTTCGAGCAGCGATTTGAGCAAATGCCCTGTTTCGACGGCTTGTTGTTGATTGCCCTGTGCCATTTGCGCAGCGTGCTGAATCACTTCTTGCGCTTTGATGGTATATTGGTTGAAATTCATGGCTCTACAATGATTGAATGAGTTAATGATAGCATGAGCGAATAGGATTTTCTCACCTTACTTTTGACTCTGCTAATTATGTGCCGAGCTTGATTTTTCGGAAAATTTGGCAGGGAAATAGTGTTTTTTGAGTAAAAAACGGACGAAATGGCGTATAGTGTGCTATTGTTGTTATATTTAGGTCTATTTTTGATGATATATCTATCGGTTGCGAGTATTGCTTAGATGTAGCACCGATTATAAAAAACGATGCGATGAATGGTGTTTGAAAAACAATAGTTTGTCGGTTGAATTTTTCGATTATTTCCAGTGGTCTGACAATCGTCTGACCAAAGATACAGGGGCAGATGATAGTCAGACCACTACTAATTTACAGTTAAGGTTAACGCAAAACTAAAATCCAAATAGTAATGAAGTGTTTCTGTTACTCAATGCTTTTCTTTGTAACCACGCAAAGTTTCTGTCATGCACAAGAAAAAAAAATCTGGACAGACAACAATCGAAAGTTTTTACTTGATAATTTAGAAAGAACTAAAAATGAAATCATTAGTGAAACAGAAAATCTTACACCTGAGCAATGGGCATTTAAAGAAGGGGTTCAAAAGTGGTCAATTGGACAAGTTTTAGAGCATTTGGGTTTATATGAGAGAATCTTTGAACAAGAAGCCGATATCATGCTTAGCTCTGACCCTGAACCCGAATTAGACAAAACCGCACTATCTGACAGTACTTACTTAGCTTGGATGGATGACCCAAACCCACATACAGCAGAAAGAAATGCCATTCCGTTAGGTTTTATGAAAGGGAAAGATAACCTTACTTTCTTTCTATTTGGCAGAGAAAGTATTCTTTCATTTATTAGAAATACCAACTACGACTTAAAAGCACACTATACATTTCGCTGGGGCAAAGAAAAACGAAGAAGCATTCATGCCTTAATGGTTGTGCATTTTGGACACACTGATAGGCATTTAAGGCAAATAAAACGAATTAAATTAAGTGCTAATTACCCTAAATAAGTGCTAAGCTACCGCAGGAGCAACATTCAGTCGCCGCTGTCCAAAGTTATCTTCGTTTACACCATTTTACAACTTGGTATAAACAAACAAGGCATTAAGTAATTGCACTGTATCAACTTATTAAAGCTATATGTTTCAAACTCACTTACATGATTACCTCAAAAATTGCGGATCCATTTGCCTTGCTGTTTGACCTTGTATTTTTTGTATTTGGTTTTGTGATAGAGCCCATCCTTAACCGATACTTTGGGCATCATGTACTGTCAAAAACTACTTCGCCTGGCGATGAAACCGTTTTTGGCTTAATTGTCTTGGGTGCTATTGTAGCGCAAGCGTTGGGACTTTATTTACGAAGGTACAAGACCGCCAACGCTGTTAACCAGCTCAACCTTTGGGGGTCTTGGTTTGCACTGCCTATGTTTTTTATTTTGATTGCCCATGTTTCTCTTTTTTGTATCTTTCTGGTAATAATCGGTACGAGTAGTTTTCAGATGGCCGACACGGTCTCCATAAGCATAAGCCTTGTTGCGTTTGTTGCTATGGTTTGGATACTTGTTTTATCGGTAAGGAGTAAACACGCCCCAAGCTATACAATAGATTTTGGCACCGAATTAGCATCTACTTTATTACTCATTTTTTCAGGAACTGTACTTACCTCATTGCTTTGGGGTGGCCTCCTCACCGCAAACATCATTAACGGTGACTTTTCAACAGAGCCCATTGAAGGCAAAGTAGGCATTACGTTAATACTTTTGTTATTTTTTGGGATGTACTACCTTCCCGCTCGCTTGTCGTTTCTGCTGTGTGATTTTAACAAACGACAAACTTGGCTACGATACGCTTTCGTATTTTTACCATTGATGCAAAAGGTATGGCTGTAAACGGACAATTTTGGAGTGAGCATATAAACAACAAATCTCATGGACGATAACTCTTACGACAAAATAGCCGAGCAATACAAAAACTCGAAGCAATTAGGCTTCCGAAAATGTATTGAGGAATACACGCTTGTTACCTTAGCAGGCAACATCACTGGCGCACACGTGTTGGACTTGGCGTGTGGCGAAGGCATCTATACCCGAAAAATAAAAAACCTGGGAGCAGCTACAATCATTGGGGTAGATTTATCGGCAGAAATGATAAAATTGGCAGAAGCAGAAGAAGCGAAAAACCCAATTGGCTGTCAATATTTGGTAAAGAATGCGCTGGATTTAGGAAAAATAGGCGATTTTGATGTGGTGATGTGTATGTATTTGTTGAATTATGCCCAAAGCAAAGAAGAACTTTTGCAGATGTGCCAAGCCATTTACATAAACCTAAAACCGACCGGAAAACTCATTGGCTTTAATGATAACCCGATGAATAAACTTGAAAATTATGCTAATTACAAAGACTACGGCTTTATCAAAGAAAGTACTGCCACAAGGCAAGAAGGCGATTTTGTAAAGTACGTTATTTACAATCTTGACGGTACGGAGTTTAGTTTTAACAACTATTACCTAAGTCCGCAAACCTATGAGGCGTGTTTTGAGGAGGCTGGATTCAAAAACTTCAAATGGGAAGGGCCATTTCTGGATAATAAAGTAATGGATACCGACTATTGGAATACTTTTTTTAACGACCCACCTTTGATTGGTTTTTCGGCGCACAAATAAACGCTTCTGTACAAAGCTTCAATCTGAATCATATCAGAAAACAACAAACTGACAATTGTCATAGTTTAGCCAGCTTTTACGTATTATTTTTACTTATCAAAAACAGACTACTCTTGCTTCATGTAGAAATGCATGAATGATGCAATGCGTCCTAACTATTGTGTAAGGCTTCCAGGAGAATATTGAATTTAAAACGCCATGAAAACCTTCAAAATTCTGTCTCTAATAGGTGTACTAATTGCCTTTACTACCTGCACCAACGACCCTGAGCCTGACCCTGCGATAGACACCAATAAGTTGCCTACTAAGGTATGGGACAAGACTTTGGGAGGAACAGACTCAGACATCACAACAGGCATTATTGCTACGTCCGACGGTGGATTTATTGTGTTGGGCAACTCAACTTCTGACCTTTCTGGCGACAAAACCGAAGCCAACCGAGGCAACACCGATTACTGGATAACAAAAATCAACAGCACAGGCCAAAAAGTCTGGGATAAGACCTTTGGTGGAAGCGGAAATGAATATGTTACCGAAATTATTGCTACTACAGACGGTAACTTTATGGTAGTAGGGCGGTCAGACTCAGGTATTTCGGGTGACAAAACCGAGGCCTCCAAAGGCGGGCAAGATTACTGGGTTTTAAAAATAAATAGTGCTGGTCAAAAGCTCTGGGACAAAGCCTATGGTGGTGACCAAATTGAAAGTGCGGCCTCTATTGTGGCGACTACCGATGGAGGGTTTATTATAGTAGGGTCTTCCACTTCAAATATCTCGGGTGATAAAACAGAAAAAACTTATGGAGATCGTGATTATTGGCTGCTAAAAATTAACAACGCTGGGCAAAAAATTTGGGATAAAACATTAGGAGGGCGAGATAGCGATGACCCTTGTACCATATTGGCTACGCTTGATGGTAATTTTATGGTCGTAGGGAGTTCAAGATCCAGTATTTCTTACGACAAATCAGAGCTTAATATTGGAGGTCCCGCCACGACAGACTACTGGGTGGTGAAAATCAATAGTTTAGGGCAAAAAATCTGGGATAAGACTTTGGGTGGAAACCAGTGGGATCTTGCACATTCCATGATTGCCACTTCGGACGGCGGCTTTTTGATTATTGGTGATTCGAGTTCAGGTATTTCGGGTGACAAAAGCGAAACCAGTGACAAATATGAAAGTGATTACTGGTTAATCAAAATAAACGGCACAGGGCAAAAATTATGGGACAAAACCCTTGGAGGAGATAGAGCTGATGTTCCGTATAAAGTGGTTGCCACCTCCGACGGCGGCTTTATCGTATCGGGTTCTTCGCTTTCTGGTATTACTCGTGATAAAACAGAAGCTAACATTGGCGGCACTACAACTGATTATTGGGTTATGAAAGTGAATAATACAGGCCAGAAAGTATGGGATAAAACCTTAGGAGGAGACAACTCAGACAGTTCCCCAAACTTGGTGGCCACGCCAAAGGGTTTTATACTTGCTGGTGTTTCAAAATCAGGCATTTCTGGAAATAAAATAGAAGCCAGTAAAGGTGATTTTGACTATTGGGTGATGAATTTGGAGTTCAAATAAACTATTGCTTTACGCTAAAACTCCGCAAGCTCTGCTTATTTTTACCGCCATAAATAAGCAAGAGCCAATGAACGACCAATATACCGAGGGCGAAATCTTCAAGAATCAGAATTTTACCGAAAAAATGTCACTGTCAGGCGAGTACGAAAATTGTACTTTTTCGAGCTGTGTTTTTTCAAATGCTAATTTAGCTAAGCTCATTTTTGTGGACTGTACCTTTGACCAATGCGATTTGAGCATGGCAAAACTGAGAGCAACATCTTTCAAAGAAGTACATTTTCAAAATTGCAAACTGTTAGGCTTGCGTTTTGACGAATGTAATAGTTTTTTGCTCTCCTTTACTTTCAAATCGTGTACGCTCAATTTTACCTCGTTTTTCAAGCTCAAATTAAAGAAAATCCATTTTGATGATTGTAAATTGGAAGAAGTGGAGTTTGTAGAAACCGACCTTACTAACGCTACTTTCAAGAATTGTGACCTAAACGGCGCAAAGTTTGACAACACCATCTTAGAAGGTGCGGATTTAAGAACCTCTTTCAACTTCTCTATTGACCCCGAGGCCAACCGAATCAGCAAAGCCAAATTCTCAACACAAAACATTGCAGGCCTTTTAGACAAATACAAGCTTATCATAGATTGATTGGCCGGTTTCTAACAATTGAGAAACGCATCTTGAAAAGATTTCACTAACTTGGCTTAAAATTAATGCCCTATGGTTACTACCCTCACAAAACCCAAACGCCGAGAGCGCAAGGTGCCAGACTACTTGATAAAAGAGGTACTGAACGGGAAGCCTGTCTATTACAAAGGCTATCGGAGTGTTTTGTTCGGTCAAAAGAAAACAGAAGAAATAATGGGAGCAAGTAGTTTACAATCTTTCCTAATAGCATACCTGAACACCTTACTAATCAAAAACTTAGGTGAAGATTTGTATTTTGTTTTTACTGGAGAACCAGGCATTCATATAGAACATCGTAATAATTTTTCGGGTGATCTTTTGGTGTATCAAGCCTCACAAATCACTAAGATTGACAAACATTATTTTGATGTACCGCCTATCCTCCAAATAGAGGTAGATGTTGAGATTGACAACAGTCATTTTTCAAACAACGAATACCTGGCTGCCAAAACCAAAAACTTGCTTGCTTTTGGTGTTCAAAAAGTAATTTGGGTATTGAGTAGCACTCAAACCGTAATTGTAGCCGAGCCTGAGCAAGATTGGCGTATGATTGACTGGAACAAAGACATTGAACTCCTCAACGGTATCCAAATGAACATTGGGGCTTATCTTACCAAAATGAATGTCGTTTTAGAATAAGAATTTTACTCTAATTTATCTACCAATCACAATCCTACACATTTAACCAATACGTTACTTTCAGCACCAAGGCTCGGTTTTTGACATTCCAATTGGTCGAATCGTAATTGTCGGTGTATAGCAAGAACACATCCGAAACAGGCTTAAAACGCCACTGAAGCCGAGAGTTGATGTTAACGTTATTGATTTGATTGTTGTACTGAAAAAAGGTAGTCCAAAACAGGTTCTTGGTGAAGGTCAGGTCCAGCCGTGGGCCAATTAAGTGCAAATTGCCCACCCCTTGCGATGAACGAATGTGGCTGTAACTATAATTGAGTGTAATTAGTCCATAAGGCTGATAGCGATAGACAATAGAATTATCGGTACTTAGAATACTCCCATCAAAATACTGCCCAACAACTCCCTGTGTGGTAATACTCAGACGCTTGCGCCGATCTGATATATAAAAAAACTGGAAATTATTGTACCGATACGACGAACCCATCGGCAACACTTTGTTATTGCTACGAGTAGGGTCAAAAGCTGCAAACAAATAAGTGTAATTATGATTGACCGAAAACAACGCCTCTCCTGTATTCTGAAACGAAATGCTTGAACCCACCGAAAGTGTTTGGTCTGTCATGCCTAAGTTGGGTACATTGATTTGGTCGTAACTAATACCCAATCCGAATCTATTGACAGTTTTGGCATTGGGATAAAACTTCAAAATAGCACTGGGCTTCATGCGCCAGTAGTTTTTACGAGGTACAAAACCTACCTCGGCATCGTAGCCATTGCCTACATATTGCTGCGACCAACCAATTGTAAACTTCCGAACGTTATAATTCAAGGCACTTCCAAATGCCTTTTTGTCATCAATAGCAAACGGTGTGATGGCTTGGTGGTAAAAAAACTTACCAAACCAA
This sequence comes from Spirosomataceae bacterium, assembly GCA_044228045.1. GTDB lineage: Bacteria > Bacteroidota > Bacteroidia > Cytophagales > Spirosomataceae > JAXLVB01. Next base: position 6,934 of record JBGAVQ010000210.1, read on the forward strand.
CGGTTATCTGCCGAAGCTAAATTGTATTCGGCACCAGCTACCCGATTATAAGCGGTCGCTTTGGGGTTTATAGCCTGATTCAGTGTTTGTTTATTCACAAAAACCAATGACAAATTTGAGCGGGAAAACAACTTTCGTTGAAGGGCTGCAATGGTGTAGTTAGCACCTGTAATACCCTTTTCGGCATCTTTGGCGGTTTGGGTATTCAGTAAACCAATTCGCCAATTGTTATCAATTTTGCCACTTAGCCGTGCTCCATAACTAAGTGCATTTTGGGTGTAAAGCCCTGTGGCAGTGTCTTTGGCAATACCGATTTGCCTCGAAAAAAACGGATTGATTTCGGCAGTACCAAAACTGGAAAATAAGTCGGCGTTTTCAAGAAAAAATTGCCGTTGTTCCGGGAACGAAATATCAAAACGAGTCAGGTTTTGTACTTGGCGGTCGGCTTCTACTTGCGAAAAATCAGGATTTACAGTCAAATCCAGATTCAGGCCAGGCGTGATGCCTATCTTTACATCACCACCTACTTTAATTTGAGTGTCTGCATTGATATTGGTTTTCTCAAAATCTTTGGAGCTGCCTGCATTGATGTACGGAATGATAGAAATGTTAGCTCCAGGTTTGCCCAAAGGTTTTTCCCAAAGCATAGGAGTCATAAAAGCCAAATTGAAAATCTCCTGATTTTGCGGAATCCGGGTAAATGTAGATTGCTCATTACCTTGCATTTCGAAGCGATAGCTATTAAAATTCCATCGGTCAGAGCCTTCTTTAAAACGAAGAGTTTTAAACGGAATAGCCAGCTCACAAGTCCAATAAGTATCATAAATTTTGGCGTTACCATACCATTTATTATCCCACGAAGTAGAAAAATACTGAGGTTCAATGCCTTGTCCGCCATTCATGACGGTAGCCTCCCGCTGAACACCTAATGGATTTATGCCAAACAAAAAGGCGTTGGTGCGGTCATTAAAGGTGTCTAACAAAAAGCTGATGTTATCGCTGCCACCTGCTCGAAAATCTCGGCGAAGCGAAGGGATAATGTAGTTTTTGCCTACGGTATGGCAACGGGCAGCAATGTAGAGATACTGTTTGTCGTAGGCAAACCATACTTCGGTTTGGTTGTTGGCTTTTACGCTATCTCGTGGAAAATACTGCCAGTAGCCCGTCATAACTTTGTCTTGACTCCACAGTTTTTCATCTAACACGCCATCAACGGTGATATTTTCGTTGGTAGATTTTACCGTAAACGAGGGAGATTGAGCAAATAGAGAGGTAGAAATTACCCAACATAAAAAGTATAAATTCAAGCGCATGAAACGGAAACGTTGATGAGAGCCTGCAAGTTTCCGAAAAAAGGGGTTAATGCCAGACGTTTAGCGACAAATAGGATTGTTTTAACCGCCAATTTGGTATTTTATGCTATTAACATAGCAACAAAAAACGTCGGCGAAGCTAAGCCCACAGTGGAACTGCTCGCCGACGTTGATAAATAGTGTTTTTTACCGCTTTGCCTCCAACAACTGGAAGAACTGATCCAATTTGGGCAGAATCACAATTTCAGTACGGCGGTTCATGCTGCGTCCTTGATCCGAATCGTTAGGTGCTTTTGGCACAAACTCTGAGCGACCACCAGCAGTCATGCGCTCAGGGGCAACGTTGTATTTTTTCTGTAACAGGCGCACTACCGAAGTTGCCCGCTTGGCACTCAAATCCCAGTTGTCCTCCAAAAACGACGACCGATACGGCACATTGTCGGTGTGGCCTTCTACCAAAATATCTAAGTCTTTGCGGTCATTCACAATCTGGGCAATTTTACCTAATACCGTTTCTGCCTGAGGGGTAATGTCATAGCTACCAAATTTGAACAACATCTTGTCTGACAACGACACATACACAACACCTTTTTTGACCTCAATGGTTACGTCTTCGTCATTGACATTACTCAGCGAGCGTTTGAGGTTCATCACCAAAGCCATGTTGAGCGAGTCTTTGCGTTGCATCGAAGACGTTAGCCCCTGAATGTACTTACTTTGGTCGTTGAGGGCTTCGAGTGATTTTTTGATACTTTCGGCACCAGTTTTACTCACTATCGAGAGGTCCGAAAGGCGGTCTAACAAGTTGGTGTTGGTTTTTTTAAGAAAATCCAACTGCTCTTGCAATGATTTACTTTTGGCACGCTCACTGGCAAGTTCATTGTCTCGGGTTTTGACTTGGTCTCGCAACGACGAATTGTCTCGGCTTAGCGCTCCGTTTTGAGTTTCACACTCTTGCTTTGCTCGATCGGTCGAGGCTTGCAATTGAGCCAGGCTTTGTTGGGCTTCGGCCAGTTTTTTCTTACTTACGCAAGAGGTCATCAGAATTGCCGAAAAAGCAAAAAAAAGGACTCTTTTCATAGATTTAGCGGTTGGTTTATGGTTTATGTTTAAGCAATAGCAAGAATGCAAAATTATTGCTTAAAACCAAAATCGCTAATCTCTATTTTAACAAATGAGGCATTTAGTGCATTTTCTGCGACTAAATTGTATTAAGTTCTTCGATATAAGTAGTTTATATTATTTCAATAGGGTAGCGTTTGCAATCGCATCGGCAAACCGACGCTACCCTATTGAAAAATATAACAGATAATTGGTCATTTGGTGTAGTATAAACTAATTATCCGCAGCTGCGTAGCATCCTTAATCCTCTTCTTCCAGCTCAAAAACCTCCTCTACCGTTTTGGCAAAATAACGGGCAATTTTCATGGCCAATACCGCCGATGGCACATACTTGTTGGCTTCAATGGCATTAATAGTTTGACGAGAAACGCTCACTTTATCAGCCAATTGCGCCTGAGTAATATCAAGAATGGCTCGCTCAATTCTTATGCGATTTTTCATACGGTACTCCTTTCTGTGTTTTGCTCAAAACGAGGCTTTAGGTAAATTACATAATGAAACCTCAAAATAAAGATAATAAGTGTGGCAAACATATTTACAATAATAACTGTCCAATAAGCACTTCCATGAATCAACATGGTAGCCAACATGAGCAGCGCAGTGTTGGTATAAACACC
>JBGAVQ010000211.1:0-9983 GCA_044228045.1 Spirosomataceae bacterium
GTTATTTGAAAAATTGCAATATTCCAATAACTTCAAGTCTCTCATAATCACCATTTCTTCGGCCATTGCTGGCATGCCTTTTAGTCCCAGCGAGGTACTAACAATACCTTCGTGCATTTGTCCGTAGCGGGTTAGGTGAATTTCCTCGGGGCGATTCATCAAAAGTCCATTCACTGGATACAGGTATTGCAGCGATTTGAGAAGCAAATCTGGATGCCACAGTGGTTTGTCACCGTCCGAAAACGCCACTGCTCCTGCTTGATGCAAATCAAGCATTTCGGTAAAATCTTTGCCTTCACAATGCAGGGTTATGGCCGCTATGGGATGCAAGGAAACCGCCTGATTCGCTGAAAAATGCTTAAAAAAATGAATACTTTCTTTGGTTTGCACCACAGGCTTGGTATTGGGCAAAATGGCCACTTCGGTAAACCCACCTGCCACTGCCGCACGACATAGCGTAACGAGGTCTTCTTTGTGCTCGTAGCCTGGCTCGCAAGCGTGCGTACGCATGTCAAACCAACCCACCGAAAGATGCAGGTTGTCAGCAGCAATCACTTCATGGGCAGTCTCAGAAATGTCATCAGCTATTTGGCTAATGACACCGTCTTCAATCAACACATCGGCCTGTTTGCCATGCCATTCCGACATTTTATCAATCAACAGGGCCGATTTAATCAGGATTTTCATGGAATTGGTGTATGTTCACCTCATACTCAACTATGCGCTTTGCAGATGAGCACCAGGAGATGAGGTGCATAAAAAAAGCCCTTTCGGGCTTTCTTAAAATTTAAAAATTTTATGCTCCAATAAGGGTTTGGTAGGCTTCTGCATCCATCAAATCAGCGACCGATGCTATATCTTTTACTTGCATTTTTATCATCCAACCTGCTCCGTAGGGGTCTGTGTTCACTGTTTCGGGTGAGTCAATCACCACTTGGTTTACTTCTAACACCGTACCAGCTACTGGCAAATACAAATCCGAAACAGTTTTGACAGCCTCTACTGTACCAAATATATCATTGGCACTCAGGGCTTTACCAACGGTTTCAATTTCAACAAACACAATGTCACCCAATTCGCTTTGGGCAAAATCAGTAATGCCTACGGTGGCGGTGTCGCCGTCTAATAGTACCCATTCGTGTTCTTTGGTGTAACGGAGTTCTGCAGGGATATTCATTAAGTATTGATGTTTATCGTTAATTCGACTGCAAGTTTAGGTAAGTGAAACCGTTTTTACAAATATTAAAAGTGGGCATCAATATTTTAAGGTCTTGATGCTTCATACTTTTCTCTCCAGTAGGTAACTTCAATGGACAGTTTTTCAATAAAAATTTCTTTTTTATCAATTTCAAGTTTTAATTTTTCAATTTCATGCGTCAAGTTTTTATCTGTGCTATCCCCTCCATAAATAACACCTATTGCCTTTTTTTGTCCGTTAAAATAGTTAAATATTCTCTCCCCAAAACTTAAAATATCTAAAACATTAACTTCAAGTGTTTTGGCAATTTGTTCAAGTCTGGACAAACTTATATCTGTCCCATTTCTTTCGATATTACCATAAGCAGTAGGTGATATTCCAATCAACTCTGCCATGTTCTCTTGTGAGTACCCTTTAAGTACTCGTAAGTGTCTAATTTTTTCGCCAATAGTCATAATGGAGATTATATGAAGTAAAACAAAGATTTTCTCAACTAATGATTAACCTACATCAAAAGTATCAAATATTATTTTTGTTAAAGCTATTCTTCTTCAAAACTCACCTCTTTTATGCAAAATATCTTTAAAAAGTTCAGATTTTGGATTTGGGGAAACTTATTAAAAACTGGAGGATATTACCGATTTTCAGCATTCAGAACTCCGTTTGGTGTTATTTATTTTTTACGATGGGGTTATTGGAATGGGGGTTTTTCTAATCGGTTTTGGCTTAGTAAATCGTCGTACTTCCGAACAAGAAATAGATTTAAAATTTAACACTAAATTCAATTTATGAGATACTGGCTCTACAGAGTATTGTACAATCAATACTTCTTGAACGTACAAGGAATAAAAGCATTTGCTGAACGCTGTATGAATGTTTATGTAGAAAAAGATGCTGTTAAGAAAGCTCTTTCTATTACTTCTCATATTAACATTCTGTACGAAGAACTGAAAAAACGTGTACAAGACTTCCAAGAATATTCAGAGGTAAACCGAATGGATGATGGGAGTTTTTCACTGACTCAAAAGAAATCAAGAAGATTGAAATGGGTAGTTTTTATCATTATTGCTTTTGAGATTTTCCTCAACTATATATCTACTCTAATTTTTATTCAAGGAGATGGTCTTCTCTATTTTATAGTTCGGTGGGGATTAGCTATCATCTTAGCGTTAGGTGCAATGATGGTTACAGACGGGATTCTTGCCAATTTATTGCCAAATGAATCTGTCTGGGTCAAAAAAAGAGAAGATAATCACACTGATGACAACATCTTTTATTTAAGGAGAATGAGAATGAAAAGAGTAATTAGCCTAATTCTCTTACCTGTACTACTTGTTGGTATAGAATGGGCAATTGTTGGAGTGGCAAGAGCGAGGGCATTAGATATTGAAGGAGGTACAGGCGGAGGTACGCTATTTTATGGTTTTATTCTCCTTTCTATGGCTTTACCACTTATCGCAGGGTATTTCAAATGGGATTCAGAACAGCATGGTAAATTATATGAGAATACACTCAATTACTATCATGCTAAAAAAATGCTCCATATCGTTGAATTAAGTATTATCGCTAATAAAAAGGATGTTAAAAACTTGGTTGAAGGAAGTGCCAAAGTAGCTTGGAAAATTTTTGAGACTTTCAAGCTATATAAACAAAACTATAACCGAACAAATATTATTGCCGATGAGAACTTACAAGGGCATTATTGTGAAAATAACAAATCATTTGCCAATGAGGTAATTAACAGATTTGGTGAAGAAGTTCAGGAAATACTGTTAGAATTAAATCAGAAAAAATCTAAAGCTGACCTTATTGTAGTAGCTAATACTATTCCTATTACTCCAATTAAGTCTCAACTTGTCAAAGAAATAAAACAAACGCCAAAAGCATTACCTAAAAACAAGCCAAAGAACATATTACCGCCAAGTCCTCCTAAAAATATTAATTCAACATCTCAATTAGAGGATGATGATACATTTGAGGATGGAGATGATAAAGAGTCATTTGACATCGACAATCTTGACCCAATGTTTGAAGAAGCAGCTCGTCTCATTGTGTTGCATCAGCAAGGCTCTACATCGTTTATTCAGAGAAAATTAAAGTTAGGAAATAACCGAGCGGGACGACTAATTGATCAATTAGAAGCATTTGGAATTGTGGGGGCATTTGAGGGCAGTAATGCTCGTGAAGTATTGGTTAAAAGTGAGGAAGAGTTGGACGAATTGCTTGAAACTTTAAAAAGTGAGACTTATTCACAAACACCTCAAGAACCTATTATTGATACTCCCTCTATCAATATTTTAGATTTTGACCCTCTAATTACTAAGGCGGCTCAGTTCGTAGTCGAGCAACAAAAAGGTTCTAATGTAGATTTGCAAACGCACTTTAAAATTGATTTTGAGAGAAGTCGACAATTACTTGATCAATTAGAAATCTTAAAAGTAGTCGGCACATATAAAGGATTAGCTCCCCGAAAAGTCTTGATACAATCTATACCTGACCTAAAAGAAACCCTCAATAAGGTGTTGTATTAGATAAATTGTCCGTTTTCCCCACGCATTATGAATAAACCCATATACCTCATTTCTATTTGTTTAGTTGGCATTTGTCTCAGTTGCAGTACATTAGAAAAAGAACGACGAAACATTATTGTATTGCTTGACTATTCTGCCAGTTCATCAGACAAAATTTTGCGTGAATATATTCGCATTATTTGCGAAGATATTGCACCAACGATGCGTCAGTACGACTGCCTTACTGTAGTCCCAATAGATGAAGGCTCAAAACAAGAGCCTGTGAAGATGGTTTTTGAGGATTTTTCAGAGAAGGGGTTTAATAAAAAATCAGATGGATTTGCTCATGCACAAGATAGTATCAGAAAAAGATTGGATGAATATCGTTTAAAAATTGTGCCTAAAATCAAAACAACTTTAAGGGCGCAACATGATGAACGCAAAGCCTTTATTTCAAATACAGATATTTTAGGGGCTATACAACAAACCGTCAATCTGCTTGAAATCAATAATGATCAAGAGTCCTTCAAAAGGATTTCAAATTTTGTAATTGGAAAAGAAAGTTATATTTCAGAGAACATCATCGTCATTTTAAGCGATATGATTCAAGACTCCAAAGAATACAGTTTCAATAATTTACGTGGTATTAGTAGAAAACAAGCTCGTGAATATTTAGAGCAATGGGAAAAGAATCAGATGCTCCCCAATTTACAGGCCAGTAAAATTTTTGTCATTGGGACTACCGGAAAAGGAGCCCTTCAAATAGATAATATCAAAGACTTTTGGGGAAAGTATTTCAAAAAATGCAACGCTGACCTATTGGCGTACGGTTATGATGTTGAAAATAAACTACGGAAGTACTTGAACACGGTTAATTGAGAGTATCAACCCATCAGAAGACTATTTATCCATTTCATTAATCTGACTGAAAAAAATAGCCTTCTGATGGGATATACCATTCACTACTGCGCCAAATCAAATCGTACCTGTATCCCTCCTTGCGCCGTAGCCCTGCGGAACGAATTGGTAACCAGCGGGTTATTAATCATCCGGTCAAAATAAGCGGTAAGGCTCAGGCGTTTGTTCACTTTGTAGTTTACCTGTGGGCGCAACTGGAAATTGTAGTTACCTGCCGTAATGATAGACTCGCCGTCTAACTTGCGCTGCACGGCCCGAGAATCCCGTACGGTGAAGTTAAAGTCAAATTTCAAATCGTTTTTCAAAGTAACTACCCTGCCTCCTACCCTAAACGGCAGTTTAAAATTGTTGCGAGTAAATCCAAAGGCAATGGTGAGGGCTTTATCACTTAGTTCGGCAACTTGAGCATTTGATAGGTTCAACGACACGGTGCGTTCTTGGTTATATTCCAAACGGCCCGTTACGTTTTTCTTAGTACGAACCTGCACTCCCAGCAATGGCGAGAATTTTTCTTGAATCTGAATCACACTCATTACATAAACTGGCACAAACTGGTTGTATTGGTTTACTTGCGTGGGGAATGGATACAACGGACTGGTAAAGGCCAAGAACCGAGCGTCGTATTCGAGCGACGACACAAAGTTGCCTACACTATAGGTTGATGTAAAACTATGTGTAATGCTAATGGAGCTAAAGGTACGCTTGAAAGGTTCTAAGTTTGCCAAGCCGTTGTAGTCTAATCGCCAGTTAGGGAACGGAATTTTGTAGAAAGGCGAGAAACTTACTTTGTTGGGGTCACGGCCTGCGTATGCAGCAAAGAAAGCTGGAATCAGCACATCTTGGGATTTGTCGTTAAACTCGCCCGCCCCTGCATTGGCTACTTTCAACCTGTCTAAAATAATCTTCCGATACCTATTAAATTCATCGAAAATAGGCGAACTGTTGTTGTCTTCTAACTTACGGAACGAAGTGCCAAAAGACAAGAACGACATGCTAAAATTACCGCTTCGGACAGGGCTTTGGCTTACAAATTCGCCGTTTGGTTCGGCAGGGCGGAACATTTCGGTGTAATTGTCACTGCGTGAATACTTTGCTTGAATTTGTATTCTGAAATCTTTCCACGGTTCAATTTGAGTATTGGCCGTAAAAGTTTTAGAGACGGTTTGGGCAAAAGGCATATTTTGCACCGTGCTTTTAGAGAGCCAACCCCGCTCGGCAGCCCTAAATCGAATGTTTGGGTCTTGGCTCCCCAACAAAAACGGTATGCCTGGCGATGCCGTAGATTTGCTCAGTCCAAACAAACTTACTTGTGGTAAAAAGCCTGGCAAAATGGTACTTTCTTGTACATTATACGAGAAATTGATGCCTCGTATCGCCATCAAAACCCGGGCTACGTCTTTGAGCAAACGGCTTTCTTGCAACTCAAAGTCTTCCATATCACCCGGATTTCGAGCGATGTTTTTACGAGCCTGCCGAGGCGAATTGGCGAGTTTAAGGTAACGAACTTTGTTGTATAGTTTCACAAAGTCCACACGACCTGTTACGGTTTGGTCACGGGTATTTTTGAGGGTATTGCCAAACTGAACATCCAGCGAGTCACGAATATCATACGAAGCCGCTTGGAAGTTATAGCCAGCTCGATAATTATAATCGGCTGTCATCCAGTCAGTTAATGGAAATTTATCTAATGGAATCCGATAAGTAGCACTTACTCGCTGATCGTAGTTTTTGGTACGCCCAAAGCGGTAAAGGTTTGTTAATACTGAATCTTGTTTTTGTTGCGTGTCCAAATCGCCCCGAGGCTCGTCAATGATGGCATTGGCTTGGGCATTGTAATTGATTACGATGTTCTTGGTAAAATTCCAGGTGAGGTCGTATCGGCGATTAAACCACCAATATTTTTCAAATAATGGGTTTACTCCCTTAGTGGTTAAGTCTGAATTACGAAGCTGGGTTTTAACAAAGCTTCTATCCATATCAGCTTGCATGGTAATAGAACTCGGTGCCAACGAAAATCCAAATTCTTTGAAAATAATAAGCCATGGCCGCTCAAACGCTTTCACGTTTTTGAATGGCTCTATTACTTTGGGTTGATTGGTAAACGCATACGTAATGGCTCCTCGATGCGACAAAGCCCGATATTCGTCAATGATAATACTCGTGCGATTGATTTCACTAAACGCATAGGTTAGTGAGAGGTTCTCGATGTCATAAAAATGATTCTTTGCACTCTGATTAGTCTTAACTTTCCGCACGTTCGAGAAATTAATACCTCGGCGGGTGGTGTTGTCTTCTACTAACTTGCGATATTCCTCACGTCGTTGAGCATCTGGCAAGTTTTGCAGCGATGTTTCGAGCGGGCTGTCAGGGTCGAGCGGGTTAAAATGTGGCTTGATGTTACGTCTGTCATAAGTCACATACATAGGCAACTTGATACCCCATTTTTCAGGCAACAGCTTGTCTAACTGCACATTAGCAGCAATACCAAATTCAGTAGTAGCTTCTCTGGCTCGTTGCGAAATCTTATCCTGCACCCCTCCAAAGCCAAAATTCCGATACCCGCCCGTTACGGTTACATTAGCAAAATCAGCTAATTTCAAATTCAGTTTACCAATGGCCGCACTCCCCGATGTTTGGTCAAATCCATGCGCTCGAAGTTCGTTGACCCAAATAGTGAAAGACTTCGGCTGTTCATCGGGTGATTTAGGATTTCGCAAACCAATCATGACAGACATCACAGCACTTAGGTCTGGCCGACCTATTACAGTTACTTTATACATTTTTCCCGAAATAGTCTCATCCGGAATTTCAATTGTATAAGGTACTGTCAATGCCGAAGCCGAACGGTCTCGCTCACTCTTGGCTCGTCGCAGTTCGTCAAACGGAATATCAAACTCGTTTTCTTGTGGCCATACTTTCTCTGGTTCTGGGTCTGTTTTGCTTACACTGGCAGGGTCTGTGGCCTTAAGTTGCTTAACTTCTACTTCGTAATAGTTTTCGGTAAGGTCTGTTCCGAGACGAATAAAAGCAGATACGTTATCGCTTTCATTACGTTCGTTTTCCATGTGTACAAACATGCGTAAGCGTTTGTAAAACTGGATGTCTAAGTTGGTATTTTTGAAAACTGCCCGAGAGTCACCATCTCGTAAGTTCTTTACTGTCAAGCTCATAGACTGTTCATTCAGCTCGGCATTATTGATGGTGGTCAGGTCTCTGTCACGCTCAAAACCAGGAGGTACAGCATAAGGCGTGGTAGTGCTGTTGGTTTTGTTACCGGCTCCATTTTCTTCAATACTCACCGTTTGTACCTGAAACTGAGCATCATAAGGTTCTGGCACTTCGGCAAGACCACGGCCTGTTAAGTTACCTAAATATTTGCGATACTGATAGCCAGTCAATTGCATTTGTGCAAATCGCATTACCACAGGTTCTTGAAAGTCCGTAGTCACAAACCGCACAAACCTAATTGATTTGAAACCGTTGATATTACCTGCTTTGCTGGTAAAATTACGAATCGGAATACGGTACAAATACCAATTGGCTCCATCGGGGTCGGTCACTTTGTCCACTACATAGTTGCGTCCTACTTGTATTTGATTAGGGCGCAGGTCTAATTCGTATTGGTAATAGGCTTCGTTGTCGTTGATGGTATTATCGTTGTTAATATCCTCTACATCAGGCAGATAGTTATTAGTTTCGGATACTTGATTTTGGCGAAAATCCGTTTCAGGAGAGTTTTTATCCGTCCCCATGTAGTTTTTATACCGCTGCAAGATTTTCCAGTTTTCATCATTAGCTTTTTGGCTAAAATAAAAATCAAAATTATCACCCGAAGGGTCTGCTTCCAATTGCTGCCGAGCCTGTGGGGTAAGATTAGCTGGGAGTTTATCTAAGAAAGATGTTTTAAAATAGCTTTTTTCTTCTTCGTCAGTTAAGCCATCCAAGCCAATATCTTGGGCCTCACGTGCGCCAGCTTGATTACTAAATGCCTTTGTAACAAACTGACTACGAGTAGCATAGCCCCAGGGTGTGGCATCTACGTTTCGAGGTTTGTCCGTGGCAACCGGGCGTTTTCCGTCTAAGGGCAAGCCGTTTTCAAAGTTGTAACGCCCATCTGGAATCACATCTTCTGAAATATCGCCCAAGTGAACAATAAATTTTCCACCTGTGGTATTGGGCTTATCTATATTGGGGTTTCCTGTAGCTCGCACTACGCCTCGGGCATCGTTGATGAACGGATCCATCATCCAAAACTCTACGTTTTCAATATTGGCATTATCAAAATCAATATCAGACGTAACGGCACGGGTGGCAGCTCCAAAGTTTTGGCGTGGGTTTTTCAACTTACCATCTGGCGAAAGGTCTGGATTGTAGTTATACTGCCCTCGTTCCGTTGGATAGTAAGCAATGTCTAACAGACCCAATGGGATATTAAAACCATTGGCAATAGCTTTATTGGCAAAAATGGCCTGAGGCTGAACTTGTTTTTCGTAATGGTTTGATAAATCTTGTTGAGTAATGTTGGTTGGTTCAAACCCAAAGCCACCACCTAAGCCATAAAAAGTGTTATCAACAGTATAAACCGACATTTTGGCTCTGCGGTAGCCATATTCTAAGGGATTGGTAAGCGTACCTTGTGGGAACGTGCGAGGTGTTGAACCCAATCGCCAAAGGGTTGGCTGACGGGTAAGGTCATAAATGGTACGAGCTCCTTCAAAGTCATCAATGAATGAGTTGTTTTGTACCCGAGGAGCTACACCTGCAAAAAGTTTAGCGTATTCGCCCTGAAAATCTATGGCCGAGGTTTCTTTAGTGGAAATCAAGGGGAGTTTGTCAATCATTCGGGTCAAAAAGTCTGAATTTTTGCGAATGGCTGCATCAAGCCCTATGATGGTGTTGTTGGTAGGTTCGTTACCTAATGCTACCCGCCTAAGATTGGCTGGGGGTGTTTCTTTGTATTTAAGAACAGTAGCACCCAAGCGGAGGTCTTTGCCGATGGTATAATCAAAACGCCCACCCAACAAAGTTCTGATTTGGTTGTTGAATAAATCAGGACGCTCATACTCTACAACAATCTCCCGTCCCGAATTCATGATACTTTCGTTGGTAATGCGTACTCGTCCGCTACCCGATTCTACCTGAAAATCAGAGCCTGCCATCAATGCTGCACCTCCTGAGCTTACGGTTACCGAACTGGCATCTACCCCAAACGGAAGCTGAATTTCGGCCCCAGAACCTGCTTGCGAACTACCCCGAAGGAAAAACTTGTTTTTTTCAGTAACTTGTTGAGCATCAATCAGTGTAGAGCGATACAGTTTGTCATGAACATATTTTTCAACTAAAAACGACTCGTCGGC
>JBGAVQ010000212.1:0-9933 GCA_044228045.1 Spirosomataceae bacterium
GCAAACAAAACGACGATGAAAAAACTACTGCCTTTATTATTGCTCTTTTTAATTACTTTTTCGCTTCAAGCACAAGAAACTCCCAAGCTATGGACAGACGCCGACCGCCAGTACACCATAGACAACATGAAGCGCACCCGTGACGAACTGGTCAAAGAAACCGAAAACCTCACACCAGCCCAATGGGCGTTTCATGAGTCGGCAGACCGATGGTCAATTGGTGAAATTGTGGAGCATTTGGCCTTGTGGGAAATCATTTGGAATCGTGAAATTAGCATCGGCACTCGTAACAAACCCACACCCGAACTCAACGCCACCAGCAAGCCTGATAGCTACTACAATGAGTTTATTATGGAAGATGCCAAGCACAATGCCTCAGACTACACCAAGCCAACGGGCTTCATCGAAGGCAAAAGCAATTTGGCTTTCTTTCTACGAAATCATGCCATTAACCTTAAATTTGTAGAAACTACACAAGCTGATTTAAGGGCGCATTTTGAATATACCAACACGCCCAATCCTCGCAATATGCACCAAGTGTTGATTTTTCAGTGGGGACACGTGGACAGGCATTTGCGGCAGATTAAAAAGGTGAAGGCGCATCCTAAGTATCCGAAATAATGTAAACGTTTGACCATTATATTCTATCATTCACTCACTCTTTCATTCAATCATTTTAAAATGGAAACGATAAAAGCCACCGAATCGGTCACTGACCTTACTCGCAAGGGTACTTGCATTGAGTTTTTTTCGGCGTACCAAGACATGGACACCGAGCGCATGATTAACCTCGCCACACCAACTGCCACAGTGTGGTTTAAGCCCCTCGGTGATGATGGGAAGGGACTGTTTAGAGAATTTGGCAAAGCCGTTTGGGGCTTGCTGATGGATTGCTTCCCTGACATTGACAACACTGTAGATGCCATGTCAGTAGAAGGTGATTCAATTACCTGTAAAGTGGTAATTTTTGGTACACAACAAAAGGAATTTATGGGGCTTCCGAGTAAAGGACTCCGTTTTGAAAGCGATCATATCTTTATTTTCCGTTTCAGCGACGACGACCAAATCACAGACCTATCAATTGATTGGAACCACAATAGCTTTGTGGGGCAGTTAAGTGGAAATTGACCCACTGAAATTAAATGTACCTTTAAAAGCATTCACTTTTCTAACTTTTTTATCTAATGGCTATTTCCCCCAAAACCCCTGGTATTCACCATCTTGCCTTGCGCTGTACCAACATGGCACGCTCCAAAAAGTTTTATCAAGAAACACTTGGTTTTCAAGTAGCTATTGATACACCCGATTTGTTTATATTTGTGGCAGGTGGTACTTTTATAGGTGTAAGGCCAGCCTCACCTGCGCCAGGGGCCGATTCGTTCAACCCCTTCAATGTTGGCCTTGACCATTTGGCATTAGGCTGCGAAGACGAAGCTGAATTGCACAGGGTGGCTAACGCCTTAGCTGATGCAGGAGTTGAGAACACAGGTGTCAAATTAGATACCACCCTCGGCAAAAACTATGTAGCATTCAAAGACCCCGATCGCATTTCGTGGGAGTTCTACATGGTGTAACTCATTATGGCAAATGAATGAAAAACAAGAGCAACCCATTTTTACTTCCGAAATCAGTAGAATAGATTGGCTCAACCTAAGCGCTTGGCAGATTCGGGTAACAGACAGCAACAAGGCATTTGAGTTGAGCAAAGAAGCGGTAGCTGCTGCCAATGAAATAGAGTACAATAAAGGAAAAGCCGAAGGTTTAAGGACCTTTGGCTTTTGTCATATCAGGCGTGCTAACTACCAGAAGGCGTTAGCGTTGCTCAACGAGGCTCAATTGCTGTTTGTTGACTTGAACGACACTCAAAATCAATCTGTTATCCATGAATATCTTGGTATTGTTTACCGTAGCTTAGGAGACTACGCTACGTCGTTGGAGCATCTGTTCAAGGCTGTTGCCATGAGCCAATTAGATGATTATAAGGAAGAGGAATCGCTTGCTTTGTACCATTTGAGCACCACTTACAAATATCTTGGCGATTTGACCAATGCCTTAGAGTATTCGTTGAAAGGACTACAAATTGCTCAACAAATTGGGGAAACAATGGCCGAGTCATATCATCTTAATTGCATTGGGGGCATTTATTATGAGATGGGACAATACGAAGAGGCACTGGATTATTACCAAAAAAGTTTAGCCCTACGCCGAGCAATTGGTGATAAATGGGGCGAGGCAGGCTGTTATGACAACATTGGCAACATATACTTGCAAAAAGGTAATTATGAAGAGGCCCTAAACTATTGCCTGTTGGGTTTAGAAATTACAGACAGCATTGGTGACCAAAAAGGGAAAGGGAATACACTTTTTAATGCTGGAAAAATCTATGTCGAATTGGGTGATCCTGCCAATGCACTCCATTATTGTAAGCAAAGTTTACAGATTCGAGAAAAGATTGGAGACAAAAAAGGCAGAGCCGAGATTTACAACTTTTTGGGAGCATTTTATGAAAAACAATCTATCCATCAAAAAGCCCTTGATTATTTGAATGAAGCATTAGCCCTGGCCGATGAAATTCATGCAAAAGACACTACTTACAAAATTCACCTTCATTTGTCAAAAGTTTACAAGCAAATAGGTGACTATACCCAAGCACTTATTCATTTTGAAACATACACAAGCCTCGAAAAAGAAGTTAACAATGAGACCATCAATCAGCGCATCTTAAATTTACAAACTACGCACCGTGTAGAGCAATCGCAGAAAGAAGCTGAGATTTTTCGGCTCAAAAACGTAGAGCTGATACGCCTTATTGAAGAAGTTGAGAGCCAAAAGCAACACATTGAAAGAGCATTAAACGATCTTAAATCTACGCAAAATCAACTTATCCAGAAAGAAAAATTGGCCTCGCTTGGTGAGCTCACTGCTGGCATTGCCCACGAAATTCAGAATCCGTTAAATTTTGTCAATAATTTTTCGGAGATGAGCGTAGAACTCATTCAAGAGCTAATTGAAGAAGAAAACAGGCCACTTACAGCCCAAGACACCGCACTCAAGACAGAATTACTCAATGACCTTGCTCAAAACCAAGAAAAAATTGCCCATCATGGCAAGCGAGCAAGTAGTATTGTGACAGGAATGTTGGAACACTCACGTACCAGCACAGGCGAGCGTGAAATGACCGATTTGAATAAATTAGCCGATGAATATTTGCGTCTTGCGTATCATGGCATGAGAGCTAAATACAAAAACTTTAATAGTGACTATGAGCTAATTGCAGACGAGAACTTACCTCATATCAAGGTAGTTCCACAAGACATTGGAAGGGTACTGTTAAATTTAATTAACAATGCGTTTTATGCGGTCAATCAGAAAAATATCGAAAACCCTAAGGTTATTGTAGCTATTGAACAACTGGCAAATGAGATTACCCTACGAATCAAAGACAACGGTATAGGGATTCCAGACGACATCAAACCCAAAATTTTTCAACCTTTTTTCACGACCAAACCCACTGGCGAAGGCACAGGGCTGGGGCTTTCGCTTGCGTATGACATTGTTACTAAAGGCTGCAACGGTAGGCTGGATGTGATAAGTACAGTAGGCAAAGGCACCGAAATGGTGGTTTGGTTGCCATATTAGACCCAACATTATTACCTAAACCCAATCAACTCAAATACTTCACCTACTTTAAAATCAGTTCGTTCGGCGGGGAGTTCCAGAAAACCATCGCAGTCGAGCAGGTTAGCAAAATCGCCAGACCCGCTGCCTTGTAGCGGTGTTGCCAGCAAACGACCGTCGTTGGCATAATGCGTACTCACAGGAACAAAGTAGGTTAACTCAGGTGAAAAAAAGACGGGTTCAGTAAGGGTAGCTCTAACAGACAAACTGGACATTTGGGCTACTTTTAACCAGCCTAACACAAACTTGTAGCAACATACAAAAGTAGAAACGGGATTGCCGGGCAGGGCAAAAACCACCTTCCCCTCGGGCGATTTGCCAAACCAAAACGGCTTGCCGGGGCGTTGGGCTACTTTATGAAACAATTTTTCTACGCCCAGTTCTGCCAAAACCGTAGGCACAAAATCGGCCTTACCTTCCGAAACCCCACCGTTTAGAATTAAAGCATCAAAAGTGTCGAGTAACTCGCTGACTTTTTGACGAATAAGGTCTTTATCATCTGCCAAATGAAAAATCTCGGTTGTGATGCCATGTGATGCCAAGGCAGCTTGAAGCATATAGCTATTAGAACGACGAATTTGGTGGGGGAGGGGCGTGTCGGGAATATCCACCAGTTCATCGCCCGTCGAAATAATGGCCATACGGGGCATTTGATATACTTTCAAAGTAGGCTTGCCTACCGATGCGGCCACCGCAATTTCGGCAGGACTAAGCTTGGTGCCAGCTGCAATGAGCAAAGCCCCTGCCCGACGGTCAGTGCCTTGGTGATGTACATTTTGCCCAATTCGCTTTGGTAATACATTTAACTGCACGTATTTTCTGCCCTCAATTTCCTGAAATTCAATATCTTCGTAACGAACTACGGTGTCTGCTCCATTGGGCATCACAGCTCCCGTCATTACTTCCATCGTATGCAGTGGATGCGATAGACCTTTGCTTGGCTGGCCTGCAAAATGAGTTCCTTCAACAGGAAAAGGAATGCCCCTGCGCCAACGCATGGTAGCTCGCAAAGTGTTCATATTGAGGGCAATTCCATCCATCGTAACCCTATCAAAAGGCGGAAAGTCACGGTCTGCTACTACGTTTTCGGCAAGTAAGCAACCGTTTGCTGCATCAAGAGGTATCTCTTTGGTGCTCCCTTGCCAACCATTGGCTACAATTACACGAAGTGCCTCAGCAACAGAAATCATAATGAACGAAGTTAGATAAAATTAGTATTGTAATTGCCTGAAAATCAAGTGTATAATCAATAAAACAACAGCAATCGTGCATTATTCTTGAAATCCTATGCACTTTGCAGGATATTTGCACCAAAGTTCTGTAAAACTACTCATTTCATTCGCTATTTTATGTAAAAACTGCAAAGCGGCTTGCCGCCTGAGTTACGCAGACCATAGCGAAGGTCATCTATAAATTATCACAATGCCTGCTGTTATACCTGCCAACCTGATTTTACTTATGATGCTTACCCAACTGGCAGGGTTTGTTGTGGCCATTGCTAAAGGCCGAGAAGCCAACTCAAACGTAGGCTGGGTGGCAGGGTGCATTACTTTTTTGGGCTTGGCACTTTCGGCTGTTATTTTTCTGACAGCTACGCCATCTAATTTTCCTTATACGGCAGGTATTGAGTGGTTTAATTTTGGAGGAGAACCTTTTTTATTGGGTATTTATCTCGACGAGTTAGGTGTTTTGATGCTCCTGCTGGTTAATTTTATTGCACTCTTAGTACAAGGATATTCATTGGCTTATTTGCAAAAAGAGCCAGATTTGTTCCGCTATTTTGGATTTTTGAGCTTGTTTATCTTTTCCATGTTGGGCTTGGTTACGGCTCGAAGTCTATTGATATTTTATGTGTTTTGGGAACTGGTAGGGTTAAGTTCGTATCTTCTGATTGGCTTTTGGCATACTAAACCCGAAGCCGCCAAAGCCGCAAAAAAGGCATTTGTAGTGAATAGAATAGGCGATGCCGCACTTATGCTGGGTATTTTTTGGGTGTATCATGAATTGGGTACGACTGACTTCATCGCCTTTGCAAATGGTTCAATGTCCAATTTTCAGTTTCCAACATGGGCTGGTTTGCTTCTTTTTGGCGGTTGTGTGGCCAAGTCGGCGCAATTTCCTTTGCATATTTGGCTACCCGATGCCATGGAAGGTCCAACGCCCGTATCGGCATTGATTCATGCTGCTACCATGGTGGCTGCCGGAATTTTCCTCTTGGCTCGTGTTTTTCCCTTGTTATCGCCCGAAGCGCACACCATTATTGCCATAATGGGTGCTGTTACAGCTATTTTGGGTGGACTCAACGCCGTTTCGCAGTTTGATATTAAGAAGGTACTGGCTTATTCAACCATCTCACAACTGGGGCTCATGGTGATGGGTATGGGCGTAGGCGCACGAGAAGCAGCACTGTTTCATTTGTTTACACATGCTTTCTTTAAAGCAGGACTTTTTTTGAGTGCAGGGGCTGTTATTCATGCCTTGCATAGGATTCACCGCCCATTCGATGCCCAAGATATGCGGCTCATGGGTGGGCTTCGTCAGCGATTGCCTGTTACGTTTTGGTGCTATCTGTTGTGTGCAGCCTCGTTGGCAGGGTTGCCGTTCTTTTCGGGTTTTCTTTCTAAAGACGCTATTTTGGCCGAAGCCTGGCAATGGGCTGGTAGTCACGGAAATATACTGGCGTATTTAGTCCCATTGTCGGGTTTTGCAACGGCTTGCTTAACCGCTTTTTACATGACTCGGCAAGTGTGGCTTGTCTTTTTTGATGAATTTAGAAACCCAATTGCTGATGCCGAACAAGTAAAAGAAACGTCCATATATCTTAAAATTCCGATTGTGTTGTTGGCAGCAGGTTCGGTCGTGTTTGCCTTTTCGTGGAATCCCTTTTCGGCAGAGCATAGTTGGTTTTTTGCTCTGATTCCGGGTCATTTGGTCGAAAACCACTGGATTGGGTTACTGACTACTTTGGTGGTTGGTATAGGGATTTACTATGGTCATAAGTTATTTTCAGAAGATGCTTTTTTGCAATTGAAGTGGGGCTTCGATGCCGACAAAATAGCAAATCGAGTGGTGGAAAAAACACTTCAAACGGCTCGAATTAGTAGTATTATCGACCATAAAATCATAGATAACCTTGTTAATGCAGTGGCTCAATGGCAAGTTGGTATTGCCGCCTTGGCAGCATGGTTCGACAATCAACTTATTGATGGCGTGGTCAATGGTGTAGCTCAGGGGGCGGCCTCTATTGGCAAATTGACTCGCTCCATTCAAACAGGTAAAGTACAGTTATATATAGCAGTAGCCATGCTTGGACTCTTGATATTGATTGTGTTAGCATCAGTTTGAGAACAAAAGTTTTGTTTCTTTTCCCAAAAATTAAACGATAATGCCTATTCTTTCTATACTTGTTTTTCTTCCGTTGGTAACAGCTTTATTGATAGCAGTGCTACCAGAGCGATTTAAGGCATTGTACCGACTCATTGCTGTGGCAACCTGCTTTGTTGAATTGGCGCTCGCATGGCAAACGTATGCAAATTTTGATAAACAAAATGCTGGTTATCAGTTGGTTGAGAATTATGATTGGATTACGTTTTCGTTGGGTAGTTTGGGTAAAATTTCTATTGATTACCTTATTGGAGTGGACGGACTCAATATGCCAATGGTTTTGCTTACCACAATTGTAATGTTTGTGGGGGGGATTTCGTCATTTGAAATCAAGCAAAAACAGCGGGCGTATTACTCGCTTTATTTATTGCTGATGGCGAGTATTGTAGGTTGTTTTGTGGCCATTGATTTATTCTTATTCTTTTTGTTTTTTGAATTCATGCTCTTGCCCATGTACTTTTTGATTGGGCTATGGGGTGGCCCTCGACGAGAATACGCCGCCATCAAGTTCTTTATTTATACCTTAGTTGGCTCTGTTTTTATTTTGATAGTAATGATTGGGCTTTACTTATCGGTAATTGACCCCATTGAAACAGCCGTAGAAATAGGCTTAATTGCCTCAAAAACAGCCATTACTCCCGAAATTTATCAGACAGTTCAGCAATTGTTGGCCGAAGTAAAAATTGAACCACACCAATTAGTACATACCTTTGACTTAAACTACCTAAGCGATAGTGGCAACTTTGTGCCAGGCTCCTTACTGAGTAAATTAGCTGGACACGAGATACTGGGTGTGTCGGCTCGTAGTTTAGCTTTTTGGCTGTTGTTTCTTGGTTTTGCTGTAAAGTTGCCAATGGTTCCGCTACATACATGGTTGCCCGATGCACACGTAGAAGCACCTACGCCCGTTTCGGTGGTGTTGGCGGGTATTTTGCTGAAAGTGGGCGGCTATGGTTTTTTCCGTATTTGCTACGACTTGTTTCCCGAAGTATCACAATCGTCTGCTACTTGGGTGGCTGCTTTGGGGGTAATCAGCATTGTGTATGGGGCTTTTAATGCCTTGGCTCAAACCGACCTCAAACGCATGATTGCCTACTCGTCGGTGTCGCACATGGGTTTTGTGTTGTTGGGCTTGGCCTCGCTCACGCCCGAGGGACTCAATGGGGCTGTTTTTCAATTGTTTTCTCACGGCATTTTATCGGCAATGTTGTTTTTGTTGGCGGGAGTTCTCTATGACCGCACCCACGACCGTCGCATAGATAGTTATCAAGGATTGGTGTCAAAAATGCCGTTTTTCACAACAATAACAGGCGTTGCCTTTTTTGGTTCATTGGGTTTGCCAGGGCTTTCGGGTTTTATTGGTGAGTTTTTTAGTGTGATGGGAGGGTTCAATAACGGTACTATTCCGCTTTGGTTGGTGGCTCTTTCTACCTTGGGTATTATCTTGGCGGCAGGGTATTTCTTGTGGACTTTTCAACGGATGTTTTTTGGTAAATTGTGGGTACGTGAGCATGACTTATCCTTACTCACAGACTTAACATTACGTGAAAAAATCATGCTTTTCCCCTTGGCTATACTTGCCATTGTGTTTGGCATTATGCCCAATTTACTTTTTGATGTAACGGCTGGAACAATTGCAGAACTATTGAAAAGATTGATATGAACTGCCAAGACAAGAGGGATAAAGACGAGAGACAAGAGAAGATTAGCATCATTCAGATACAGACTCTGACAAGTATTTTGGGGGTATTTCTGCTGATTCTTTTGTTATTTTCTTGTCAATCAAAAACCAAGCAGACTGCCTCATTATCAGGCAATTGGATTTGCCAAAATGCGGCTGATTCTGTACTTAAATATCAATCTTTTGTTAACTCACCTTTGCCACCGTTTGAGTTAGTATTTTGGGAAGGGGGAGATTCGTTGTTGTATTTAAATCCATTTGAAGCAGCACTTTTTTCTTTCAAGTCCCTTAATGACAAGCAGGTGAGTTTTATAGGATTTGTAGATGCAAAATTGGCTTCGAGCCTAACATTTCAGACGGATAGCACGCTGACAATGGATAACCCGCCGTTTCAGTTTACCAAATTGCCATCAGCATGGTGTAAACCTTCAATGATGAAAGGCTGGGAAACGGGTTTGGAAAGTTTTTTTTACCGAAAATTATTGGCAGGTGTGTATCAAGTAGAACAGACAAACCTGCCTAAAACGCTGAGTGATAGCGTAATCGTATTTGCCGATGATCAAAGTGTGACGGGAACTTTGCGGAGCAATCGCTGTCAACTCATCATGGGAGGTGACGAAGCCGAAGCCAACACAGACATATTTCACCTCTGGAATACCGATAGCACATATAGCCAATATGGCTGGAAACTATCAGGTAAGCAACTTACGATTTATTCGATGAAAAACGCATCAGCAGCTGACGAAAAACCTTTTTATGAACGAGATAAAATGCTGTTGATATTAAGAAAAAAGTAAGCAAGACACCTCGCCACGACATGGTGCAGCGACTCTGACGCTTTGGATTTGACAATAATTCTCTCAGAACCCAAGACCTAATACACGATACTACTTAACGTGACCTTATCTGACAAACTCAACGATCTTTTAGCCAGTCTTTCAGGCTTTATGCCCGAAAATTGGCTCTTTGTTGCCTTCATAGGCTTGATTATCGTAGAGTTAGTACTATATCGAAAATCTCCTGAGCGAGCCTCTGATTGGCTTTATCCGTTAACTTTGGGTGTATGTCTGATTGCTTTTGGGGCTATTTTGAACCAGTGGAGCTACCAAGCAAACGGTTTTTTGTTTCGAGAAATGCTGTTTTTGGATGGCAAAGCTATTTTCTTCAAAGGCTTAATTATGCTGGCAACC
>JBGAVQ010000213.1:0-9950 GCA_044228045.1 Spirosomataceae bacterium
ACTTTGATACGGCAACCTACCGAACTGGGTACTTGCATTTCTACTTGGGCTACCCCCGCCTCAACTTTTACAGTTGTTTCAGCAGATTTATCACCTAATCTTATTTCAGTGTCAGACACCCCAGTTTTCAACTTAAGATTTCTCACATTGTTCTTACTGAGGTCAATTTCGGTAGCACCAACACCAATTTCCAAGTCAAGATCCCACACAACCTCCTCATTTAGCTTTATTGTTACTTTATTATCAGTGTTGTTATCGTTAAGCTCTATGTGGTTATCTCCATCTTTAGCTTTCAGCTTTATGTCTGCATTTCCGCTATTGATTGCCTTGGTGAGGTCATAACCTTTTCCAAAAGTAAGATCTGATTTTACTTCGGCCAGTTGATCAGAAGTACCTTCAATCTTAAACTTGGCTGCTCCGCCCCCAAGATAAAAACTACCCGTTTTGATGCCCCCTTCCATGGGTTCGGTAAAAGACTGATGTACATCGCCGCCGTCATTGTTGTCTGAGTCATCGTCATTGTAATCTTCTTCATTGTTTCTGTCACGATCATTGTCGTTGTCATCATCCCAATCCCAACGCCAGTGCCTACCATCTTGGTGGCGTTCAGACCACCGTTCAGACCAATTAGAAACCACTGCAATTGGGATAGCTATACACAATACTACAATAGTAAGGCCGGTAGAGACTGGGTTACGCTTGCCTATGAGCATATTGATGCCCATCAAAATGAGCAATAGCGGCCAAAGGCGAAAAATAGCATGCCAACTCACTTCAAATATGTCGAAGTTATCAGCAAGGAATAGCAGCCCCAGTGTAACAAGGATTCCACCAGGGATTAGATTTTTAGAGTTCATGGCAGGTTTGTTTTAATGTTGACTTATTCACTTTTGGGCGACTGATCAGTTGGATTGATTTTGTCTTTAAACAACAAGTACAAACCTGGAATAATTAAGAAAATGGGCCATAACTTATCAAAACGCACCCAATAAAAGATGTCATACTGGTCAAATAAGAAAATAAAACCAAGTACTACTAAGATAATACCTCCAAGCATGTTGGGGTTTTTGGAGTTTGAACTGCTCATGATTTCTGATGGGTTTGAGTTAGAATTTGGTTGAACATAAAAGTAATCGGAACTGGCTTTGGGGAGTGCTATCCACAAAATAATATAAATAAGTACAAATGGTAGCCCCTTAGTGAAAAAACCTAAGACAATAAAGATAACACGCACAAGCGTGATGTCTGTTTGAAAGTAATCGGCTACACCAGCGGCTACTCCACCCAGAGCAGCGTTGGCAGGAATGCGTTGTAAGCGACGGTCGTTCATGGCTGTTAGTTGATTTTTGTTGAAAGGTACAGGCAATTCAGTAGATGGTATAGCATTTTTGAACCAACGGTAATTTCGACTTGACAAACGGACTATTTTATGGATAGAACTATGTAATGCAAAGTACTATTGCGTAAAAGTACGTATAATAGGTAAAAACACCTGATTTTTGATTAAGGTTTTTTTGCGCTAAACAATAGCTGCTATGTAAATCAATTTTGTAGCCACATTAGGTACTTCATCGGGCCTTTTCACGATGACGTTATCGCTGGACACGATAGTTCAGCCAACCTTTCAAATAACCTCCTTTATGTATCATGAAAATTTCATCTATGCTCGACAAAATCAATTTCTTAGGTAAAATCAACCCTAAGATTTTTGACATCATTCCAAAACACGACATTAAAATTTCAGATGCCATGCGTGAATACATGGCCGCTACTGTGGTTCGTGAAATTGCCCTACAAGTTGGCGACAAACGCATGGAAGGTGAATTAATGAGTGTCGGGAAAGTAATGGTTGAATTTGCCTCAAAAGGCTTAATCAATGGTTGGGAAGATGGCGACGACATCTGTCCACCTTGGCCGTGGCCATTCCCTTTTCCGTTCCCATATCCACAACCTGAGCCAGACCCAATTCCGTGGCGAGTTGCTGAAAAATTTGAAGGACTGGCTTTTGGATTAAAAGCATTGGCTGGCCTAACGGCAATTCCCAAAGTAGCCGAACAACTTCATGGTATGAGTATCCGCTTGGCCGAAATGCACTTGCCTCAAGAACAAGTAGCGATAATTCGGAAATTTGAGTGGGGTAATCTTGACTTAGTTGCCAAAACCGTTGTCAGTGACATCAAACTCAAATCTCGCATTAAGGACATTCTGGATGGCGGTGGGAAGAGCTTTGTTAAAGACCATCGAGACGATATACGGAAACGACTGAAAGATGCAAAAGATTCACGTGAGTTTATTAAACCTGAAATTCCTGAATGGGAATGGCCGATGGAACAAATTGGCTTGGCTGAGAAATTGGCATCACTTGAAGCACAAGTAGAGAAGGTGAGCATTTTTATTCAGCAATTAGAACGTCCAGATGTAGGGGCAGCCAAAGGAAAAAACAAATGATTGTAGTTATCTCTCCTTTGCTGAATGATACTATAGTGAAAGCGTTTGCAGGGTGGTCTCAGACTACTGAGATTGCCCTGCTTACTGTCAAAGACATGATGTCTGAAGGTTGGGAACTTTACAGTGACCGTTTTGAAGACTCTTTTTTTGTGACAAAAGGCAAGCAATGTGCTGTAAATCAGATAGGTGGGGTGATTAACTTGCTTCCCTTCATTTATGAAAAAGAGCTGATTCAAATCAAAGAAGAAGACAGATCCTATGTGGCTTCTGAACTGACGGCTATGATGACCTACTTTCTAACAAAGCTTTCTTGCAAAACTATCAATCGTCCCGATGCCGAAAGCCTCATGGGGAGTTCGGGTTTGTATTATCAGTGGAAGCATTTGATAACAAAACTGGGAATTCCGGTACAAATTGAAGTTGGGAAAACTCCAACAGCTTTGATGTATATAGTAGGCGATTCAGTTTTGAACGAACAACAAATTCCGTATGAAGCCGAAGTTCGATTGCTTGCCAAGCAATTGAACACCAGTTACTTAGAAGTCAGGTTCGTACAAACAGACCACACTTGGTACTGTGTTGCTGTTAGTAAAATGATCAATCTCACCCATCCAGGAGTAATGGATTTACTTCGGCACTTTTTTGTTGAATCATGATACTACTTTACGGACTTCTTGAAGACCCACCATTGGAAAAAGTATTCAACTTTTTGACTTGTTGGCAAGAACCTGTCTTGTTTGTCAATCAACGAACTTTTTTCGATTACAAATTTCAGGTTCACGAAACATTGAGTGAGTCAACCATTTCGTATGAGTCTCACACTTACAAATTATCAGATTTTACTTCTGCCTATTTTCGCCCCGAAAATATAGAAGCCATTCCTGAGTTAAAGCAGTATCAAGAAAACCAAGAGGCATGGTTGTTGGCAATGGCTTTTGATTCTTCGCTGTGGCAATGGGCCGAAAACACCCCCAGTCTCAACATGGTGAATCGGGCTTCGGCAATGGCCAGCAATCAGTCAAAACCTTTTCAGGCAGAAATCATCCGTAAAAGTGGTTTTTCTGTTCCAGAAACACTCATTACTACTTCGCCCAGTGCAGTTAAGGTGTTCTTAAAAAAACACAAACGAATTATCTACAAATCAATCAGTGGGATTCGTAGCATTGTGAGCGAAGTGGGCGAAGAACACCTGACTCGACTGACGAACATTGTGAATTGCCCTACCCAGTTTCAAGCGTATGTGCCTGGTATAGACTACCGTGTTCATGTACTGGGTAATAAACTATTTGCTTGCAAAATTGAGTCCGCACAAGCCGATTATCGTTACGACCGGCAGTCGAATATCGAAGATGTAACACTGCCGAAGCATATTCATGAAAAATGTCTGACATTGTCTGTTCAGTTAGG
Organism: Spirosomataceae bacterium; assembly: GCA_044228045.1. Classification (GTDB taxonomy): domain Bacteria; phylum Bacteroidota; class Bacteroidia; order Cytophagales; family Spirosomataceae; genus JAXLVB01. Next base: position 3,856 of record JBGAVQ010000213.1, read on the forward strand.
TCTATCTCTGGCTGGTATAGACTTGCGGCAAACTCCTGATAATGAGTGGTTTTGCTTTGAAGTGAACACCTCGCCAGGTTATACCTTTTTTGAACAAGCGGCTGGACAAACCATTAGTTATCATTTAGCAGATTACCTTACAAAACCCTTACTAAATCCTTCTTTATCATGAAACCTTTATCTATATTAATATGCTCTCTACTTGTATTGAGCATTGCCACAAATACAATTGCCCAAAGCCGATTTGAAGCTGACCCACCTGTTGTTCAGCAAATTACCCTCAAAAAACTACCAAGTGCCGACCCAAGAGGCAATAATGTAGTGTTGATGTCGCAGTTTTCGGAGCGAGAAAAAGCCCAGAAAAATATGGGAACACAACTAAAATTTAAGCTCAATCAGCAAGATAATTTATTGATTGATGATGGCAAAAATGGCGATGATAAAGCCAATGATGGTGTATTTAGCCGCCCCATGAAAGCCTCAGACAATGAACTGCTGGATTTTATTAGGAAAAACAATGAGATGATTCAGCGTAAAAATGGCATAGAGACAGTTTTTGATGGTAGAACCGTCACTACTCGTCGGCTCACACCCGTTAACCTTGATGCCTTTCAAGCTGGCAGACCCGTTGTATTAGATATTGCCTTTGCATCGGTAATTACAGCCGCAAATTTACCTGCTATTCGAGACAAAAGTTTAATGATACGAGATGTGTCGGTGGTAGAAGATGTGACTCGTACCTACGACCCTTGCCGCTTGCCCAACAAAGGCAACCCCAATGGCGTATGGAGTTTTAAGACACTCATCAAAAACATGGCGAATCAGCCCGTATCAGGTGTGAGCGATATCCAGTTCTTGAAAGATTGGGTCGAAACCTTCTTGTTTAGTGCACAAAATCTCCCAAGTAGTGGCGATGCCGCTATAAACCGAGCTACATCAAAATCAAGGCTCATTAAGGCTTGGATCAAAAATAGTGGTTTACCTGTGCCAGCCGTTGTACCAGCCAATTGGACAGCCCTGCCCCTGAAAGTTGAAGAGTTTCCGGTGCGTTTGTTGGCCATTGTCAATCGCCTCGACTTGCGGGGTAATTCGGGCTACGGATTTAGCAATGCAGGTGAAGGGCGATTTGTTTTTTGTTTTGTAGATAGCAATGCAGGTTGCTCTACAGGTAACAATGGGCCTGGCACAATGACTTTTATTTTTGAATATGGTATTCCACTTACCAACTGCCAAGCCGTAAAAGATTATGCCAAAAAATGGTGGGATTTGCGAGGAATGGCCTTTGGAGGGGCATTTAATGTAGCTTTGCAAGGCATTACCAATGTGTTTACGGCAGCAAATGCTAAACCCTCGAAACCAAACGGAAGCGCCTTAAATCACCTCAGAACCAATGATTTTATTCAAGGCCCCTGGACAATTCGGGATTTTGAAATCACGGCAGCTTCGCACAAACTCAAAGTGATTCATCCCAACAAGGAATCCATGGCAAGTTCCAACAACGGCAATGCCAGTTTGGTTGCTTTTGTCAATAGTTTGCCATTTGCGGTTAATTCGTCGCCTACTTATACGATTCCGGCCAACCTTATGGCAATTCATGCTCCTATGCCAAGCCCTGCGCACCATTGGCGAGGCAATGCAGCCAATGTAATGGTGCCGGTCAATCGCCGAGGATTTTCATTAGAAACTTGTAGCGGTTGTCACACTCGAGAAACCAGCAATATTTTTACCCATGTAAAACCTCGCAACGTTGGGGTGGCTGCTGCTCTCTCTGGATTTATGACAGGGCTCGGGGCCGATGCCAATGCCGCCGATAATGATGCTGATCCTTTGGGGAGTTTCTTTGTGAGTGACCCTGGCCCAACACCTCTTGCCAACAATGCCTTTAATGAAGCCCTTCGTAGAGCAAAAAGCCTCGAAGAACTGGTGTTCAATACACCATGTTTAAGCCTCACTCCTAATATTGCTGATCAACTGCGAGCCATTGACAAAACCCTCAGATTCAGACCTATCAATATGGAACACTGAGCAAAACACAACAAAAAGAGGAGTGATGATTCACCTCCTCTTTTTGTTTAATCTTCTTCAATTGCTTCCAGTATGTCCATCATTTCGCCAAAGTCTTTGTAGCCAGGACGAAGTTCGGCCTCTCCCATGAGCGCAATGCCTGTCAGCGGTACTTCGTCTAATATTTCTTTGATGTTTGATTCTTTTAGCCCAAAGCCTAATAGGATTCGATAATTGATGGATAGTCTGTTCAATATCTCAAGTATTTCATTTTCTAAATGGGCAAATTCGTCGGAATTTTCCAGTAAGAAATACGCTACTTTCTGCTTATATTGTTCAAATATTACCATGATTTCGGATTCAGATAATTCAAAAAAATCTAAACGGAGAATCAGGGGTAGCCCCACCAAAGAAATACCATCTATTAAACTTGGTAAGTTAACTTGCAGGTAATCAAGTTGATATGCCTGAGTTAGTTGTGTGATGTGTGCTAAGTCTGTCGAACTGCTCTCGCCAACAATTTTTACTCCTGCAACCCAATTTTTGATTTCGTTAAACTTCTCAACAGGCAAGGTGTCTATCGAGAAACCAAGCATTTCTACCCCCATACCGGCACAATACCGAGCATCAGACAGATTAGTAACATTTGATATTTTGACAATGGTTTGTAATGACATTTTGTTTCTTCGTAAATTTGACACAAAACTAAGATAACCAACGGGTAGAACCAAAAACAGTACAAAACTGTTACTACCCAAATCATTGTTTATCACAAAATAAGTCGTTTGCCAATTCTCAACCTCCTCAGCAAAGGTTGAAATTTGTCGAATAACTTCAACTTAACCAAACGTGAGGCTTTGAACCTCAGCAGTTTACAAACATGAGCAAACACGGACGCATTTTGGTCGCCATGAGTGGCGGCATTGACAGCTCTCTGGCAGCTGTTCTTCTACACGAACAAGGCTACGAAGTCATTGGTATGACCATGAAAACATGGGATTATGCTTCGTCGGGTGGAACCAAAAAAGAAACAGGCTGTTGCAGCCTCGACTCCATCAACGACGCTCGTAACGTAGCCGTTCAACTCAATTTTCCACATTACATACTTGATATTCGCTCTGAATTTGGTGACTATGTAATTGACCATTTTACAGGCGAATACCTCGAAGGCCGCACACCCAACCCTTGTGTGTTGTGCAACACACACATTAAATGGGATGCGCTCTTGCGACGAGCCGATAAATTAGACTGCGAGTTTATAGCCACGGGGCATTATGCCAACCTGCGTAAACAAAATGAGCGGTGGGTGGTTTCTAAGGGTATTGATGCTTGGAAAGACCAAAGTTATGTGCTGTGGGGCGTGTCACAAGAGAGCCTTAGTCGTACAAAACTACCGTTGGGAGATTTGAAAAAAAGTACAATTCGAGAAATGGCGACAGAGCGGGGTTTTATTGAATTAGTCAATAAATCAGAGAGTTACGAAATCTGTTTTGTGCCAGACAACGACTATCGAGGCTTTTTGAAACGCCGTTTACCTAACCTCGAAGCCGAAGTAAATGGAGGTAATTTTGTGGATGCAGAAGGTAAAATTTTGGGCAAACATGAAGGTTATCCGTTTTATACCATAGGACAACGCAAGGGACTTGGACTTGCTTTTGGCTACCCAGCTTTTGTAACCGAAATCAGAAAAGATACCAACGAAGTAGTGCTTGGCCGACATCAAGAACTTGAGCGCACAGGCATGATTGTGAGCCAATTGAACCTGCAAAAGTATGAAAGTTTGCCACTACCGCTCGAAACTATTACCAAAGTGCGGTATAAAGACGATGGTACACCTGCACTAATTACTCAGGAAGGCAGTCAAATGCACGTGCACTTTCACGAACCTGTCATTGGTGTGGCACCAGGGCAAGCAGCCGTGTTTTATGAAGGAGATGATGTAGTGGGCGGAGGTTGGATAGCAAAAAGCCTAAAATAACAGATAGCGCATGAAACACGCCTGGATATTTTTGTTTTTGGTCTTGTTTTCGACCTGTAAAAAAGCGGAGGTTGAAACTACGTGCGGCACTACTGACCCCTACAACGAATTGACTTGGCTTAAGAACCAAATAGACTATCAGACTCGGCACAATCCAGATACAGTTTCAATAAAACAATACTCCTACATTGGCGATGAGGTTTTTCTGTTAACTAACTATCCACTCACCATGAATTATGGCTCTAAGCTTGACCGTTGCATTTTACGGCTGTGATGGTTCAATTTTGAGTCAATATTGGGTTGCGCTTAAATTAGACGAGGTATTAAGAGTAGCTCAGTATCAGAAAACTATTTGGAGAAAAGATAAAACCCCAGAACCTGCTTCGGCAAATGTATGTGGAGTGGCTAATGTACTAACAGACCTTGACTGGCCTGCACGAAATATTCAGTTTTTGACCAGGAGTGGCAGTAAAAAAGCAGGGATTTTTCAATATGAATATGCGGGTCAAACTGTATTTTATATCATCAAATCAGCAGAATTGGGCGAATCGAGTGGCATTGCAGTGTTGGACTGTACAGGTAAAAACCTCATGGATCAAGTGACCTGGGATCACACTGATTTTATGAAAAAAGCCAAGATTATTCGGACAATTTGGCAAAAGTAGCTTGAAATATATGCAAAAAGGGTCGGCAGTTTTAAATTGGCGACCCTTTTACTATTTCTGCTGAGTTATGCTTCTTGTGGAGAGCAAAAATCTTCAAACACCATTACTAAGTGTTGGGCAATCATCTCGGCAGAACGACCTTCAATGTGATGACGCTCTACAAAATGTACCAATTCACCATCTTTGAACAGCGCAATTGACGGCGACGACGGCGGATAGGGCAAAGTGTATTCACGAGCCTTGGCCGTGGCATCTATATCAACACCAGCAAATACCGTTGCCAAATGATCAGGCTTAAATTCGCTCGCCATTACTGAGTATTTTGCACCAGGGCGTGCCGTGCGAGCTGAACAGCCACAAACTGAATTGATAAACAGGAGCGTAGTGCCTTCAGCTCCTTCGCCTTCCATGAATTGTTCTACTTCATCGGCTGATTTCAACTCTGTGAAACCACCTTCAACTATATCCATCCGCATTGGATAAACTAAATGTTCGGGGTACATGCTCATAATTTTGAATGATTGAATTTTGAATGATTGAATGAAAAGGGCTGGGTGGTTTATTGAAAAACAATCACTCATTCCATCATTCACTCACTTTAAACATTATTACATAAATCCAAGTTCCAATTTGGCGACTTCGCTCATCATTTCTTGCGAATAAGGCGGGTCAAAAGTCAATTCAACAGACACATCTGACACACCTGGAATCTCTCGTATTTTTTGCTCCACTTCACCCGGTATTTCACCTGCCGAAGGACACGCTGGTGAGGTGAGTGTCATCAAAACATATACGTTATTGACCGGAAACACCTTAATGTCGTAAATTAAGCCCAGTTCATAGATATTGACTGGTATCTCTGGGTCATATACCTCTTTGATGGCTTTAACAACTTCTTCTTTTAATTCTTCTTCGTTCATGGTGCTGTAATTTTTAATTAACCAATGAGTTGTACCCCAAGGCATACGTTTTCATTTGCTTTACCATAGAAGCCAGCCCATTGCTGCGTGTTTGGGCAAGGTGTTGTTGCAAGCCTACTTTTTCCAGAAAATACAAATTGGCGTTAACAATTTCTTCTGGCGTATGACCCGACAGCACCCTAATGAGCAACGAAACCAACCCTTTTACAATAACAGCCTCACTATCAGCCTCGAAGATTAGCGAATCGCCCTTCATGTGAGCATTGAGCCATACCCTACTTTGGCAACCTTTGATGATATTCTCTTCGGTTTTTTCTGACTCAGGTAAGCCTTGTAAGCGTTTGCCGAGGTCAATAATGTACTCGTATTTATCAGCCCAATCATCAAATAACTCAAATTCTTCAATGATTTCGTCTTGTATTTCGTTGATGCTCATTGTTTGGTTGGCTTTTTTATGACAAGTCCCAAGCCTTGCGGTTCTTTTAATGGCTTTCCGCCATTCAATTTAACAGAAAGGTCAATTAGGGC
>JBGAVQ010000214.1:0-9959 GCA_044228045.1 Spirosomataceae bacterium
CTTGGTTGTTCTCAAAATTGGCTTTTGGGTACGGAATTCTTACTACTTCACTGGGCAATTTACTTCCAACTTGCGCCAAACCAATCACCTTTGCAGCCAGCTTTGCGCCCGTGTAGGCATATACATCTCGCCCATGAAAAGTATAAGAGGCTTGTGAGTTTTTACGCCGATTTACCGCCTCATCAATCTCTCGAACTTCTTGAATACCAAGCTGCTCGGCTACTAAGGTAAGCGTACCATTATCAGGTGTTACAAAATAATGCCCTGACTTAGTGAGCATTACCACCGACTTGCGCTCGGTGCCTACGCCAGGGTCACAAATAGAAACAAATACTGTTCCTTTGGGGAAATACGGGGCTGTTTGTACCAGCCTGTAGGCAGCTTCCCAAACATTGTACGGTGGAATCTCATGCGTAAGGTCATGGATTTTCAAGTTGGGCGAAACCCCCAACGCTACGCCTTTCATGGCTGCTACGGCGCCATCTTTGAGCCCAAAATCAGACTGAAAAACAAGAATACCGTTTTGAGCACGGGCAACATCCAGAAGTATGAGGTATGAAGTAAGAAGGACGAATAGGAAACGTTTCATATTTCCAAAGATAATAAAGGTCGTCGAAATTCCCCAATTCGACGACCTTTAACAACCCTATTCTACTGTTACTGATTTGGCTAAGTTGCGGGGTTGATCTACATTACAACCACGCATAACAGCAATGTAATATGATAACAATTGCAGGGGAATAACCGAAAGTAACGGCATAAGGGCTTCGTGAGCAATGGGGACTTCCACCACAAAATCAGCCATTGCTGGAATATGCTTGTCGCCTTCGGTTACTATGGCAATTACCTTGCCTTTACGGGCTTTTACTTCCTGAATATTAGAGACCACTTTTTCGTAAGAGCTATCTTTAAGGGCAATAAATACCACTGGCATATCTTCGTCAATGAGGGCAATGGGGCCGTGTTTCATTTCGGCAGCTGGATAACCTTCGGCATGAATGTAGCTAATTTCTTTGAGTTTAAGTGCCCCTTCTAAGGCAACCGGAAAATTGTACCCACGCCCCAAATAGATAAAATTGGTTGCGTTTTTAAATAACTCGGCAATTTCCTTCACTTTGTCGGCACTTTTGAGAACCTTCTCAATTTTGTCAGGGATTCGCTCTAACTCAAACAACAACCGGCGGAAGGTGTCTTCGTGCAATGTTCCTTTTTTGCGAGCTACGGCAATGGCCATCATGGCCAAGGTAACTACCTGAGCAGTAAAGGCTTTGGTACTTGCCACACCAATTTCGGGGCCTGCGTGTGTGTATGCCCCAGCATGGGTGGCCCTTGGAATAGACGAGCCTACTACATTACAAACCCCAACAATGGTTGCACCTTTTGACTTGGCCAACTCAATAGCTGCCAGTGTATCAGCAGTTTCGCCAGACTGCGAAATGGCAATGACCACGTCGCCTTCTTTAATAATGGGGTTACGATACCTAAACTCCGAGGCGTATTCTACCTCTACTGGAATTCGGGCTAAATCTTCAAAAATATACTCAGCAACCAGCCCAGCATGCCACGACGTGCCACAGGCAACAATCACAATACGCTGAGAATTGGCCATTTTATCCAAATAATCTCGCAAACCACCCAGCACTAAATGGCCATCGTCGGCACTGACACGCCCACGCATACAGTCACGCACGGAGCGAGGTTGCTCAAAGATTTCTTTGATCATGAAGTGGTCGTATCCGCCTTTTTCGATGGCTTCCAGCTCCAACTCAACTGTCTGAATATAAGGTGAAGTCAATATATTATCAATGTTCTTCACCACCAACTCGTTGTTGCGAACAACGGCTATTTCATAATCGTTGAGGTAAATGACTTCTTTGGTATATTCAATAATAGGCGTGGCATCTGAGGCAAAAAAGAACTCGTCTTCTCCAACCCCAATCACCAATGGCGAACCTTTACGGGCAGCAATAAGCAAAGTGGGGTCTTCGTTCGACATAATGACAATGGCATACGCTCCTACCACTTCTTTCATGGCCAGCCGTACGGCTTCTTCGAGCAAACAACCTGTACTTTTCTGAATGTCCTCAATGAAATGAATAAATACCTCCGAATCAGTATCGCTTTTAAAAGTATGCCCCTTGTTGATGAGTGCTTGCTTGATGGCGGCATAGTTTTCAATAATACCATTGTGGATTATCGCTAAGTTTTCGCTTTGTGAATAATGCGGGTGGGCATTGATGTCGTTGGGTTCGCCGTGAGTAGCCCAACGGGTATGTCCTATACCAATATGGCTATGGAGGTTTTGGCTCTGCAAGGCTTCTTCCAACTTTTTGACCTTGCCTTTTTTCTTATAAATAGTTAGGCCATCGCCTGTCATAAGGCAAATACCTGTACTGTCGTACCCTCTATATTCGAGCCGTTTTAATCCTTTTATAATCAATGGGTACGCCTCTCGGTGTCCAACATAAGCAACAATTCCGCACATGGTTAATGGGTTTGTTAAGGTAATATAAGTAGTAGATAGCTTTGTGAAATAGATTGACTCGCCACTGTCAGACCTGCGAGTCTTCATTTGCACTGCAAAGTTGTATAGAATTTTACAAAAAAACCTGTGAACCATCAGATTCACAGGTTTGTACAAAATTTTGTCAAGAAAATTTAATTCTTTGGTATAGTATAATAGACTTTTAGCTTGATTTGCTTGGCATCTAAAATCATCCGATTTACGTTGTTGTTAATGGTTGGCATTATTAACAGACCATTATTGTCTTTCTTGCCAAGCAACATACCCGTTACATAAGAGGTTAAGTTAAATACATATTCACCTCTGGTGAGCGAAAACTGAGCCACTTGCCTGTCTGTTGCTGGATTGGTTCCAGTTAACGGAAACCCTTCGGTTGTAACGTATTTGATGAGCCCTGTGCTGTCTTTTAGCACTTTATTATTTTTGTCGGTTTCGCCTAAGTAAATAGCTCCCAGCGGCAATATATTGCGCAGCGAAGTATAAGATTGTGGCGTGAGAACCATTTCTACTTTATTGATACCAAACTTGCCTGCTGCCCTAAATTTTGATAGATAAGGGAATTCTAATTTGGCAACTAATCCAGCCCCATTTTGTAAATAAATATTATTTTGGGTAGCAGCAGAAGGCACTGCTTCGAGCGGTTTACTGATAGCAGCGATAGGCGTTCCTTTTCTGTCCCCCACAATTTTGACAAATTGGCCCACGTCATCCAATGAGAATGGGAAATAATCGGCTGTGGTTTTATCTGTTTCGTGGTAATGAATATCCATACGAGTAACCGTAATGCCATTGTTGGCATAAGCTGTAGAAAAGCCTACCACAGCAGCGTTGTCGTTGGAGCCTGGCACTAAGGCTAAACCTTTAAAATAATCTACAAAGTTCTGATAGGTAGAAGTCTCTGTTTTATCAGCTAATTTGAACAACTCAAGACCCAACGAATTAGGCAACTTTACCCGAATAGTATCAAATGTTTTGCCGTCTTTGTAGCGTGGGCGTAGCGGCATGGTGATTTTTGCCAACGGCACTGGGTCATAATTGATAACGGTGTTATTAACCAGCTCTCTTTTGCCTGTGGTATCTATCATTTCTTTTAAACGACAGATATTGATTGTCTGTGATTTTGTAGTATCTGCGTAGGCGTAGTTATAGACCATCACAAAGGTGAGCGAGTCATAAACCAGCGTTGAGGTGGTGGTAAACTTGTTGTTGTAAGGCACCAATTGAAAGAAACTACTGGCTTCAACTACACCAAACACGGGGTCAATGTACCTGCCCACCAGCAGAGACCCCAAACGAGCCGTTCTGACAGTATCAAGTTGTACTGTGGATGCCTTCACTGTAATAGTGTCGGTATAGAGTACCCCCAACTCGTTTTCGAGTAGGCTATCACCAATGTTAGACGGGTCTTCGCAGGCAAATAGGAAGGGAAACAACAACAGAGCCAACACGAGCTGTTTAGCCCGCCAACTCATGGTAAAGGTTGTAATAAGTTTCAGACAAGTTATCGTTTTCGTCGGTAAGTTCAATCTTTTTATCAGAAAAATGGCCATTCAAGAACAGATTTATGCTTTCGCTGTATTCCTCATTCGTTTTCACAACGATATCAGCGTATTGGACACCAATTTTAATAAAACCTTCAATATCTAACGACCGTAGATTCAAAAGCATCTCGTCATCAATATCTATCATTTTGACTTTTGAGAGCAAATCTTCGGTAAATTTATACTGAAACGAGTTGTTATAAACCGAGAAAACCGATTTGGTCTCTTTGAACATTGGGTCGTTTTTGTACGTTGTTTTTAAGTACAATGGAATCAGGGCAGTCATCCAGTCGTAGCAATGCACAATGTCTGGCGACCAACCCAATTTCTTCACGGTTTCTAACACACCCTTGCAAAAGAAAATAGCACGCTCGTCGTTATCTTCGTAAAAGTTGTTCTCTTTATCGAAGAAAACGGATTTACGTTGAAAATAGTCTTCGTTGTCAATAAAATAAACTTGAAGTTTGGCGTTGGGTACTGAGGCTACCTTTATGACAAGCGGTTTTTCGTCGTCGCCTACGGCAATGTTAATACCTGACAAACGGACTACTTCGTGAAGGCGATTTTTGCGTTCGTTTATTAAACCAAAACGGGGAATGAGTATTCTGATTTCAAGCCCTCGTTCTTGCATAGCCTGTGGTAATTTCCTAACAAAATCAGACACTTCAGTGGTTTGCAAAAAAGGAGTGATTTCACTGGCTACATAGAGAATGCGAAGCTTGCTCATAATGCTATTGGTGGTTAGAACACTCAGAAGTGATACTATTTCTAAAAAAGTATGCAAAGGTACTCAAAATCTACTATTTATTCAATATAGTCAAACAAATTCAGTTTCTTTTTTAGAAAAAATATGATTCATTTTGTGAAGTTTATCGTTTGAATTCTATTATTTTTTGACGCTATTTGCCTAAAATACAGTATCAGCATAGGCTGTATGCCCTACAAATCTACACTTACCTCACCGTAAACAATGGAGTTTTTTGATTCAATAACTGCTATACGCCACTACCTTACTCAGCAGCAGATGGCTGGCAAAAGTATTGGCTTTGTGCCTACTATGGGTGCTTTGCACAATGGACACCTTACACTTATTAGCACAGCCAAGCAAGAAAACGACCTGGCAGTGTGCAGCATTTATGTAAACCCTACTCAGTTTAACAATGCACACGACTTGGCGGTGTATCCTCGCACGCTCGAGGCCGACAGTCGGTTGCTACAAGAGGCTGGTTGTCACGTACTATTTGCACCTACCGATGCCCAGATGTACCCTCAGCCACCTGTCATGAGGTTTGATTTTGGCAACTTAGAACGAGTAATGGAAGGGCAATTTAGACCTGGGCATTTTAATGGCGTAGGCACGGTGGTTTCAAAATTGTTTCATATTGTGAAGCCCGATCGAGCGTATTTTGGACAAAAAGATTTGCAACAGTGCCTCATTATTAAGCGGTTGGTGCAAGATTTGAGTTTTGATTTAGCACTGCGGATTTGCCCAACAGTGCGAGAAGCCGACGGCTTGGCGATGTCGAGCCGCAACCGTAATTTGAGTGTAGAACAGCGCAAAGAAGCCCCGTTTATCTACCAAATGCTCCTGGAAGCAAAAGCCATGTTGGCCTCAAAAAAAAGCCTTACCGAAACCCAATCGTTTGTTTATCAATCGTTTGCCATTCACCCGTCTTTTCAGTTAGAGTATTTTGAAATTGCCGAAACTGACACCTTAGTACCTGTGTCTGAACAGACTGCAAACCAACCTTTGGCTTTGTGCATTGCAGCTTTTATGGGCAAAACTCGTTTGATTGATAACCTGCTGCTTTAAGGAATTTTTTGCAAGATACCTTCGTTTTGACGGAGAGCGTTACTTTTGCGCTTCCAAAACAAATCAATACTATGTTTTTGACAATGATGAAATCAAAACTCCACCGGGTGAGAGTTACGCAGGCGGAGTTAAATTATGTGGGTAGTATTACGATTGACGAAGACCTGATGGATGCCGCCAATTTGATTGCCAATGAAAAAGTTCAGATTGTAAATAATAACAATGGAGAACGATTTGAAACCTACGTGATAAAAGGCGAACGAGGTTCTGGCACTATCTGCCTCAATGGGGCAGCCGCTCGACGGGCGCAGGTTGGCGACATTGTAATTATTATTGCCTACGGCCTCATGACTCCCGAAGAAGCCCAAACGCACGTACCTCGCTTGGTTTTTCCTGACCATAACAATCGTTTGGTGCTGTAAATCTGTTCACAGCGGACGGCAATCAGCACTACCGATTTATTAAACAACAGTATGGCTCAATGGTATTAGCTGCCTACTGGTTTCGTTATCTAATTCACACATTCTATCATTATTTCTGAACGCATGACAAAAAAAATCATCCGATACGGCATTTCGCTTCTTGTAGCAGGCGTACTAATGTGGTGGGTATTCAAAGACATTGACTTAGAAGCTATGCTTGTTCAGTTCCAAAAAGCTGATTATCGCTGGATTATTGTGTCGGCATTGTTGGCTTTGGTAGCTCACTGGAGTCGGGCGTATCGGTGGTGTATGCTCATGGAACCAATGGGCTACAAACCTTCCGTTTTTAATGCAACATTGGCTGTTTGGGTAGGCTATTTTGCTAATTTCATTTTGCCTCGCATGGGTGAAGTTACCCGCTGTGGGTCACTTCAAAAAACCGATGGAATCCCTTTTGAAAAATCATTTGGAACGGTAGTTGCCGAGCGTATTTTTGATGTAATCTCTCTCCTTGTACTGATAGCTCTAAATTTCTTATTAGAATTTGACCGCCTAAGTGAGTTTTTTATGAGCTTTTTTGGGTCTAAATTTCAAAGTGGGGAAGGGAAAATTGGGTTATTTGCCATTTTAGGAATCATACTTTTAGTTCTTATTGGCTTTGCATGGTTTGTTTACCAGCGATTCAAAACGCAAATTATGGCCAATGCCTTAGTCCAAAAAGTATTGCACTTTTTAAATGGATTAGTCGATGGCTTATTGAGTGTAAGAAGGCTGCGAAATCCGGGGTTATTCGTTTTTCATACCGTCCTGATCTGGGTTATGTATTATTTCATGTCGTTTGTGTTGTTTTGGTCTATCCCCGAGACCCAACATTTGAGCGCACTGGCAGGACTCACCGTGCTGGTAGTAGGTGCTATTGGTACAGCAGCTCCTACGCAGGGGGGCATCGGTACTTTTCACGTGCTGGTAGGCAATGTGATGGTACTATACGGCTTAACCAAAGAGGCAGGCATTACCTTAGCCACATTTATTCACGGCTCGCAGATGGTTACCATTTTGTTGATAGGGGCTGTTTCTTTCTTGATTACACTATTTGTGCAACGAAAAGTTTCTTAGACAAGAGAGAATGAGAAGTGAGACAAGAGAAGTTTTATGTATGGGATATCAACCTGATAGATTATGAAATCTTTTACTTTATTCTTCCTACTAACATTTGCAAAACAAAGTTTTGCCCAATCTGTACCCGATTCGGTGGCTTTTCTCAAAGCTGACTGGAAGGTTTCAAAGCTTGATAAAGGCATTGTTTGGAAACAGTTTCACTTCAACGAAAAACAGATATTTCAGTCTAATCAGTATATTAACATTTTGGAAGCCAAGTTAAAAAACCGTAAGGTACGCTTTGCTCTCCTTTCAGCTGACTCGGTAAACACTTCTCCCAAAAAACTCCTCAAAACCAGCCAGATAGCTCAAAAAACCAATGCCTTCGCCGCAGTAAATGGTACTTTTTTTGACACCAAGAAATTTGGCTCGGTGGATTTAATCAAAATAAATGGGCAAATTTTGGACACTACTCGCTGGGTAAAAACAGCATCAGGTGCCGAACACCAACTGTCTGCCATTACCATCCATCATAACAAAGTTGCAATTGTGAAAGGCAGAAATGAAAGCGGTTGGGACAAGGAACTACGTGCCGAAAACGTAATGGTAACTGGACCGTTATTGATTTTTGAAGGAAAACCCGAAAGCCTCAAAAAAGTCCCTTTCAATGATAGCCGACACCCTCGCACGTGTGCGTGCATTACCTACAATAAGCGTTTATTACTCATCACTGTTGATGGGCGCACCAATCAATCGTATGGAATGAGTCTGCCAGAATTAACTCGGATGTTAACTTGGCTGGGTTGTAAAGATGCCGTTAATTTTGACGGCGGCGGTTCTACTACCATGTATATCGCCAATCAACCTGATAGCGGTGTTGTGAATATGCCTTGCGACAACCGCCAATATGACCATTTTGGCGAACGAGCAGTGAGCAACATCTTGGCCATTTTACCCAAAAAATAAAGCCACCAGCAACTGCCGGTGGCTTTTATAATCAAGCTGTGAAGAAACTTATTTATTGGTAGATACCGACAAGGCTATTGCTTTTGTACCAGTACCTCCTACTTGCCCACGAGCAATAAAGCTATAAAACTTACCAGAATACGGCTGAATGGTGGTAGATGCCACCACTGTAGCAGTGCCTGCTGCCCGAATCTGAACAGTTAAGGCTGTTGCTGCATACGCAATGGTTTCAATCGGCAAAAAGTCAGCTTTGTTGGCTGCAAAATCAATTCCAGACGCTATTACGTTGTTATTGACCACCAAATCATACTTCGGAGACGTTGCCCCTGCCACCAAATTGATGAGCCTTACCCCTGCTTTTGATTTGTCAGCCAAATCAAACTTGTCATTAAGAACCAACGCACCATAAGTAGGCGAAGCTCCGTAAGCAAATACAGAATAGTATTTGCCATCTTCAACTGGCAAATCAGCAGCTAATACTGGTAAAACTGGAGCAGCAGCAGTCTCAACTTTAATTTTAGCTGTTCCAGCTGGCAATGAGCCATAATCAACATTAGGAAATGAGTTGAAATACGTAAGTGAGCCAGCAGCAGCCGGTGGGGTAGTTAATATACCTGAGAACTTCTTGTCGTTGACAAAAATATTAACACCTGGCGCATCAGATGCTACGTGATAAAACTTTACTCGTGCGCCTTCAGCGGGTTGAACACTCGTCAAAAAATCATACTCATCGCCGCAGGCTCCAAGGCCGAGCATCAAGGAAACGAATCCTGTGCTTAATGCTAACTGTTTGATATATTGTTTCATTTGATTCAAGATTTAAGTTAAAAACCTTACCTATTTAGAAAACCAAAGTTCATAGGTATGGTAATCGTTGTTGTTACCACCAATTTTGTCAAGCGATGTACGGTTCCATACATATTCGGAGTTGTAACGAGGACGAACCCTATAGGCAGGCTTGCCACCATTATCCACAAATAGTGTAGTGGGAAGTGTAAAGCCTTTGTAGATGTCGGCGCTGTACTTAAATCGGCGCATGTCCACCCATGTTTCAATGGCGCCATGTACATACATCGAAATATATTTCTGCAACATGATATCACTCATGGTCAGGTCGGCAGCAACTTGTTTTACTGCTTTACTTGCCAAATAAGTTGCTTTGTCGGCAGCTGATACACCTGCAAAATCCATGTGTGCCCCAATACCCTTTTTGTAAGCATCTAATGCCATTACTTTATCGCCTTTTCTGAACGCTGCTTCTGCTTTAACAAACTGCATCTCAGAATAGGTTACAATCGGGTACGTTGCTTTGTCACGGTAAAGGTATTTACCTGGGGTAGTGGTTGATACATAATCATTAAGCTGTACACCCCACAAAGTTGGCACTCGTTTGGTATTACCATTTACATTGTTGGGGTCGCCTTGGCCGGGTGTTACACCCCGATACACGCCATCTGGCGAAGCCGTTAGCAAAATACCAATGCGAGGATCTACCACCTTGTCAAAAACTGTTCCGTCCATTAAGCTAACCGCAAAATTTGTCTGCCGGAAGTTATTCATATTGCCCCTAAGTGGTCCAGAGAAGTTAGCATCGG
>JBGAVQ010000215.1:0-9848 GCA_044228045.1 Spirosomataceae bacterium
GCTACATCATCGCCTCTCAGTTTTCTAATCTCGTCAATGCGTTTGGCATAATTTTGTTGAAACGAAAAGTACAATTCATTCTCTTTTGAGCCTGCCACCTTCATTGATTTAATAAAACTCGTGGTATCCATCACAAGCGAAAAATCTTGGTCTTTATCTATAATAAAATCAAAGATACCAAAGCGATTATGTTGAATGAGATAAAGTCCTTCTGGAAGTTCTTCATCGCCTTCAAAAATCATATTTCCATCATTATCCACTTTTGCCGTGTCTTTCGGCACTTGCTGACCATAACCAAAATAATGTGACAAGAGCAAGGTGGTGTCTTTAATGCCCTTCATTTGCACTTTAATAGAATACTTTGGTGCTTGTTTTTTCTGAGCCGAGGCCACCAAAGTCATCACACTAAACACAAGACATAAAAAGCATTGAAACAGTAGTGTTATCTTTCTTTTCATCTGATAATAATTGTTTTTTACGAAGCAAATGCCTCAAATTTACCTGAAATTATGAGTAGGGAGTGTTAATAAAACGTTAATTTGAAATTTATCTACCACAGCGCAATGAATTCCCACATTAAAGCCTTGAATAGAGCCTTTTAAGGCGCTTAACCAATTCATTACCCAATGCCCAAATCTCAATACTTTAACCAAACGTACCAAAATTAAAAAACTTGTTCGATGTTTTATATCTTATCTAAAATCCTTTATTATTTTTTGATGCCCCTCAGCTGGGTCATTTACACTTTGTTGTACGCTTTATTTACCAAAAATATAAAAAAACGTAGGATTTCTCTCCGAATATCGTTTGCCTTACTCCTATTTTTTGGCAATGGTTTTTTAGTAAATGAGGCATACCTTCTTTGGGAGGTTCGACCAATTAGCATACCTGCTTATGCGCCTCCTTATGACGTAGCTATTGTGCTAACAGGTGATATTGCCACTACCAATAACTGGCTGGCTGGTCGGCCTTCGTTTGGGCGTGGTTCTGACAGGTTGTGGCAAGCTGCTTCGCTGTATAAGAAAGGTAAAGTCAAGAAAATCTTGATTAGCGGGGGTTCAGGCGATGTGCCTGGAGTATTAAAAAGCATCAATGAAGGCCAACTGGCTTTCAATTATTTGAGACAAGTGCTACAAATAGACTCTACGGCAATATTGCTTGAAGGTCACTCTAGAAACACCCATGAAAATGCCGTAAATAGTGCGGCCATACTCAAAAAATACTATCCCAATGGTGGGCGATTCTTACTTTGCACCTCAGCATTTCACATGAGGCGTTCGGCAGGTTGTTTTCAGAAAGCTGGCGTGGTTGTTACCAATTATTCAACCGACATCCGGTCGTACAATCGAGAAATTACACTCGACAATTTTTATCCAAGAGAACAACCCCTGTTCCAATGGCAAGTACTAATGCGAGAGTGGGTGGGGTATGTTACCTATAAGCTTATGGGGTATAGCTAAGGGACTACCTCTCTCTTTCGATGAGGCTGTCTCAAAAGTTTTCTTGGCAAAATAATATTTGGTTGATACTTCGCCTCACCCTCTAAAAGTCCCTCTCCTCATAAAGAGATAGCGACTTTTAGCCTTTCTTCTGCGAGGAAAAAGGTTTGGATGAGGTAATTTTGCAGAATATTATTTGGTTAAATTTTCTTTTGAGACAGCCTCATCTACCTACTCAGAATAACGATTCTGATTAAACTGACAATATCTTCACCATGCGAAGTAAATCTTCGCTAATCGGCTTTTGCTTGGTAATAGTATCGTGGAACGGGGTAAAAATCAGCTGATTATCTACTACACCTGCCATTACATTTTTGCGTCCGTTCAATAGCCCTTCAAGTGCTCCTAACCCTAATCTACTGGCCAAAATACGGTCAAAGGCTGTGGGGATACCACCACGCTGAATATGTCCAAGGGTAGTAACCCGAATATCCATATCCATACTCATCTCATCCTTAATTGACGATGATTTAGAACGACTCCATCCCTGGCGCAAAGTATCTACTACCTCGCCAATAGGGGTCATTACTTCAGGAACCATCACAAACTCAGCCCCACCAGCAATGCCACATTGAATAGCGATGTACCCCGAGTCACGGCCCATTACTTCAATAAAGAAGATACGGTCGTGCGAGTCGGCAGTGTCTCGTATTTTATCAATGGCTTCGAGAGCGGTGTTTACGGCAGTGTCATAGCCAATGGTATAGTCGGTGCCATAGAGGTCGTTGTCAATAGTACCAGGAACTCCTACTGCTGGTAAACCAAATTCGTTATAGAAGATTTCGGCTCCTGTGAACGTACCATTTCCTCCGATAGAGATTAACCCCTCAATACCGTTTTTTTTGAGTTGGTCATAAGCCTGTTGCCGTCCTTCTTTGGTAAAAAAAGACTTGCTTCGGGCCGATTTCAGGATTGTGCCACCACGCTGAATAATATTGCTTACCGAATGAGAGGTCATTTCAAAAATATCTCCAGCTATCATGCCATTGTACCCCCTACGGATACCATAGACTTCCACCCCAAAATAAACCGCCCCCCTTACTACCGCCCTAATACAGGCATTCATGCCTGGGGCGTCTCCACCAGAAGTAAATACTGCGATTCTTTTCATGTAAAGTTGAGTAATTTAACGAGAAAACTTAGTTTCAATTTTTTGGCTTGATTTTTCTCAATCAAGATGCAAATTTATTGCTTCCTTTTAAGCAACCTACGATTTTTTTTTGAAATGACGATGGTTTTTTACTAAAATTTTGAAAATTAGGCATTTAGGAAAATAAACTTTTGCTTAGGTAGGTGCTATGTTTTAAGATATTTGGGTATTATTAGCCCAAAATGAGGAAAATTCTAAATACACAATAACTTTGCATTTTGTCCGTAATTAGACTGTACCTCTACTACCTTTACTGTTTTTGCATTCATAATGCGCTATTTATTAGGAGTGATTTTGTTGACAATGGCTTGGGCATCAGATGCCCAGCATTTATTGGGCCTTACCCCCAGTAATTATGCCGGCACTAATGCCTTGGCGCACAATCCTGCTTTGGTGGCCGATACTCGCTATAAGCTATATGTTAATTTGATAGGCAACGATATTTCTTTAATCAATAATTATCTATCTTACACGGCTCCTTTCTCAATTATCAAACTGTTTAACAATAATGTTTCAAGTGAGTTTCGGAATTCACGAGGGCAAATCATATTCAAAGAAGAGTATTTGACAGAGAAACTCAACGGCAGAGACAAACGTGCCAATGTAGGTGGCGACTTACGAGGGCCTTCTTTGCTTTTTACACTGAACGACAAACACGCTTTTGCGCTAACCAGTCGCATGAGATACGGGGTCAATGTTAGAGATGTATCAGAACCAACCGCTCGCTTGATGCGCTATGGCCCAGGCAATATAAATGTTGCCAGACTTGCCGATAACCAACATTTTAAGCTTAATGCAAACGGCTACGCAGAATTAGGCCTCACCTATGGTAGGGTACTGGTAAATGACGGCGATATGTTTATTAAAGCAGGTATTACCATCAAAAGGCTCATAGGTTTATTTAATTTACATTTTATCAATAACAACGCCAGCTTTAAAGTTGTACCTAAACCCAGCACCCCCAACAAAGTAACTGTCGAGGTCTCTAACACTGATATTTTGTATGGCTATACTGAGCAAGGTTCTTACAAAAATATTTCGCTCTCACTGCCTTGGTTTTTTGGGAATAAAGCTGCAGGAGGTGGCTGGGCAGGAGATGTGGGGGTAGTATATGAGTACAGACCAGATTTTGGCAAGTATGATTACCGAGATGAAAAACATCGAAAGCGCTTAGATCCTTCGGTTAACAAGTACAAATACCGCATAGCTGTGAGTTTGACGGATTGGGGTTTTCTGCGTTACAATAGCTCAGCTTATACCAATCAGTTTGTGATACAAGGTCGTAAGTTTGTCGTAGATGATGACAAGTTCAAAAATATTAAAGATGCTAATGGTGTTGAATATGGTATTGACCAAACTATTTACATCTATGATTTACCTAAAATTACTGATTTCTCTGTTGCAATTCCATCGTCGGTGCAGGTTAGTTTTGATAATCAAGTTCGTGAGAATATCTATATAAATGCAGTTTGGATTCAGAATATGGTTGACCAGTCCAGAATAGGTATGGCGCAACAATCTTTGTTAGGCGTGACACCCCGCTATGAAAGCCGATGGATAGAACTAGCTGTACCTCTGGCTCTTATTGATAACTACAGTAAGTTGTCTGTAGGATTGGCAGCTCGTTTTGGGCCACTTACGCTCGGCACTGATCATCTGGGAGGAATTTTGAACATTGGTAACCCAAGGGGATTAGACTTTTACTTCAATGCTGCCATTCCAGTGTTTAGACCTAAGCCTGAATCGCCGTTGCTGTGTCCGCCAGGTCAAAATAGCAAACCCAAACGCACTAAGAAGCTTATGTT
Source organism: Spirosomataceae bacterium (assembly GCA_044228045.1). Lineage (GTDB taxonomy): Bacteria > Bacteroidota > Bacteroidia > Cytophagales > Spirosomataceae > JAXLVB01. Next base: position 4,455 of record JBGAVQ010000215.1, read on the forward strand.
TTGGAAGAGATAAATGCGTGTTTATCTTGTGTCTTATAAATCCAAGGTTACAATTTAACTTCCAGCCATGAAGCATTGTACGCCCCAAAACACCCAAAACCACCTTTGATGTTGCTGTACATCAGCACAGGTTCGGCAAAAGGGTTTCGATTGGAACGTTGCTTACGGAGCGACTCGTGATAATTATAATAATGAATATCAGAGTGAAATAGTCCCACCCGCAATTTGTTTGCTCTAAACTCGTTGTTTCTGATTTGATAGGAGGTTTGCAAAGAAAGCAATTGCCCGTCTGAGTTGGTGTCATCAATTGTATTAAAATCTACGCCATCTACTCGTTTTTCTGAGGAATTTTGTTTGTCAACTAAGGTTCCCTCAATTAATGCAAATCCTCTATAATAGTTGGTTTGGCCAGCTTTGTCTTGCCAAATTATTTTCATATTCACCTGTGTTACCTCTCTTACTTCGGTAAGCCTACGAGTCCGAACGGCCAGTGCAGAGTCAGCTTTTACTTCTTTGATGCCGATGGCTTCTGGCATGGTGGTGCTGGATTCAACTTGGCGACCATCAGGAGTACTTACAGTTAACTTGTATGTTTTACCAGCCTCAATACGTAAGGCAGTAGGCAAGGCTCTATAATAATTGAGCTTAGCATGATAGGGCAAAGTGATGGTTTTGTTGCCATCAGATAACCTTACGATGGCATTAGTAATATCTGCCCGAATGCTACCAGTATCTAACACACTTTTTGATTCGGTTACTTTGGCAGATAAAATGGTGTCTTGTGGTGAAATAAAGCACGTTACCACCAGCTTCGAGTCACCTTGTGGCAATCTGGAAGGATCTATCTCTGTAATCAGACTTTGGCAGCCGATTAGTGCCAAAAAACTGATTAACAGAATGCTTATGTAGTAAGGAGCTTTATTTTTCACCGCTAAAAATACTATTATTTTTCTGAATTGGCATTGTCTTATGTGTTGTTTCTCTTAATTACCTGCCAGTGCTCTCAAAACTTAAACCCATAACTCACCGAAGGCACTATTGGGAAAATAGAATACCGTTGTAATACGGTTTGGGTTTGTCCGCTGCTGTTGACCTTGTCGTTGAGCTGGTAAAAAAATGGATTTAACCGACTGTAGGCGTTGTAGAGGCTTATTTCCCATGTGCGCTCATGGCTTCTTTTCTTTTTATGAAACTGAACACCTACGTCTAAGCGGTGATAGGGTTCGGCTCTGAAACTATTTTTTTCGCCATATTCTTGCACAGCGTTGCCACCAAACAGTATTTGTGAAGCCAAGCTACCTCCTCTCGAATAATTACTATACGCATTGTAGCGGGCAATGGGCATAGTAAGGGCGTTGCCTGTGCCATAAACCCATACAGCCGAAAATGTGATTTTGGGACTTAATTCATAAATACCTACTACTGAAATGTCGTGGCGACGGTCGTAGCGAGGATAAAACGTTTTGCCAAAATTCAACTCAGCAAACTGCCAGTTTGTCCACGAGAGGGTATAGCCAATCCAACCTGATAATTTTCCTACTTTTTTCTGTAACAACACCTCAGCTCCATAGCTCCATCCTTTTCCTGTCGTCACGTTATCTTCCCAGCGTACTTTGTTAGCACCATCAGTACTGTTGATAAGCAAAAAACTGGCCCCCTCTTTGTAGTTGATGATGTTGTTCATGGTTTTGTAATAGCCTTCTATGGTAAGTGTAAGGCCATTATTGCCGATATCTTGTGCAAATCCTGCGGCTATTTGCTCTGATTGTTGTGGGGCTATCAGGTCAGTAGTGGGTACCCAAAGGTCAGTAGGAAGTCCCAAGCCTGTGTTAGAAAGCAAGTGAACGTACTGATTCATAAGGGCATAAGATGCCTTCAATGCAAGGTTTGGGCCGAGTTTGTAGGCAAGCGATAAGCGAGGCTCAGGACGAAGGTAGTTTTTGCCGCTTGTATGATAATTGCTCACCCTAATCCCCAGGTTCATTTTTAGTTTTTCGGAAGGCTGCCACACATCTTCGGCATATACCCCTGACTCTATTACATCAATGTTGTCAATAGATGTTTCAAATTTTTGTGTATCGGAGTTTTCGAGTACTACGGCACTTGGGGTAAAACGGTGAAAAATGGTTTGAATCCCTGCTTTTACGCTGTGCTTAGGTGTAGGGAAGAAATCGAAATCGTATTTAAACGAAAAATCTCTGATACCCGAATTGTACTGCAAATTGTAGGTAGAAGTCTGATTAGTAGTGAGATCCGTAGCGTTTTGCTGAGAAGTAATGTTAAATTGATAATCACTAAAAATAAGCGAAGCATTGCCAAACAACTTGTTGGTAAACAGGTGATTCCAGCGCAAGGTTGCGGTTTTGTTGCCCCAATTGAGTCCCGATGCCGAGTTGATGGTTGTCCCTTTGGTATCGGCATGAAACTTGTCACGGCCAAAATACCCACTCAAGTAGAGTTTATTGCGTTGCCCAAAATCGTAATTCAATTTGGCGTTGAGGTCATAAAAATAATAACCAGCATCAGTTTGGTCAACTTGGTCTTTTTGTGACTGAGCAAGCAAGGGCTTGGCCAAAATGTCTAAGTATGTTCGGCGTGCCGACACAATAAACGACGATTTGTTTTTCTTGATAGGCCCCTCGAGCATAATTCGTGAGGCAATTAGACCTATGCCACCTTCGCCGTGAAGTTTTTCCTTATTGCCTTCCTTCATGTTCATCTCAATCACCGACGAAAGTCGCCCGCCAAATCGAGCCGGAAAACCTCCTTTGGTGAGTTCTACGCTTTTGAGGGCATCGCCATTAAACACCGAAAAAAAACCAAACAAATGATTGGCATTATAAACAATGGCATCGTCGAGAATGATGAGGTTTTGGTCTGGGCCACCGCCACGCACATAAATGCCCGTTTGCCCCTCAGAGCCTTTTTGTACACCGGGCATCAGTTGCAGTACCCGCAGTACATCTTTTTCGCCTAAAAATGTCGGTATTTTCTTAATTTGATGTACAGGAACTTCAATTTTGCTCATTTGTACCGTTTGGCTCACTCGCTCTTCTTGACGCTTGGCCGAAACGGTTACTTGCTCTAATTGAACCACAGGCACTAAGGTAATATTAAGCTCCGTAGCCTGCTTAGTGCTGAGTTTTTTAGCGATGGTTTCGTATCCAACATACGAAAAAATCAAAGTGAGTGAGTCGGCGGAGGTAGGCAATGTAAGCGAATAAAAACCATACGTATTGGAGGTAGTGCCAATGTGCGTGTTGGGTACATGCACATTTACGCCTATGAGTTGTTCTTGGCTGCCTTTTTCACGCACATAGCCACTAATCGTAACCCGTTGCTGCGCCCAACTTTGCCACGATACCAATACCACACAACAGGTTACGATAAATCTTTTCATATTCTAAAATACCTCTTTATTCTCTCAAAACAGTCTGTACCGCAGGTCTGACGATACGGTTTACTTCAAATACCGCCAATCTTCGTTGCCTTGCAAGGCAAGTAGGGTTTCGTACATCAGTTTAATAACGTTTTGCACGTCGTCTTGGTGTACCATTTCTACGGTTGTGTGCATATACTTTAAAGGTAACGAAATTAAAGCAGAGGCCGTTCCTTCGGCGGCATAGGCAAAGGCATCAGTATCCGTCCCCGTGCTGCGGCTGACGGCTTGGCGTTGAAACGGAATTTCTTTGCTTTGGGCTACCTCAATCAGTTTGTTCAATACATTGTTTTGTACCGCTGGGCCATAGCATAGCACAGGGCCACTGCCGCATTTGAGATCACCTTGTTCTTTTTTGTCGTAGCGAGGCGACTGCGTGTCGTGCGTCACATCGGTACAAATGGCCAAGTCTGGTTTCAAGCGGCGAGCTATCATTTCGGCACCTCGCAAGCCGATTTCTTCTTGTACAGCATTGACCACATAAAGCGTAAAGGGCAAGGTAATTTTGTTTTCGTGAAGCAAGCGAGCTACTTCGGCTATCATAAAGCCGCCCATGCGGTTATCTAAGGCTCGTCCTACATAGAAACGATTATTTAGCTCGGTGAGCTCATCTTCAAAAGTAACCACACAGCCTACGTGTACGCCCATTTCTTCTAATTCTTTCTTGTTTGCCCCACAGTCAATAGTCAGGTCGGTTACTTTGGGGGCGAGGTCTTTGGCAAGGTCACGCACATGAATGGCTGGCCATCCAAATACACCTTTTACAATGCCTTTTTTAGTATGAATATGCACCCGCATCGAAGGAGCAATTACGGCATCAGAACCCCCATTACGTCGCACGTAGATGTACCCATCTTCGGAAATATAATTGACAAACCACGAAATTTCGTCGGAATGCGCTTCAATGACTACTTTATAGGGTTGGCCAGGGTTAATAATGCCAACTACTGTGCCGTAGGTGTCCACCAAATAGTCGGAGATATAGGGGCGGAGGTAGTTGAGCCAAATTTTTTGTCCAGCAGCTTCAAACCCAGTTGGCGAGGCATTGTTGAGATACTCGTAGAGAAAAACTTTACTTTGTTCGGTCATTTTTAAATCTAAAATTAAACGGTTTATGGGTAAAAATAAGCGTTTTTCATGCGTTTAACAAACAAGCCCTACGGTTTTCGTTTCCAAAAATGTATTTCATCTAACGAATCGGTAAGGGTATAATGTTGTTCAACATAGGATTTTATTGATGGAAAAAGCTGCCATTTGTATTGCTCACCGCTATGAACAGACAAACGTGGCGACATTGCATCTACAAACCATTGAGGCTCATTGTGCTTCATATCACTTAAAAACTCATTGATACGGTAGGTTTGTTGTGAGCTTTTGTAATAAACCCAAAAAGTGTATGGTAGCCGATACCCCATTGGTCGGCGAGTAAGCACATACAGACCGTCGGCATAGCCCCAAAGCACCATTTTGTCGGAGGGTTGCGATACGTTTTGTATTTTGTTGGCCACTCGTTCATATAAAGCTTGGGCTGGGTGTGGTGCTTCTTGATGCCTAACCAGTGTATTAACAATACTTTGAATCCAAATAAAACCAACTATTAAGCTCAGAATTAGTAACTTATGCCGCTGGGATACAAAAGTGGTAAGGACACCAATTAGCCAACACGAAGGAAATACCAAGAACAACAAGTAGTGGTCGTACTGATTGCCGGCTTGCAAAACTGCGTACCAGCTGTTAAGGAACCACATTGTCGAAAAAATAAGTAGATGCTTGTGTGCATTTATCTTTGTTTTCTGTGTGAAAAGTAACAACAAGCCAATTAAAACAGTGATAACCTGGCCAGACCAAAACACAGCCGATTGACCATTTTTGAGTACATAATCAAGGAGGAAAGGAAGTGTAAAACGTTGGTTAAGCGTGGCTTCGGCATATTCGTTGGTATAGGAGTAATAAAA
>JBGAVQ010000216.1:0-9825 GCA_044228045.1 Spirosomataceae bacterium
GCACAAGTGGCCCAAGTGACTCGCAACTTTACAGAGGCAGGTATTATGGTACACGCCTATTTGATGTACGGTTTTCCGACCCAAACCGCCCAAGAAACCATTGATTCGCTCGAAATGGTGCGGCAACTATTTGAATTGGGCATCTTGCAATCAGGTTTTTGGCATCAATTTGCCATGACTGCCCATAGCCCCGTTGGGATGTATCCTGAGCAGTTTGGAGTACAGAAAGAAAGCAATGTCATTGGCACTTTTGCCAATAACGACATCGTACACATAGACCCCAAAGGCACTGACCACGATGCGTTTAGCTATGGTTTGAAGAAATCCTTGCTCAATTACATGCACGGCATTTGTTTTGACTATCCATTGCAAGAGTGGTTTGAGTTCAAAGTTCCCCGTACCAAAGTGCCGAAAAATTACATTGAAAATGCCTTGTTAGTAGAGGGTAATTTTATGCTAAAACCGTCTTCTAAATTGGTTTGGTTGGGCAAAACACCTTCGGTGAGTTATTCGACAAACGCAAAAAAAGGCACAATGGCCACCTTGACTTTTTACGATAAAAAAGAAACATTCAGCATCAAAACAAATAAAAGTCAGGGAGATTGGTTGGCGGAAATATTAGTCTTAATTTCACCGAAAAACGCCAAGATTTATACGTTTCAAGAAGTTAAAAATCACTACAAAGCAGCAGAATTGGCTGATTTTGAGCTGTTTTGGTACAGTAAACCCGTCACGACTTTGAAGGATTATGGACTTTTAGGTTTGTGAAAACTTTTTGCTCACAGAAGACACAGATTTTCATGTAAATTTCTCAATGTCCATTGCGGGTGTTTTTCAGTGAGGTAGTGCTAAACATGTAATGCTACTTACAGGTCAGACGGGGTCTCCCAGACGTTCCGTCAGACCACTACCCAGCATTACATTTGTGGACTACCTTCCGTGGTTTCTGTGAGAGAAAAATTAAACCAGTGCAAATAAAAATTAAAACCCAAACTAATCATGAACCGCTTCATTATCAGCTTGTTGGTCGTCCTTGTGGCGGCAAATTTTTCTTTCACATCCATAGACAAGAAAGATAAAAAAGAATGGATTTCGCTTTTTAATGGCAAAGACATCAAGGACTGGTTTGTGAAAATTCATCACCACGAAGTAGGCGACAACTACGGAAACACGTTTAGGGTTGAAGACAACATGATAAAAGTGCGCTACGACCAATACGATAAATTCAACGAACGATATGGGCATTTGTACTTCAAGCAACCCTACTCTTACTACCATCTTGTGTTAGAGTATCGCTTTACGGGCGAATGGCGCAAAGACGCACCAAGCTATACGAACCGAAACAGCGGGGTTATGTTTCATTCGCAAGACCCCCGCACCATGCCCAAAGAACAAGATTGGCCAATCTCGGTTGAGATGCAGTTTTTGGGTGGCTTAGGCGACGGAAAACCTCGCCCGACGGGTAATATGTGTTCGCCAGGAACGGATGTGATTTTTAAAGGCAAAAAAGACCCCCGCCACTGCATAGAATCCACGTCTAAAACCTACGATGGCGACCAATGGGTAAAAGCCGAACTCATTGTGCTGGGCGACTCGCTGATTACGCACATCATCAACGGCGACACGGTACTACAATATTCAAAACCTCAAATTGGCGGTGGTGTGGCCAATCGCTATGACCCTGCCATCAAGCAAGATGGCAAACTGCTCACCGAAGGATTCATTGCCCTACAAAGTGAAGGCCAACCAATTGATTTTAGAAACATAAAACTACTGAATTTGGAAGGATGTATGAATCCCAAGTCCAAATACTACAAAAGTTATTATGTTAAATCAAACCCTTCAAAATGCCAATGAGGGATGTGATGACTCAACATAGTAGGGCATCGGCTACATCCCCATTGAAACCCTCGGCAAAGGCGACCCCAACGAGGAAGTACCCCGATTTATGGCAGAAGTAAGAAGCGCTATGAAATTGTAATTCAAAATATGTTTATTTTTCTCTCACAGAAATCACAGATAAACACGGAAACTTCTCAATATCCATTGTGGGTGCTTTTCTGAGTATTCTGTGGGCAAGAAACATAAAAAAATTAGTTACTAAAAGAATAACGCTGCTCTATAAACCAACTAAAAAATGAAGAAAGTACTGGTGATGACGAGCATTTGCATGATAATGACATTCAGTGCATTAGCCCAAACATCAATACCAAACAACAATCCTTTATTCATAAAAATAAGCAAGGTTTTATCGAAAAATACCCTCGCCCAAGCTAATTGGGCCATGACCCAAAAGCCAATCACTGTCACCGCTGAACAATGCGAGCGGTCGGCGGGTAGTATTCACGATTTTTACTCAGAAGGTGATTATTGGTGGCAAAATCCTGATGACCCCAGTGGCCCATACATTCAACGTGACGGACAATCGAACCCCAATAATTTTACAGCTCACCGCAAAGCAATGGTTCGGTTTAGTCAAATTATTGGCTCGTTGGCTTCGGCTTATTTACTTACCCACGATGAAAAGTATGTCAAGAAGGCTTTTGAGCATCTTCATGCGTGGTTTATTGACGAAAAAACGTCCATGAACCCTTCGTTACTCTATGCTCAAGCCATCAAAGGCAGGGCTACGGGTCGTGGTATCGGCATTATTGATATGATTCAGATGATAGAAGTTGCCCAAGGCGTTAGAGTGATGGAACATGCAAAAGTTGTAAAACAGGCTGATTTACAGAAAATTAAAAACTGGTTTGTGCAGTATTTACAATGGGTCACCACACACCAATACGGCATAGACGAGCGAGAAGCCAAAAATAATCACGGAACGTGCTGGGTGATGCAAGTGGCTGTTTTTGCTAAATTGGTGGGTAATCAAGAACTGATTGATTATTGTAAAAATAGGTACAAAACGATTTTATTGCCCAACCAAATGGAGAAAGATGGCAGTTTTCCGTTGGAACTACGGCGTACCAAGCCGTATGGTTATTCGCTTTTCAATGTAGATGCCATGACAACGGTTTGCCATGTTTTGTCCGACGACAAAGAAAACCTCTGGGCGTTTCAGTTAGAAGATGGACGCACACTCAAAAAAGCCGTTGAGTTCATGTATCCATTTGTAGCAAACAAGGCATCATGGGCGTACCCCAAAGACGTGATGTATTGGGACGAATGGCCTGTGGCGCAGCCTTTTCTATTGTTTGGCTATCAACAATACAAAGAAGACGCTTGGCTAAAAACCTGGACACAACTCAATCATTTTCCTCAAACAGAAGAAGTTATCCGAAACCTGCCCGTCAGAAATCCTTTGATTTGGGTGGAATAATGAGCTGTTTAGTAACTATTTAGGTATGGTCTGGCTGAAAGTTAGACCTATTTTGTTGTTAACAGGTCAGACCAATCTCTGCTAACCTGCCCATAAGATTTTACCTCATTCCCTAAAATCATTATCTTGTTTTGAAAACTTTATCCCTCTTTTGGCTCCTGCGATGAAAACTCTACTGTGTAAATATTGAGCAACAACAAAAACAATGAAATCAGGATTGGGCCAAATATCAACCCAATAAAGCCAAACAATTTGGCTCCTATAATTACGCCAAACAGCGTGACCATCGGGTGGGTATCGCCCAGTTTGTTTTGCAGCCACATTCTGAAAATATTGTCCACCGAACCAATCACCAACACACCATATAACAACATAATGAGACCTTTGGTAGGTAAACCTAAGCTAAACAGCAAAATAGTGACAGGAATATAGGCCAGTGCTGAGCCCAAAATCGGAATCATAGAGGCAATGCACGTAACTCCAAACCATAATAATGGATTAGGTACACCCAAAATGAGATAAATCACAAGCCCAGCAAAGCCCTGCACAATACCAATGACCGGAATACCAATAGCATTGGAAAAAACTAAACGATTAAGCTCTTGGCGAACAGTGCTGGCGTTTTGGCTTTTGAGGGGAATCATCTTGAGGAGGTTTTTCTCCATTGCTTGCCATTGGGTGAGCATAAAATAGAGCAAAAAATACATAATAGCAATAGAAGCAACGCCATTGATGGTGCTATTCAGAATCTCCTGAGCAGTACCCGTAGCCCAAGTTGATAGTTGGTCAAAAGACTGCTCGTCAATCAGGTTGATTTCATAGGTTTTTTCGAGTTCCTCAATGTATTTTTTTAAAGAAGTAAAAATCGTGGAATATTCGCTGATGGCCACAGCGTGCGAATTGTAAATCATTTGTCCCAAAAAGTAAATAGGTAGCGCCAGTATCAAAAACGAAATCAACATCAGCACTGCAGCAGTTAGTTTAGTGTTCCAATTGCGCTTTTTGGTGAGGGTAATGTTGTACTTGCGCAGTAAAATATACAGGGTGTAAGCACCCAACAAAGCAGGTAAAAACGAGCGCAGATTCCAGAATAGAACACCACCTAATCCGATGATAATCAGGAGCAAGACAAGCTGCCGAATGGTATGATTGGGAATGTGAGATTGCATAGGTAACTGTATTGGGTTAGGCGGCTGATGTTGCTGACTGTTGTCTTTCCCATCAAATCTACTTATTTTTCCGTTCAGCTAACACCTTATCAACAATGACGATTAAAACTACCCTTTTATTTTTGGGACTTGCCGCTGGCTCGGTGAGCTTTGCTCAGACATCTAATGACGATGCTTTGCGCCAAAAAGCCGATGAATTGGCACATAAATATATCTTGACCGATGGCCACGTTGACTTGCCTTACCGCCTCAAAGTCAAGAATTTCAGACTCGAGCGGCAATATCTTGACATTCCCATCCACACCACCGAAGGCGATTTTGACTACGAAAAAGCCAAGAAAGGTGGACTTTCGGCTCCGTTTATGTCCATTTATATTCCGTCGAGTTATCAAATAACGGGTGGGGCAAAAGAATTGGCCGACACACTCATCAACATGGTACGAGGCATTGCAGCGGCACATCCAGATAAATTTGTGGTAGTAAGTACACCCAAAGAAGTAGAGCAAAACTTCAAAAAAGGCATCATCTCGCTGCCAATGGGCATGGAAAATGGCGCACCACTGCTCCAACTCTCCGACGTGGCCTATTTTCGTCAGCGAGGTATCAGCTACGTAACGCTTACTCACGGCAAAGACAACCTCATTTGTGATTCGTCTTACGACACCACCCGCACACACAAAGGGCTAAGTGCCTACGGGCGTGACATTGTGCGTGAAATGAACCGAGTAGGCATTATGGTGGATATTTCGCATGTATCTGACGACACCTTTTATCAAGTAATGGAACTATCAAAAGTGCCTTGTATTGCCTCACATTCGTCGTGTCGAAAGTTTACGCCAGGTTTTGTACGCAACATGAGCGACGACATGATTACGCTCTTAGGCAAAAAAGGTGGCGTTATCCAAATCAATTTTGGGTCGAGTTTTTTGGACGAAAACTACCGAAAACAAACCGATGTATTAGAAAAAGAATTTGCTAAGTTGCTGAAAGACAAAGGATTGAAAATGAATACGCCCGAAGGCGAAGCCTTGTTAAAGCAGTTTCAGAAAGAGCATCCTGTGCTGTTTGCTGATGTAGAAACCGTAGCCGACCACATTGACAATGTGGTAAAACTCACTGGTAGCACCAAGCACGTAGGCATTGGCTCAGACTTCGATGGGGTAGGGGATAGCCTCCCAACGGGGCTAAAAGATGTGTCGCAGTACCCCCATTTGATTTATGTTTTACTTAAAAGGGGTTACACCGAAAAAGACATTGCCAACATCTGCTATCGCAATGTTTGGCGTGTATGGAACAAGGTGATTGCCAAGGCGAAGTAAGCTGTAGGATGCCAGAGTTATACAGCCGCTCGTTTGAGTCGGTCGTTAATGGCTTTACCCAAACCTTCGTCAGGTACTAATTCGGCATAAATTACATCTAAGCCCAATTGGTCGAGGCGGCGCATGGCTGCAAAAAGATGGCGAGCAGCCTCAGAAATATCACCACTTGGAGATAGAATCTCTTGATAATCAACACCATAATCTTGTTGAAATGATAAGACTCCCACACGCCTAACGGGTGATTGGTGACTGCTAACTATAAGCTCCAAACGCTCAACCAACTGCAAAGGCGTACGTGGGGCATAATGACTTTTGAGCATACCCGGAGCAAGCGGATTAGATGATGAATGAGCCTGCACCCGTACTTTTCCTACAAGACTTTCGATGGTTTCGATGGCCAGGCCTCCCTTACGGTAAATAATGGGTTCGTCGTTTTCAAATCCTACAATGGTTGACTCCAGCCCAACTTCGCAAGGGCCACCGTCGAGAATATACGGGATTTGATTTCCCAACTGCTGCTCAACGTGCTGGGCGGTAGTTGGGCTAATGTACCCAAACGGATTAGCACTCGGAGCTGCCAATGGGAACGGCAAACTACTTAATAAAGAGCGAGTTAGTGAATGGTTGGGGATGCGCACGGCTACTCTATCGAGGCCGCTCGTTACCAAGTCTGGAATAAGGTCAGATTTTGGAAGTAGTAGCGTCAAAGCCCCAGGCATCAGGTGTTGTGCCAGCAAAAGGGCTTTTTCTGGAATCTCTCGTACGAAATCAGCAATGCGCTCAAACGAATCGGTATGCACAATGAGCGGGTCAAACGCAGGGCGATTTTTAACCCGAAAAATTTCCAAAACCGCTTGCTCATCAAGGGCGTTTCCGGCCAAGCCATACACCGTTTCGGTCGGAATAGCTACCAGTTGCCCTGCTGCTAACAATTGTTTTGCTTGTGCTAAGTCATTGCCAATCATGCTGCAAAGGTACAGGGAGAAAGTAGAAAGTGGAAAGATTTTTTTCTGCCAATCTGACAAAGTAATTTGAAAAAAAATTCACTTATATTTACAAGTGTTTTTTAAAAAAAATTACTTTACATCACAATGTTGACCTATAAATGAGAATAAAAGACGAAACCAAAGAAAAACAGATACTTGACACCGCCCTTGGCGTAATTGCAAAAACAGGGCTGTCGGGTCTGAAAATGACTGCGCTTGCCAAAGAAGCTGGCGTAGCTACGGGTACAGTCTATATTTACTTTCAAGACAAAGACGAGCTGATTCGTAGCCTGTACATTTACTTATTGAAGCAGTCGGTGCAAGGGCTTACGGACAATGTTCAGGCAAGCGAACCATTGAAGGTTAGGATCAAAAAGATAACTCATAACTACTTTTATATCAAATTATTATATCCAGAGCGAAGTGCTTTTTTTGAACAATATTTTCGCTCGCCGTACTACCAAGATACCGAAATAGTCAGGCACAAAGAGGAGTCGCTAATGATGCCAATTTATGAAGTAGTTGTTGAAGGCCAGCAGCAAGGCATTATCAAAGAAGCAAATCCCGAACTATTGGTCACGCTCATTTGCGGAATGCTTAACCAGTTAGCCCAAACTACGCTATACACCCAACAAGTTCTTTCAGAAGCGGATTGGGAGCTCACTTTTCGGGTTATTTGGGATGGTATAAAAAGTTAAGTACCAACAATGCTAAAACCTCTCAAAAGATTACTTTCTTGTAAAATAAATGAATATAAACTCATTTTAAAATAGTAACTGTAAAAGAGGTCTTGCTGAATGAATTTCGTTCTTTACAGAGTAAGAAAAAAACACTATCTTAGAATTGCAAAACCAAGCGATTGTCTATGAAAAATCTTTTAGTCGGCTTACTGATTGTTGCTCATTATCAGCTTTTTGCCCAAATGCCACCGCCCAAACTCACTGAGCAAAGCGAGTATCTTACTACGGTACAAAAAGCCACATTTCGGTATTTCTGGAACTTTGCCCATCCGCTTTCGGGCATGATTCCTGAGCGTACGGCCACGCCCAACATTGTAACCAGCGGCGGCACAGGCATGGGCATTATGTGCATAGTAGTAGGCGTGCATCGAGGTTGGATTACCCGCCAAGAGGCCGTGCAACGTTTGCTCAAAATCACTACTTACTTAACCAAAGCCGAGCGATTTCATGGAGCTTGGTCGCATTGGTTAGATGGTGCTACGGGCAAAGTAGTACCCTTTGGTGCTAACGACAACGGCGGCGATTTGGTAGAAACCGCCTATTTAATCAACGGCCTGCTGGTGGCTCGTGAGTATTTTAATGGCACGCTCTACGACGAAGGCGTACTCAGAAAAAACATCACAAGCCTTTGGGAATCAGTGGAATGGGACTGGTACGCCTCCCGTGGTGATAACAAACTCTACTGGCATTGGTCGGCTAACTTGGGTTGGAAAATGAACATGCCCATTACTGGTTACAACGAATGTTTGATAACCTATGTGTTAGCCTTGGGCTCGCCCACACACCCCATCACGCCCGAGGTGTATGAAAACACCTGGAAAACAAGCAGTAAGCATTGGCTCAATGGTAAAGCGTATTTGGGTATGAAAGTTCCAGTTGGCTTCGACTATGTAGGCCCGCTGTTTTTTGCTCACTACTCATACCTGAGTCTCGACCCCCGCCTCATGCAAGATGACATACTTAACTATTGGCAACTAAACCTCACACAGACGGTCTTAAACTATAAATATTGTGTAGAAAAAGCCCCAAAAGCATACGGCTATGACCCTGATAATTGGGGGCTTACCGCCAGCGACGACTACAACTTTTATGATGCCCATAACCCCGCCAACGACAACGGCACCATAAGCCCCACGGCAGCTTTGTCGTCGTTTGCCTACACGCCTTACTATGCTTGGCAAGCCTTGCGGGGTTTTTATCTACGCAAGGGTAATCGGATTTTTGGGGAGTATGGCTTTTTTGATGCCTTCAACGAGCAAAAAGGCTGGTATTCAAACCAATACTTGGCCATTGACCAAGGCCCTATTGTGATAATGATGGAAAACTATCGCTCAGGGTTGATTTGGAAATTAGGCCAGCAAATCAAAGAAATGGGTGTGGGTCTAAGCAAAATGAACATCCGTAAACCCACCTATCCAACTGGCTTTGCTACCTATGTACTTGACCCCGATAAGCCCATTGCCCACCTTATGCGCCACCCCGACTACGACGAGTATCTGCTCGACATCACCGTAGAAGGCACCGATCCTATTACGCTGGAAGTACAGCGACCCAATGGCCAATTGTTACAAACCACAGTGAGCCAAAAAGTAATGACTAAAAACCTACAAACCATTGCCTTTATGGCACCAGCAGGCCAGTATCAAATTGTGCTCAAACAAGGCAGCAAGACTGAAAAATTGCAGGTGGAGTTACACTAAAAACATAGTTGGAACCTTGGCAAGTAATTGCATGTGTCGGCGAGTTTATGTTGCTAAAACATTAAGATCGCCGACGCTTTTTTGTGGCTAAAAAAAATCCCCCGGAAAGAAAAACCCCACCTTCGGACAGTATTTCCCCTGTTCGTCCTGTAGCACTTGCTTTTCGTCTTTTTTTGTTTGTACTTTATGAGGATAAAAGCTTTAGCTAATCAAGTTAAAAACGAATAGTAATAATAAAACGGTAAAAAATGAATCACAAACGACTACTTCTACTATTTTTATTTAGTCTAACGGTAGCTTCTGCACGGGCAGACCATCTCACTAACAGCTACTTGGCTAAAGCTGATGCCGTTTCGATCACTTCGCTAACATCGAGCTTCAATCCATCTTTTACGGAAAATAGCGTTAACATTTCCACCACTGTAACCAGCGGTGGAATCCCTCTGTAACTCAGGAGAGACAGTACTTTTTTAGGAGTACAAGCCTTGGCTATGAATGTGACACTTAAAGGCAGCGGACAAGCTACGCTTTCTAAATCTGACTTGACAGTAGGAATTCAAACACTATGGGTAAATTGTTATTTATTCAA
>JBGAVQ010000004.1:0-42500 GCA_044228045.1 Spirosomataceae bacterium
ACATCGTCAAATAAGTCCATATCCACCTTTTCGCCTGCACGAATTCCCCCATCGGGGGTTAGGGGGCTTTTTAGTTCTTCGAGTAGTTCCACACTCATTTCCGAAAAATTATTGACAAAATTCAGTGGGTTCTGTATCTCATGGGCGATGCCTGCGGTGAGTTCGCCGAGGCTGGCGAGTTTTTCTTTTTGGATGAGTTGGGCTTGGGTAGATTTGAGTTGAGAATAGGCTTTTTCAATTTCTGTTTTAGCTTTTTGTTTTTGATGGTTATTGTAAAAAAGCCCCGAAACAATCAATATCAAACCCGCAAGGGCTGCATATTGCAGATTGCGTGTGCGCTTGTGGTCTAAATCTTTTTTCTCTTGTTCTGCTGTAGTTAAAGCCTCTTTTTTATCAAATTCAAACTGCATTAATTGTGTTGTAATGGCTTTCGTTTTTTCTGTATTCTCTAAACTATCTCTAACAATAGTGTATAATTTATAGTGATTATAAGCATCTTTCCATTTGCCTTCTATACTATCTAATTTTGACATACACAAATATGTATCTCTATTTCCTTCAAAATAGTTTTTATTATTTTCCGAAAAAACTATTGCTTTACTTAGATTAATACGAGCAGCTTGATATTGTTTTAATTTCAAATATATGTTTCCAATAGATACGTAGAAAGAACCTCCTGTTCCTGGTCTAATACTCTCCCATGTTTCTTGAGATTTTAAGAAAAAATCAAGTGCATTCTTATACTCTTTCTCAGCAGATATTTTATCCTGATTTTGTACGAGCGAATCAGCTTTAGCTTCGTAAATACTTGCCATGCAATTATATGTAAATGACAAACCCCAATTTGGAGCTTTATCGGCTAATTTTTTAAATATATTCAATCCTTTTAGAGTACTTTGTAACGCTAATTCTATTTTGTTTTGCAATAAATATATTTTGCCAATACTATTATAGGTTCGTGCAACCGCCCATAATTCATCTGTCCCTAAGCTCTCTTTCAATTTCAAGCATAATTTGTAATAATTTAACGCTTCCAAATATTTTTTTTCATTTCTGTATAATATAGCAATGTTATTATAGGTTTCGCTAAGATTAATTTTGTCATCCGAGCTCTCAAATATCTTCAAGGCTTTGAAACTATAATTTAATGCTTCGGCGGAGTTATAAAGGTTAGAATTAATATAACTCATCTGCAAATAAAAGGAAGCAAGGTTGTTTTTATCTTGGTATTTTTTACTTAACTCAACGCCTTTTTTACAATACCGCATAGCCTCTTGTTGATTACCTAACCCTCGATGATTAATGTCTATTAGGTAAAAGTATGCTTTTAGTTCTCCCTTTTTATATCCTAATTTTTGGGAAAGGATAAGTGCTTTTTTAGCACAATCCAAAGATTTTTCGAAATCGCCAACAAAGCCATATTGAAAACCTAACTCATGCAAGGTATTCACTTTACTTGTATCCTCTTTTTGTGTCAACAACACATTTTTAAGCGAATCAATCGCTTTATTTTGGCTATAAGCACTGCTTACAATATGGAAAGTCAAGAATACAAATAAGATTAGCAGAATTATTTTTTTCATTTTGAATTAGAATTAACAGGTAAACAAACTATAAAGCCAGAACCTACATCCTCAGTACTACCACCTCCAGAGTTCCCCCATGCCCTTTTTTCACAATATTATAACTCAATGATCAGCCTAAACCTGTACCTTCATCTGTATTTGGTTTATACCGCCAATATTGATAAAGCAAGAGATGAAACCCCTTAAAGAACAATTCTACCAAATATAAAAAATTTTCAATAGTTCTGTCCAGTTTGCGCTGGCTTGTTCGTCATTCGTAAAAATTCAATAAATTGTATCACTAAAACACTTTTACAACCATGAACAAGTACATGCTCACATTCTGGAACGGTATTCAGGCCGAAGATGCTTTTGCCGACCTTTCACCCGAAGCCATTCAGGCCGAGATTCAAAAATGGAATACATGGATTGGCGGCATTGCTGCCCAAGGCAAGCTCGTCAGTGCCGAAGGGCTGTACCCCACAGGCAAAGTAGTGTCTGGCTCGCAGCAAGTAATCACCGATGGCCCGTTTACCGAAGGCAAAGAGATTGTAGGTGGTTTTATGATCCTGACTGCCGACACCATTGACGAAGCCGTAACCCTATCAACGGGCTGCCCCGTTTATGAAACCGAAGGGCGTGTGGAAGTGCGTCAGGTACAAATTTTTAGTTAATGTACGAAATCAATAGCTTGACAGACCATCTTTTCCGGCGAGAGTCGGGGAAGATGGTTGCTGTGTTGACCCGCCTGTTTGGGTTTAGTAATTATGACCTCGCCCGTGACATTGTGCAAGACACCCTGTTGGCGGCGCTTCACCACTGGAAACTCCACGGAATACCCGATAACCCTACGGCATGGCTTTATTCGGTTGCTAAAAACAAAACGATTGACTGGCTTCGGCGAGAGAAATTGGTAGCAGAACACAGCGATGAGATAGCGTATCAGATAAGTGGAGATGGTGCTGTTTCGGCACAGGTTGATTCGCTGTTTCTGGATTATGAAATAGAGGACAGTGTGCTTCGTATGATGTTTGCTTGTTGTCACCCAACCTTACCTGCCGAGGCACAAATTGTGCTCATACTCAGAACCTTATGTGGGCTGAGTGTTGGCGAAATAGCCCGTGCTTTTTTGTCAAATGAAGAAACGATTCAGAAACGGCTGTATCGAACAAAAGATAAGATACGCTCCGAAAACATTTTGCTCGAGGTGCCAACGGGTAACGAACTCGCCAAGCGATTAGATGGTGTATTGAAGGCGATTTATTTGCTTTTTAACGAAGGCTATAACTCACAATCGTCGGATTTGTTGATTCGACAAGAGCTATGCACCGAGGCCATGCGTTTGGCCGAGCTGTTGAGCAATCATGCCCACACCAATCAACCCCAAAGCAATGCTTTGCTGTCGTTGTTGTATTTTCAAGCCTCCCGTTTTGCTACCCGCCTCGATGCCGAAGGACATATTATTTTGCTCGAACACCAAGACCGCTCTTTGTGGAATCAAGATTTCATTGCCAAAGGATCAGATTATTTAGAACGAGCCTCAGAAGGCACTCAACTGAGCGAATATCATTTGCAAGCGGCGGTGGCGTATTACCATGCTACGGCAACGAGTTTTGCCACTACTAACTGGAAGGCAATTACCTACCTATATCATTTGTTGGTTCAGTTAAATGCCAGCCCGATGATACAGATGAACCGAGCTATTGCTATTGGTTTTGCGGAAAGCCCACAGCGAGGTGTTGAAGAATTATTGAAAATAAAAGGCTTAGAGAAAAACCATTACTACCACACTGCTTTGGGTGATTTTTATGCCAAAAGCAAGCAAACAGAAGCCGCCAAAACCGCCTACCAACAAGCCATTCAGTTTTGTGTTTCTACAACAGAAAGGGCGTTGATTGAAGTGAAAAACATTAATTTGTTGAATAAACTCAACAAATTAATGTTTTTCACTCTTTTGAATTTCCAATTTTTATGTCAATTTTTGATTTTCAGCATGTACGAATAATAGACAGCGTATAATTAATAACGCCTCTGTACTTGGCACCAATGAGTTGAAACCTCCTATTACAGTATATCCAAATTCCAAGTCATTTCTACTACAAAATCATCATAACCTGGTGTTTGAAAAGTTGCACTAAACGTAAGTGTATGGCTGCCTCTCGGCAATTTCATAAGCAAACAGTAGCTGTGGCTAACCGTAATGGCTTTTTTGTTGCTATAATCACATTCGGGAAAATTGTATTCGTCGGCAGGAGAAAACTTAAATACACTTGATTTAAAGAGGTGTTGTTTGAGATTCGGAACAATTTCTTCGCCATCAAACTTGGCCGACATATTAGTTATGCCGTTAACAGGGTCAGCCAGGAATGCATCCAAAAAATCTTGGTCAGACTGACCTGGTGCTGGCTTAAAGTCAGGATCACAAGCATCATTTTTGTAATACCAGCCCGTTACCGATGCAATCGGTATAAACACCAAACGGTCTCTTGGTATGGTTACACTACGAGTAGTAGCACCACCAAAGTTGCCGTTGAGTATCATGGCATACGGCACAGGTTGCTTGCGTTCTGCGTGGCGTGAGCCATCGGGGTCGGTAAGTGGCGACTCCTCTGACGGCACGTGGAGTACCCATTTGGTCATCTCTTGAACCAGCTCATCATAAAGCGGTTTGAATCGTTTTTTTGTTGCATCTAAAACGACTGGCTGAGTTACTCTAAGTGTTTGCTCCTCAACTGCCAACCGAGCATTGCTATATTGGCTTTCGGCAGGCATAATTTCTGCTTGCTCTTGGCAAGAGGTGGCAAAGGCAGCCACAGCCAAACAAAAAATCAAGAATAAAAAGTGCTTTTTCATCTGAATGATTGTTAAGATTTTGGATATTGATTGTGCTTCATTTTTTTCTGTAAAGCTCGGTATTGGCAATATCCCTCGCCATCACGGTTTGCCGTGATATTATCTCACGGTAAACCGTGATTTTTCGTCAAAAAATCATGGAAAAGTAACTTTTGGAGAGGATTTATGGCCTTCTATGGGGAGAAGGTGAGGTTGGTTTGTTGATGGAATCTTTTTTGCACCATCAGCCTCCATTTCGTTAATTCGTTGAGTTTATTCAACAAATTAACGTTTTTCAAAATTTACTTCTTCAAAAACCACACATTCACATCTTTATCGGTAATGGTGATGCTTTGGCGGTCGTTGTCGCAGCCGGGGGCGTAGAGGATGTACGTGCCTGCGGGGAGGTAAAGCGTGAACTTTCCTTGTGCATCGGTTACGGGGCCAAAAGTGTCGTTACCAAAGCTAATTTGCTGGTCTTTTACAGGACTTTGGCTGGGGGTTTCAACGGCTCCTATCACCTTGTAAATCGCTTTGTTTCGTGAGTAAATCATAAAGGTTGACACACGTATTTGGTTTTCGCCACGGGGGATTTCGATGGTTTGATAGGCTGGATAACTCTTATAATTAGCGGGTGTTTGGGGCGTAATACTCATGCTGCCCACTTGGGTAGTTTGATAACTAAACGCCTGTTGATTGGTGGGTACGATGTTGTTGTTGCCTACCATTTCTATTTTGACATTGATAGGGGGTAAATCAAGGTCGGTATGTGAAATACTACTTCGCATATCGCCCAAAATAGTGCTTCGGTTGATGGCAGATATTTTCTCAAATACGAGGGTGATGTCATTACCAAATGCTGACACCTCTATTTGGCTGGGAACAAAAGTGCTGTCAATGCTGAATTTGAGGATATTTTGCTGGTTGGCACGGGTAAAAGGCACCAAATAAAAGCGTGTTAATTGAGTTTGCCCATTGGCTTGTGTGGCGTTTCTAATTGAATCGCCAGTTATGGTATTTATGATGTCAAAATACTGATTAGCAATGGGTTGCTTGTTGGATTTGTACTGAGTTTTGATGGTAATTTTTCGTAAATATTCCTTAAAATAGATGGTTGTATCAGGCCCATAAAGCGGTACTTGAATGACAGCCGTGGGGTTCATCTGGCTATACGCATAAAAGTTAATGGTTTCGTGATTGGCTTTTTTTGAACGACATTGATTAGCATCAAAAATAATTTTGCCAGCTTCGTCTGACTTTAAATCATATCTAAACTCCCTGCCATCAAGCGTAGCCAATCCGTCAATTGGCGTATTAGGACGAGGGATTGCATAGGAGTCTTCGTCTCCCTGACTGGTTACGATGGTGATAATACGAGCTTTGTCTGTGGTGTTTGTATTCGGGTTAGTAGTAGGGGTTTGAGTAGGTGGATAATCGTCTTTGTCCATTAAGGGTATCCAACCCAAGTCACGGTGTTCAGGGTCTTCGCTGGGGAGTTCTTCGCCGGGGTAGTCGTCAAACTTGACCTCTTTTTGTTGGAAAACAATCATTACACTGGCCCGAATGCGAAATTCTCTCCCCTCAAATTCGCTTTTGTAAAAAGTGCCTGCATCCCGGTTGTTCCTCTTATTGACGGGTGCTTCCTGAAATGAGTCTTTGAAACTCATATCAAAAATATAGCGATTTTCCGTAATTGCCGCCTGCACATTAATGGGTTGATTGCTAAATCGAAAGCCTGCAAATAGCCCCAAATTTTGTATATCCATGTAAGGAATTTCCCGCATTTGGTCGCCCATGCCTTCTTTGGAGTTATAAATGATGCTATTTTGCAGCACCTGCCCCAAACCAAGCGGAAATTGACTCACCAACTTGCTTGCGTCTTGCGAAGTGTTCAGCGAATTATCGCAATTCTTATCACCAGCGCTGGTAAAACCTTCAAGCCCTGTGATGTTGAGGTCAAAATCGGGTAACCAATTTCTAATTTCAACTCGCTGGTTTTTAGGGTTATATCGCATCTGAATGCTATAATTGCCGCCTTCATTCCATTTCACGGGCGTTTCGCCTTCTCCCAATATGGTATGATGTTTTTTGCAAACAAATTCTCGATTATGGCCTTCGTTATGAGCAATGTCTCTTTTTGTAGAAACCCACTCTTGATAGACATTTTTATCCAAATCCATTACTTCATGTCTTCCTTTGGTTTTGCCCACTACGCCATCTTTTTTTCGGGTCGAAACTTTGGTGTCTTCCGTTGAAGCTATTGACACGATACCCGTTTCATTGTCCTTATAAGCCTCAAAATTGCTTCCTATCAAGGCTCCTTGTGTGCTAAAAATCGTTTTCGTATTTCCCCAATGTTGCAGATGCTCGTCGCCCGAGCGATTCACACCATTGGTTTTGATCTCTCGTTCTCGGTAAACGTTGCCCGTAGCGATGAGTTCGATGTTGTATTTGAGCAATAAGTTATATCGCTTAGGTGTACTCACTGCTTTGGTAGTTTGGGCAAGACTCTTCATGCTATGAAGCAAGCTTACTACCATGATGAAAAAGATAAATTTAGGGTAATTCATGGCTTGTTAGTTGGTTTAATGGAATTGGCAGGTGCTAAAATGTCACGTTACTGACGATACTTGTCGTTGATGACCACCTGGGCTTTGCAATTGCCTCGGCCTGCGTCAGCATCGCCATAGCGAGAGCGAGGCAAAAAGCCAAAGGCATTCACGCCTGTGCCTTTTGAAGTATTGCAGAGCGTAGTACCTGTCAACTCCGCATACGTACCCGGACGTTTTTTGATAAGGTAGTAGTTGCCGTCTTTGCCATAAATCACATTCGCCACGTCGTACCGCATCACACAGTCCTCTACGCCACTATGATTGCCCTGTTGCACGGCGTAAGTCCGATGAATGACTCTATCTTCTTTAAATAGGGTATCTGTTGCCAAAATAGGGGTACGTTGGGCATCGTCCCAATAGGGAGTCATGGGGTAATTGTTTTTATAGTCTTCTCGCTCAAACTGCATATACACTTGGGTCGAATCAATTCCTGGCACGTTTTTCTTGACGAGTGTTTTGCCTGACAAAAATCGGATACCTGTCTGAGTGCCTTCATTTTTTTTGTCACCATGATGCCTTACGTTACAGCAATGAAGTAACTCATGAGCAACGGTTACGGCGTATTCGTCGGTGATGATTTTGGCTTTGCCTTCGGGGTTGGTTTTGATGGTTCCGTCTTTATCCAAATCGCCCATGGTGCTACTATAACCTTTGGTGGTAGGGTCAAAGTCTTTGGTGATGACCAAGCAACGCCAACTACCTACCGGCCGGACAGCACCCGCTCCTTTCGAAAACGCTGCTGCATAGCCCAACTCTTTGGGGCTTGCCAGCATCAATAGGCCGAGCTGGTCATGGTCATGAATCTCTTTCAATGAATTGAAATTCAGGCATTTGTCATACTTAAAAGGTGGCAATCCGAGCGTATCCAACTCTGGCGTACTATATACATTGACATTGAGCTTCCGTCCGTATTCTTCGTCTCTAAATTTTGAGTGGGTAATAAAGCCCGTCAGCGAAGCCAACATATCTATCCCCATTTGCGAGCGACCTTGCCACGGAGCTACTTCGGTGTCTTTCACTTTGTCACAAACCATCAGGTCTTTTTTGTGGGCATCGGTACGAATGTGCTTTTTGTTTTCGATAAAACCTCGGTACTCTTCATACAGCGTGTAGCCGTCGCCTTTGTATTTGCTGCCTTCCAACTCGTCTTCGTCTTCTTCGTCGGCCATGTCTGCCAAATCATTGGCA
Organism: Spirosomataceae bacterium; assembly: GCA_044228045.1. Classification (GTDB taxonomy): domain Bacteria; phylum Bacteroidota; class Bacteroidia; order Cytophagales; family Spirosomataceae; genus JAXLVB01. The sequence goes on from JBGAVQ010000004.1 coordinate 8,198, forward strand.
TTTTGCTGCTCTTTCCACGCATCAGCAATGCGTGAGTCGGCGTTGGTTCGGTAAGGTATGGTAAAGAATGCCCGCCCCGAGGCAGGGTCTTTGGCCGTGAGGGTAGTACCGTCGTCGAGTATCACGGTAGCTTTTAGTGAACCATACGCTCCATAGTCGAAGCTGGTTATCATCACGTGAAAGTTAGGCGCAGCCGTTTTGGGTACTACTTGGGTGATTTTTTCTACGTCAGGATTCGGTGCTTGGTCAGGCAAGTGAAGCTGCAAATCAGCTTTGGTGTTGGCATTTTCAGACGGAAAATTCATGGCAAAACCCGGCAAGCGAGATACATTTTCAAACGAATAGCGTACTTCTTTTATACGGCTTGTGAGGCTTGCACCTGGTTTCTTGGGATCTTGGATATACACCCAAAACTTAGCTTGATTGCCCACTTTGGTATCTTGCTCCACGTCTGAGCCTTGGGGTAGCCATTCTTTTTTGAAGGATTCTACGCCTTCCACTGGCTCAATGAAGGCTTCCAACCCTGTGCCAATAGGCGTGAGTTCAACAGTGCCTTGGCCAGTGGTGGTGTATTTGTAGGGCACACCACCCCCTTCGGTAGTATGATAGGAGGATTCTTCGGTTTTGCTGAACGAGTAGGTGATGGTAAATTTTTTGCCATCGAAACTGATTTTGCCGTTGTTTTCGGGTGAGGCACTAAACCCAATGCTCGTGTGATAATCGTCGGTTATGTTTTCTACGGGTGTTTTAATCACTTTACCTGCCTCGCAACGTTGTTCTTCGCCTTTGACGGTCATTTTTGGATTTTTGAATCGAGTTCCTATTTCGATAGACCATTTGTTGGGGTTGAAAAAGCAAAAATTAACACCCCCATAATTTTCAATTCCTTCGGTAGTTAACGTAGAGGTGCTGTGTGAATTGATGGTACAAGTACCCAAATCTTTAACCTCGTAAGTAACGGTTTCTTGCTTTGTGCCATCGTACGAAGCATTGCCTGTGCTATTGCACGAAATCCATTTAGTAATCAGTCCATCTATTTGCATTTCGTATTGGCAAAGGTCTGGCGAGTCTTTGTTAATCGGGTTCATATAGCCTATTCCACTGATGGACAAGGTTTTGATTCCGTTAATTGTCATTTTAGACTGCCCCTTAATCATGTTCATCATGTCAAATTTTCCCTGACTCGAAGCGGTTATTTTTTCTGTATAAGTCCCCACAATTCGGTAGCGAGTCATACCCTGGCTCTCGGCATCTTTGATGTCGTCGGCAGTCATGGTTTGGGCAAAGGCAAAGCCCCCTAATCGAAGCGTCGAACCACCCCAATGGAGGAATAGTAGAATGACTAATGCGAAACGTTTGCGAGAGTTCATGTGTCCATTTTTACAGTTAATTCTGCAATGCTGAAATTACATTTTAGCATTGCAGAATTAATTTATCTACACCTTAATCACCTTCAACTCCACCCGCCGGTTTTTGGCTCGACGCTCGTCGGTATCATTGGGGCGGAGGGGTTGGTCGGGGCCATAGCCTTTGGTCAAGATTCGGTCAGGCTGAATCCCTTTTTTGAGCAAATAGCTTTTGCAAGCATCGGCTCGCTGTTGCGAAAGTTTGACGTTAGCCACACGCTCGCCTTCGTTAGAAGTATGACCTGACACTTCTATTTGAACAGTAGCATTTTGGCTTAAAAAAGCTGCAATTTTGTCTAATTCTGCCATAGCCGAAGGTCGTAAATCGGCCTTGCTTTGCTCAAATTGGATGTTGTTGAGCACCAGCCTATCGCCTACCGAAAGGGTATTTTCGCCAAACAGGACGGCTGACCCGGTTCGTTCTAAGGTCACGTCATCCAAGCCGCCTTCGTCTTGTCCACTAATGAATTCGCCTCGTATCAGAATTCCTTTCAGATTTGATAATACTTTCAAAAACTCAGCTTTAGAGGGAATGGCTCCCGTAAAAAAATGTTCTTCGTTTCGGCGAGCCTCTGGGTTAATAAAGTGCCAACCAGCCGTTTCGTTCAATAAGACTTCGTAGTTAGTCCACGTGCTATCGGGGTTGTTGGGGGTGTCAAACACCAGCGTAGTGTCTGCGCCAATCAATACGACGTCGTCCCAGTCAAATTGATTTCGAGGATCGTAGGTTTCTTTGAGTGAAAACTTGAGTTTTAGGCCATAGCTATTGCTTTTGTTTCCTAAAAACTTCAACGGAGCAACCCAATACCAAACGCCTCCAGCGGCATCGTCGGTGGCCGATACGAAGCCTCCTTTTTTACCTCCTTTGGCAACATAGTTGGGTCGAACGTCTTCGCCTTGGGCATCGCCTGTGATAATCCAGCCGTCATCGTTTTTGTCAAAGGTGCTGATAACTTGGGCCGTCTGAGCCATAGCTAAGGAACTGATGATGAGCAATATCAAACAGACTAATGATTGTTTTTTCATGGATTTAAGGAAAGACGTTGTTTGGCAGATGGTTGTGGCATTATTTCTCACGATTTATCAAATCGTGGGACAGTGTTAAGGTAGTATAAAAACCTCTACTCGGCGGTTTTGAGCATTGCCTGTATCGGTATTACCTGTTACGATGGGGCGAGTGCTGCCAAACCCTTTGGGTTTGAAGATAATCTGCGGCGATATATTGAGTTTTTTGAGGGCATTCATTACTGATTTTGCTCTATCATCCGACAGCACTTGATTGGCTTTAGGGTCGCCAATGATGTCGGTATGACCTTCTATACGAACGGTAGAAGTAGGGTAAAATTTAAGGATGTCAGCAATGGCATTGAGGGTGGCACTTGCTTCGGGTTTAAGGTCGGCTTTGCCAGTATCAAACAACACGTTGTCAAAACGAACTTTGATGCCTTCGTCAGTAATGATGGCTTTGTTGCTGGCAGCAGCGGATTTAAGGCTTTTAGAATAGTCGTTGAGGTCAAAAATTTTACGGTTTTCCTCAGGTTCTCCTGGTTCTCGCACAAAAAGTTGTAGCGCAATTTGCGTAGCTGGGCCTTGAAAGTACCAAATTTTCATCCGATGTAATCCTGCCGTTAGCGTAACCTCGCCATCCATAACACTCGAACCATGCACGCCATCGTTGTTAACGACCACGTTGCCATCAATCCACAAAATACTACCATCATCTGAACTGGTTGAGAAAATATAAGCCCCCGATTTTTCAATTTCAAAAACGCCCGTATAAATCATTCCAAACCACTCGAAGCGGGTGGTTACCCCAGGGAATCCTTCGGTAAAGTCACGGTCGGGTACATCTAATTTTTGGGTGTAGATAGTGCCAATGGGTTTTTGTTTTTCAATGGCTGGCACATACACGGTAGTAGTATCGGGCAAGGCATACACCATTCCTTTGAGGCTGACCAATAGCGGGTTTTTCTGCCCCAAAGTCTTAGTACCTTGGGCAAACAAACCTCCTAATCCCCAAAGTGGGAATAACATGACGGTGATAATGAGTGCTTTCTTCATGTTTGTGGAATTGTTTTGGTGTAAATAAAATTTTACGCTCAACTCCCATCCATTGTGAGTTCACGTGGACCCACAGTTACCTGATTTTCTGCTTCTAAGGCATCTTGTGCTTTGGCAGCCATGATAGTGGCTCTGTGAAAGAGCTCATCTATGTCTTTTAAAGAAGCAAAAATGAGAGCTTGTTGCCCTGCTAAGTTACTTAAATTTTGGAGCTGCTTATCATCTGAATAAAAGGTTTCTCCAAAACTAATTTTATTCATAGCTGCCTGATAGACAGTAGATAATGTATTTAATTGGGTTTGCCGTTTGCTCCACTCGCTTGATAACGAAGAAAGGGTGGTGTTGGCAAGGGCCAGGTTTTTATTCAAAAATTGAAGCCGTATCTCATGGTCGGCTTTGGGGTTGGTAAATATCCATGCCACACCCGACTTTCCTTGCTTTTTGGCCATTGCAATGCCTTCGGCATTCTGTTTTTTCAACGATTCGTTTAAGGCTGTTTGCTGGTCGGCATTGTTTTTTTCGCTTGATTGATCAAGTTGATCAACAGCATTTTGTACCAACGAAAGTATTTCTTTCAAGGCGTTGCCCAAATTGCGTGTTTGTTGTGTAGCATCACTCATGGGGCTATTCGGCTTGGAGGTATCTTCTTCAAAAGCATCCATCAAACTCCCCTGACTTTGTCCTTGTGAAGCAGTACGTTTATTGGTATCGTAACCTTTTGATTTTTTATAGTTTTCGATGTACGCTTGTTGCTCAGAGGGACTCATTTTTTGCCATTTTGCACGAAAAGCAGGGTCTTGCATTAGTACCTGCATATCTGCCTGCATGGGGTTGCTGCTTTGCTGAGGTGGTGCTGAGGTTTTCATCATGCCTTGTTGCTGCATTAAAGCCATTTTTTCTTGCGGCGACATGGCCTCAAACTTTTTCCTGAATGCAGGGTCTTGCATTTTTTGGGCAAAGTCAATGTTTCCCTGCATACCACCTATGTTTTGTTGCTTGGCGTAGGCCAATTTCTGCTCGTCAGTCATTTGATCCACGCCATCTTGCTTAAACTTATCGGTCATGGCTTGCGCCTCCTTTTGTTTTCGCATGGTGACTGGATTGGGCTGTTCTATCTGGGCTAACAACACCCTCATTTCGTCAGCGTATGGTCGAAAATGCTCGTCTGTGTTATCTCGGTTTTTGAGTGCTTCCACGGCATTAGGCCAAGGTTGGGGCATGCGTTTAATCAACGGGGCTACTGCTATTTTTTGGCAAGTTTGAGCCGAGAGATTCAGCCCTGTCATCAATAGACAAATGGTTACAACATATAAGTTGGCGGTACAATTTTTTCGCTGGGCAGAAGCACCCGACGACACGTTATTAACAAGACCAAAAGATATTTTTTTCATAATAATTGAAACGTTTAGTTCACTGCTTGGAGGTTGTATCCTGACGTTACGTGCAAGAGCAGTTTAGAGGTTTTATCTAAATACTGTTGTTTAAATTCTTTTTGCAAAGGGGCTACCATTTTGCCGCTGGCATCTTTTGTGCCTTTCATTGGCGGCACTACTTGCACCCAGTCGGCACCGGGAGCTAAGGCACGGGCTTTCCAAGCTAAGTAGTCCATGTAGTCAATTTTGAAATCAACCTGCATTTTTTCGCCTGTAAACTTGGGCTTTACATCTTTGATTTTAGTGAAAATATCACCCCACTGAGCAGCAATTTCAAAATGCTCAGGGTCACAGGCACGGGTTGGGAAAATCTTGAACTTAAATATTGTTGGTTCTCCATCCAAAATACCATTGGCTTCACCAGTTTTAGAATTAAACGAATCAGCAGAAAAGTGAAACCTTTGTAACGAAATAGTAGAAGCACCCAGCGTTGCCATCGAATTAATGGGAGCATCTTCGGGACAGATACTCTTGAGGCCATGTACATGGTAGAACTTCCAGTTTTGGGCTACTATGTAGATACGCTTGGTCAAGGTTAGTACTTTGCCCGTTCGGGTGGTATAGACTACTTTGATTTCGACGGGGTTTTTGCTGGGCATTTTAAATGGCGCTCGGTAATACATCTCACCTGTATCATGATACTGCCGTGAGGTAATAAGCGTAATTCGACCATCTTCGGTCATCTTGTTATCCATGATTCCTGTGGGCATTTGCTTTCCATTTAGGTAGCAAACTATGCCTACGTCTCGGCTCAGTTCATCCACAAAAAACTTGTAGTCTGGCACTCGCAAGCCAATCGAGCGAGCGTCTCCAGTGAGTATAGCTACCGGAGCTATCAGTTCGGCCTGTGCCCAAACCAATGTTTTTACCAAAAAAGCAAGGAGAAAAACAGATAGTTTTTTCATTTGATACTAACCGATTGAATGAGGGCTTCGCTACCTTCGTGCGGATGAGAGGAGGTGTTTTCAATCCAAAATTGTACTTTCCAGACATACAATCGGCATTTATCAGGCACTACGTTGGGGTTAGTGCTGCCCGGAAATCGAACCTGCCAACTGACGGTTTGGCTGCCTTGTGTGGGCTTTAGTATCATTTCACCATTGGTTAGCTGGCAATTACAAACGGTCAAGGGATTTCCTTCACGGTCGGTGCTTCGTGGCGAAATCTCAACTCGTGCTTTGAGTACATCGTCTCCGACCCCTTGCCATTGGTAGCTGAGCGTCAAGGTCAAGGGGTTACCCATTTCTACAAACTGTGGACTGAGTAAGCTACTTAAATTTCCTGCCAAATAGCCGTCTAACTGGAGGGAGTCAGGTGCTTCTAATTTTAATTTCTTTACCAAGAGTTTTGCACCGCTCGTGCCAGCAGGCATCACTACTATTTCTACAACCTTACCATCAGGGTCTAAAAGGTTGTTGGTCAGCCATTCTACTGGTTCTTGGTTTTCCCATTGACTCAGGGTGCTATTACCGATTTGGGCAAAGCCAAAAGTGGCTGTCAGCATAAGACAGCAGGCAAAGAAGAGGATTTTCATTATTGGCATTTGGTTACTTCGGTACCAGTGGCAGTCATCATCTTGAAACATTCGAGTTTGATGTCCATTTTTACGCCATCTTTGGTTGTGCCACTAATTGTTGCTACGGTCGAATTGGTGGTTTGTGAGAGTTTTAGTGTGCCATTTACTTTTTCGGTTACTTTCATAGCGTCTTTGCCCAGTTCGTATTTAGGTCCTACGAATCTCTTCCCAAAGGCAACCTTTACATAAAATACATCCGTACCAGTCATGGCTTTTTTGCGGTCTGGTACAATGAGTTGAAGGCTGGTTACACCGTTACCATCTTTGAGCGAAAACTGATTTCCGAAGGCAATGCCCTCTACAATATTGCAGCTACAAGTAGTTTCAACAGAGTTTACATCGTAAGTACCAGCATTTTTGCCACCTGTCATTACGACGTGCATTTTGGTGTTTTGAGCATTAACTGTTAAGCTGCTCATTATCAAACACAAAGCAAAGAGGAGTCTCATAGTAAAGGGTTAATTATGGATAAAATTAAGGTAATGTCTCTATCTTAACGGCTTTAATTACGGCCCTGCTGCCTGTGTGTGTAGGGCCGCCGTTGGTGCTTACATTAAAATGAAAATTCATTGTACCGGTATAATTGTTGGGCGAAGTCCACACGGGTTTTGTGCTATCATCGTCGAAATTGATGAGAATGGTTTTCGTGATAAAACCACTTGACGCTGGCAACGACTTACTGCCATCGGGTAATTGGAGGTATTTGCTCACACCATTATTATCATCGTTGCTTTCGATGTCGTAACTTCCATAAAATCCCAAAACATCGCCCCCAATGGACTGAAACTTGTAGGTAATACTCAACTGAATCTTCGATCCTTTTTTTACACCAAAAGCCAAGTTTTCGCTCACCCCTGCCAGCGGTCGCCAGTTTTCTTTTTTGCCTTCGGTTTCACATTTGTTCTTGACGGACAGGACGATACTGTCTTTGGTCAGCACGGTATTTACACAATCAGGTGAATTGTTATGTTCCCAAGCTGTAAAGGGTGGGAGTTTTTGAGCCAATAGGCTATGACTCAACAGACCCAAGCAACAAAAACAAAAGAGGGTTTGCATGGATGTCTGTTATTTTTTGACAAATTCAACTCTACGGTTTTGGGCTTTGCCTTCAAAGGTCTTATTGTCGCCGATGGGCATGGTTTCGCCATAGCCTTTGGTACTGAGGCGGGTGGCATCAATACCCATGCTCACCAGCTGAGTTTTTACGGCATTAGCTCGAGCATCTGATAATTTGAGGTTACTGGCATCGTCGCCATCGGTATCTGTATGCCCACCTATTTCGACTTTCAGGGAGGCGTTTTCCTTTAAAATTTTAGCAATGGCGTTGATTTCGCCCATCGAAGAGGGTTTTATGCTTGATTTATTTACGTCGAAATTGATACCATGCGAGATATACTTGCCATCAGTGAAGGCTTTGCCGATAAGGTTTTGATCGCCGCCTTCGGCGAGTTTGAAGTTTTTGAAAGCCATGGGTTTGCCTTCGCTGTAATCGCCATTGACTAATAATGAGGTAGCTTTGAACTCAACTTCTGGCACAGTTAACACCCGATGCTGATTAACATAGATTTTAACCTGATTACCCTTTACTGCAATGGCGTAATGAATCCACTTATTAAAGTATTTTTCAGCCAATACTTCGGCAGGGTTATCACCATTGAGTTTGATGTCTGGGCCATAAAAAGTTGTATAATCACGAGAAGTTTCGATGGTAATTACTTCATTTTCACCGCTAACCAACTTTATCCTTACCCCAGGATTACTATCGTAGCGTTCGTCCAGATAGGCATCAAACTCAATCGTAAAATCTTTGGGTAAGTAGTTTGGGGTTTTGATTCTGGGAATAAGATCCGTGTAGAATTTGGTTATGAAAAAGGCTTTTTCTTCGCCCGATTTGTTCACAACGGCCTGGCCTTCTTTGAGTTTCCAGTGAATACCAAATTCGCCTTCTTGGCTATCTTGAAAATCGTCGGCGAATATAATTTTGCTTCCGGCTACAAAGTCGTAGTTTTGGTAGGCTTTGAGGTCTTGGGCAAGAGACAATCCAAATGCTCCAAGTAATAAAAAGAAAGACAGAAGAATTACGTTTTTCATAATTTGAGTGGATTTTGTTACGTAAAAAAGAATCAAATTTTAGATTCTTTTTTGCCCAATTAACAATTGGAAAAAACCACTTAATAACTGGCTCAAATTTTACTCAAAACACTCAAAAATTCTTCTTTTTTACGCTTGCTTACATCTACTGAACGGCCATTACTCATCAGTACGTAACCTTCAGATTTTATGTACTTACGAATGTGGTTGAGGTTAACCAGAAAGCTGTGGTGCGTTCTGAAAAAACCTTGACTTTCAAGTATTTCTTCGTATTCTTTAAGGTTATGAGACGAAACTATTTTGTCCTCATTTTGTAGAAAAAAAGTAGTATATGGCCCGTCGGCTTCTAAATAAATAATGTCTGCAATGCTAATAATGGTAATGCCGTCGGCAGCGTTAATGGTGAGGCGAGTAGGGAGTTTTTTTGGCTCTTCGAGCGAACGCATCAAAAGTGCGAAGCGTTCTTGCAGGTTTTGAGTTTGTCGTTTGGTTTTGAGTCGCTCTATGGTGTTTTTGAGTTCGTCGGGGTCGATGGGTTTTAGTAGATAATCAAAGGCAGAATACTTATAGGCTTTTATGGCAAACTCGTTGTAAGCGGTTACAAATACAATTTCAAAATCAATTTGCCCAACCAACTCCAGCATCTGAAACCCATTGATTTCGGGCATGTTAATATCCAAAAAAATAAAATCAGGCTTCTGTTGCTGGATAAGTTCAATGCCCTCACGGGCGTTTTGAGCAAGGCCAACCACTTGTACATCGGGGCAATATCGCTTTGTTAGTTCATTGAGCAAGCTACGCCCTTTTAGTTCGTCATCAATAATTACAGCAGTGAGCATACTATTTATGGGTTTAGTCATAACAAGGGCAACGACATCGCTATCCGAGTGCCAGCCGGATTACCCAAGTTATCAAACAAATCTTCTACTTGGCAGGTTATCCGATTGGGCTGTGTTTCGTTCCAAACCACCAGTCGCTCGTCAATAAGTTTCATACCCAGCGAGTTATGATCTTTTGAGTGAAAGGTGTTGTACTCGGTTGCCTTAGCACGCCCAATGCCGTTGTCTTCAATGTTTACATATAGGCAGTCGTCGTCAGAGGTGAACATAATCTTAACCAAACGCTCACCCTGTTTGTGTAATAAGCCATGCCAAATGGCATTCTCAACAAAAGGCTGTACCAACATCGGTGGGATGTTGATAAGCGAGGGGTCAATGTGGGTGTTGCCTTGCAACTCATAATGAAACGATGCCGAAAAACGAAGTGCCTCCACATCTAAATACAAACGAAGCACATCCAGCTCTTTGGAGAGCGGAATGAGCGATTTATCGGAGTGTTCCAGAATTAGCCGAACGAGCTTTGAAAATTTGGCTAAGTAGCTCAATGCCGCATCGGTTTGTCCTGTAATAATGCACTCCTGAATGGCATTAAGACTATTAAACAAAAAATGCGGATTCATTTGGGTGCGTAAAGCCCTCATGCGTAAGTCAGCTATTTGCTTATTTATCTGCATTTTTTGGGCAGCATCATTTGTGATTTGATTAATTCGACGCTGATACATAAACGCCCCAATTCCAATCAAAACGCTAATGCAAGACACTAAAAACCAAGATGTTAGCCAGATCGGCGGTTCAATAACAATCTTGATTGTATCCCCATTGGGGTTGAGTACTCCGTTGTTGTTGGCTCCACGCACCCTAAACATATATTCGCCATGATCTAAGTTCGTGTAGTTTACGAATCCATCTTCGGCGTTATTCCACTGATTATCAAAGCCATCTAATTGATAAAAATAACTATTCTCAAAGGCATTCGTAAAGTTCAATACCGAAAATTCAAACGAGAGACTGTTCTGATAATAAGGTAAAATCAACTGTTTTTCGCTATGAGCATTGTTGAGAGGAAGAGGGGTTTTTTCGCCCAAAATCCTCATTTCAGTAATTACTACTGGTGGAATAGCGGTATTTTGAGGAAGTTTGTTTGCCTCAAAATGAGTAAGATACTGCTCTCCGCCAAGCCATATCTTGCCATTTAAGCCTTTATGGATAGTAGCTAACACATTGGTAGGAAGGCCGTCGGTTGTATAAAAATTTCGGAATTTGTGGGTGTGAAAGTCCAGCACCGAAAGCCCTTGGTTGGTCGTAATCCACAAATTGCCCGTGTCGTCTATACAACAGTCGTCTAAGTGGTCACTTGGGAGTCCGTCGGCAGTAGAATATGCACTAAACTGACCTGTTTGTGGGTTGAGTACATACAAACCGTTGGTAGAAGTTACCCAAATCTGCCCTTTTTTGTCTTGGGCAATTCCTGTCAAATCGTGCCAAAGCAAGCCATTTTTGCCGTCAGCCCGATACGATGTGAAGTCGTCGGTGGCTTTATCATAACGGGCTAAACCACCATTCGTACTAACCCAAAGTGTTCCTTTTGAGTCGGTAAGCATAGCCCATACGTCTTTACCAGGCAAGCTGCGGGGTTTTGTCGGGTCATGTTGATAGGTTTTGAACAAGCCCGTTTGTTTATTGAATCGGGCTAAGCCTTGTTTATAAAAAGCAACCCACAATTCTTGCTCATTTATTGGCTCAATCCCTACCATTCGTTTGAGTCTAAACGCCAAGGTTGAGTCGGCAAGCCTTGGAAAAAACACCCTAGCGGTGTTCTTTTTTTCATCAAACCTAACTAAACCCCTGAACGTAGCAATCCACAAAAAACCATCGCTGTCCCGATACAAATCACCTACCATACTACTTTCGGGGTTATCGAATGGGATGTTTTTCCATTGGCGAATCAATTTTCCAGCTTTATCGAATTTGAACAAGGCATTTTGGTAATAGCCGCCTATCCATAGAGCGTCAGCTTCCTCCAAAATACAGTCAACAGCACCAATAGGCACTTGCTTGTCAAATTGTTGTGTCGAAAAAATCTGCTTGTTTGGGTCGAGCCTATCTACGCCCTGCTCACCCACACCAAACCAAAAAATGCCCTGGCGGTCGGTATAGAAATTATTTGTATTGGAGGCAGCAGGCGAGGTGAGTACATCTGGATTGTGAGAGAAAAAACCAAATGTTGCTTTCTGACGATCAAAAAATGCCAGACCATTGCTGCTATTTACCCACAAAAAGTATTGTCCATTTATAGCACTTTCGCCAATGCTAACGATGGGTTTCTGTGCAGAAAAAAACTGCGATTGGCGGGTCTCAGGGTTGAATTTGGCCAAACCAAAGTCCCAAGTACCATACCATAATTGCCCCGTATGATCCTCAAACATTGGGCCAGCGGCCAAGCCGTAGATTTGATAGGCTGTGTTTTGATTAGGCGGGGTGTCGTATCGTTCAAAACGGTTGGTTTCTGGAAAAAATCGAAAAATGCCATCGAAGGTAACTATCCAAAGGCGTTTTTTTGAATCTTGAAACACATGAGTGACCAGGTTACTCTTGGCGTTGTCGTGATATTTGCTTCTATTGGGATTATGAAAATATAAAAAACCATTGGTTGCTGGATTGTACCGATACAGCCCATCGTGTGTGCCAGCCCATACCTGCCCTTGGGTGTCGGTGCAAAGGTTTACCAAAAAACCATTGTGTAGTGCATTAGGATTATGTTCGTCGGGCAGAAAGTTCTCGATGTTCTCGGTAGAGAGGTTCAAGCGACTGATGCCATTGCCTGTGCCAATCCACAAAAAACCATTTTTATCTTCTACTAATGACTGTATTCGGTTGTTAATGAGTGAGTTGGGATTTTTGGGATTATGCCGAAATACCTTTGTTTTTCGTCCGTCATAACGGTTTAATCCATTAGCAGTACCGATCCATATAAACCCTCGGCTATCTTGAAACACACAATGCACAACACCGCTTGATAGACCATTGGCTGGACCAAGATGATCAAACACAAAATGAGATTGCCCCAGCACGAAGTGCATGCCAGTTATCCACAAAATAAAAACAAAGCATTTCAAAATGGGTGTGATAGGTTACAAAAACAAAGTTATCAGAAAGCAAATCATCAACAAGATATGATTAACAAATGGTGAAATTTTGTTAATACACGGCACTATGTTGAAATTTGGAGTGGATATGATACCTTTGAATACTGAAACAAACCTAACAAATATGGCACTTGCTCCTGCAGAAGTCTATCAAGCCTTAGTTCCTACCTTAGAACTTTATCTACATGACATAGACACCTACACCGAAGAGCAGTTTTATCGAAAACCTTCCGAAATGCAATGGTCGCTCGGGCAAATGTATGAGCATGTCACAGCAACAGCCCTCTATTTTTTTATGAAAAGAGCTGCCTATGCCAATGAACATCGTAACGGACAAGTAGGTGGTGCAAAAAATGAATATGGCGAGAAGCAGTTTAAGTACAATAGTTTTCCGCCCATCAAAATCAAGATTCCCGATGTACTAAGTGGGCCAGAGCCTATTGCCAAATTACAACAAGAATACAAAGATATCTTGTTGAAGATCAAAGAAGAAGCACTGCTGTTGAGCCAAAAAATAGCAGATGACGCAGGCGAGTACAAAGTGCTTCAGCCAGCTTTTGGGTGGCTTACAGCACACGAATGGTTTCAATTGATGGAACAACATTTTCGCCATCATTTGCGGCAAAAGCAAGAATTAGAGGCGTGGCTTCAGTTATAACCGCCACAAAAAAGCCCTCGTAAGAGGGCTTTTTTATTAGCGAATCACTAATTTCTTTCGTTGAGTACTTTCGGGTGTAGTTATGCTGACCACATACAGCCCTTGTGTGAGGTGAGCCAATGGTGTAATCAATAGCTCATTGTTGCCTTTTGGTGTAATGCTTACGGGTATCGGTGTACCCGATAGGCTGTGTACTTGAATCGCCGTTTCTGAGGCAGTTGTTCTTACATAAAATGCCTCACCATCCGAGGGATTGGGATAAACATCAATTTTGGTGTCGTCGTCAATAGATACCGAAATAGGGCGGTAAGTATGCCGAGACCCATTCAAATCTACTTGTGTGAGGCGATAATAGCTTGTGCCTTTCAGTGGTTTTTCATCAGTCGTGTTATAGGTCAACCGTTGGCTCGACACCCCAGCAGCTTTCACTTTGGCTACCTCAGTAAAATTCTGGAAGTCTTGACTGCGCTCAATCAAAAAATAATCACTCTGATGCTCACTGGCGGTTGCCCAGTTGAGTTCAACTTTCTGCTCATCGGTCACCTTTCCATTAAAATACATCAGTTCTACAGGCAAAAAGCCTTCGATGCTCCGCATCCGAAACTCTACAAACTTAAATTCTTGCCGACGATTTGGGTCAAAGTAAATCTTAAAATCAGTCATAGACTGCGCCGGCGTAGTAACGGGAGCATCATCTATCAACTGAAATGTCTGTAAGGTAGAAAGATAGTCAGGGTCAGAGGTTGCCGTAGGGTCATAATCTGCCCAAACATCGTAAGTATCAGGGGCTAAAATACCAACATGGCCATTTTCATCAACATAATCAATGGGGGCATCCGAATTGTTGATGGCAATGGTAATACGAGCAAAGTTATATTGTGTTAATATCTCTGTACTACTTCCATCAAGCCTAAATTTGTAGTTGGTGTTTGGGTTAGTAGAAGTTTTAAACCGAAGTTTAAAATAAGTATCTGCATCTGCAGGTATGCTGGCATTATCGGTATAGCCAGTTCCTAAATAGAAAGTAGCAATGGTGCTATCTGTACTAACAGGCTGAGAACTACGATCCATCCGAATTCTCATCTGAACAAGCAATTTCTTCGGTACAGGGGTAAAGTCGGCAGTACGGGCAATGTAGGCTGGGTTAGAGTTTAGTACAAACTGAGCCCCCAAGTTTCGGTAACGAATTAGATCTAATGTGCCAACAAGAGGAGGTATGCTATAAGGTGCAGGAAAAGCCGTAATACCACTGGCTACATAAGCCGAGTCACTTGGGCTTTGTGAAGCAATGCTTGTGAAATGGGTAGTATCGTCTGCTGCTGGAACACCTTGAACTAATGAACTAACAGAGTAACCGGGAGGTAGGTTTACCATCCTGAAATACGTTTTTTGGGCAAAAGTCATACTTCCTGCTCCCCAGATCACCAATACTAATCCCCTAAGAAAGTATGATAGTAGTCTTCTCCTCATAAAGCAATCCATTATTAAGCAAGCAATGCTATCTTTTTTAAAATGAGTTTTGGAAACAAAAGTACAGAAATATTACCACCCTATAACGAATGAAGACTGTTTTTTATTGAACGGTATTGTAAGTATCCGTAGGGCTTTTAGCGAACCAATACTTTTTGATGTATGGTTTTTTCGTCTGTTTGGATGCTCATGACATAACAGCCAACAGGAATTTGGCTTTGGGGTTCAACTCGCCAACGATTCAGGCCAAGGGGTTGAATCTGCGTTGAATAGCTATTTCCCAGCAAGCTAAAGAGTTTTACTGTCAGGGTAGAGGTAGGTGTATCGTTAAGCTCAAGTTGCCACACAGACCCATCTGACGGGTTGGGATAAACACTACAAACAGGTGTGAGCCGAACCGCCACAGGCCGATAGCGTTGCATAGCCCCATCAGTATCTATTTGGGTAAGGCGGTAATAATTGAGAGAAAGTAAGGGGGAAAGGTCTGTAAATTCGTATTGCCGAGGTACGTCTGTAGTGCCTGCAGCATCTAATTGGGCAATGGTTGTAAAGGTTTGTAAATCAGCACTTCGCTCCACTATGAAATGACTGCTGTTGCGTTCTTGTGCCGTTTGCCATTGTATCGAAACAGTTTGTTTGTCGGTAGCATAAGCGTTGAACGATGTGAGAGAGACGGGCAGGATGCCCTCAACCGTGCGGATTCTGAAATTATCTAACCGAATGGTGCCTGCTACGCCGTCATAAATAAATTTCATAAAACTCAAGTCTCTGGCGGCTGTGGTTGGGGACAAATCACCTGCAAATTGCAGAGTACCATCTACATATACTTGCCACGCATCACTACCCAACGTTAAGTAAGTGTCTAATGTACCAGGCACTAAATACCGAATAACATTGCCAGAGTTATTGACAATCATCGTAATCTTGTGAAAATTGGGGTCATTGACAGAGGTAACACCATTGGTAGAACCAGAACTACGTACATTGCGTACCTGAAAGCCGCCAGTTGTTCCGATAAAATTGATACCTAACTTGCAATAAACATCATTGTTTTCGGGGAGTGTTCCATCATTATTATAGCCAGTAGAACCCATGCCGTCTTCGGAGCCTATATACAAGACTGCCGTAGCAAGATTTGAAGAACTACTGGCTGGAACGGCCAAATCGAATTCGACGTAAAGTGTTTGGGTAGAAGGATTTAAAGCAGGGGCATTTCTAACAAAACGTCCAGATCCTCCCGAAGATTTAACAAATTCTAAAAAATTAGAATTTATCGAAACACTCGTACCCGTTGAAGCATTAATTTGGGTGAAAAAACTGGTAGATGTGCTTCCTACATAATCAGCAACAACAGAACTACTCGAAAAATCTTGCTCAAACAAAGTAGTTTGGGCAAGTAGTGGGTTTGAAATCAACAACAAGCAAAGCCCAGCTAAGTATTTATTCATAGCCACAGATTGTTAAGTTTTCATAGTAGTTTCGCTTTTTCCCAATACACATCCATTTCGGCTAAAGTCATTTCTTGCAAAGTCTTTCCATTTAGAAGGGCTTGCTCTTCAAGATAACGAAACCGTTTAATAAACTTTTTGTTGGTTCGTTCCAGAGCCGTTTCAGGATTAATGTCAATAAACCGAGCATAATTGACCAAACTAAACAACAAATCGCCAAATTCTCCTTCG
This sequence comes from Spirosomataceae bacterium, assembly GCA_044228045.1. Classification (GTDB taxonomy): domain Bacteria; phylum Bacteroidota; class Bacteroidia; order Cytophagales; family Spirosomataceae; genus JAXLVB01. The sequence continues at coordinate 24,557 of JBGAVQ010000004.1, forward strand.
GCTTTTTGGTGGTCAATAGCTTGATTATCAATGGTATTAAATTCTTCTTGGAACTCTTCCATTTCTTCTCGCACTTTTTCCCACACTTGTTGTTTTTCTTCCCAGTCAAAGCCAGCTCCTCGGGCTTTTTCCTGAATTCGCATTGCCTTAATCAAGGCTGGGAGCGATGACGGTACGCCTGCCAACACCGACTTATTACCTTCCTTGATTTTGAGTACTTCCCAATTTTGCTTCACTTGCTCCTCGGTATCAGCTTTTACATCGCCATAAATGTGCGGATGACGTGAAACGAGCTTATCACAAATGCCATTGAGTACATCGGCTATGTCAAAGGCTTGGGTTTCGGAAGCAATTTTAGAATAAAACACAAGGTGCAACATCACATCACCCAGCTCTTTGCGTATTTCGGTCAAATCACTATTCAAGATGGCATCAGAGAGTTCATACGTTTCTTCAATGGTCAAATGGCGAAGGCTTTCAAGTGTTTGTTTACGATCCCACGGGCACTTTTCCCGAAGTTCGTCCATAATAGTTAGTAGCCTGTCAAATGCCTGTAATTGGTCTTGGCGGCGTAGTGAGTGGGTGTTTTTTTGCATAAAGACAAAACTAAAAAATAAAATGCTGGAAGAAGCCTCCCAGCATTTTATTTTTTAATGAATATTGAATAAAGCGACTGATTACAGGCATTTAACTTTTCCATTTGATGGCACAACCCACTGATTTGGTGGTGGTCATCATTACTGGTTTGCCAATAAGCAGGTTGTTAATGGCATCTTCTACGTATTTTTTGGTTACGCCCGCAGGGTCTTGCGAGTTGTCATCAATAGTACCCATGTATTGTACCGTGAACTTGTCGCCTTCTTTCTTTATTACGTAAATGCTCGGCGTACGAGTAGCACCAAAAGCACGGGTTACTCCTTGGGAGTCGTCTGCTAAGTAAGGAAAAGGATAGCCTTTCTCTTTGGCACGAGCCTTCATGTTATCAAACGAGTCTTCTTCGTATGCGGAGGGGTCGTTGGGGTTAATAGCAATTACAGGGTATCCTTTGGCTGAGTAGCTGCGGTCAAGGGCGATAATGCGGTCTTCATAAGCTCGTGAAAATGGGCAGTGATTACACGTAAAAGCAATAATATAGCCTTTGGCATCGGAGCGATATGTGGCCAACGAAACTTGTTTGCCATCAGTGCTTTTGAGCGAGAAATCGGCAACGGTATCGCCAACATTGTAAGGGGGAATAGCTGGACTACCACCCAAAAACGAATAAATACTGGCACCAATGGCAACCAATGCCGACACCAGATAAACGGCGAGTTTCATAACAAGGGCTTTAAGTATCATTTTCGTAAGGGAAAGTTACATACATTTTGACGAATCCCCAACCAATTGTCACCAAAATGCTTGTATTTCTTTTGTTAAAAGTTCATAAGACATCTCTTTCTCGAAAAACTTTCGTTTTTGTCGGGCGTTGTTCAATATCAGGGTTGCAGGCAATGCCCCAGACCACGATGGCTCCACTCGGTCAATAAATCGGTTGGCATCTGATTCGTTTAAAAGCAACACAGTTGACTTCAACTGTTTTTTCTTGACAAAGGGTTGGACTTTGCTTGGTAAATCCTTAGCAAAATCCATGCTAACTAATAGAACTTTTACTTTTTTATGTTGATTATTTCGACTCAACAATTCAAAATTAGGAAGTTCTGCCACACAAGGACGACACCATGTAGCCCAAAAATTCACGATATAGACTGTATCGGTAGGTTGCTCGTATAATTTTTGTAAGGCTTCAAATCGAATGATACGGATGGACTGTGCGGTAGCTTGTGTGCTAAAAAACACCATCAATAAGATAATGAAAAACAAGGCGATGGATTTTGTTTTCATAACGACAGAAACAATAGGTTATTGTAGTCCAAACATGATGGTTGAGTAGGCTCTGGTGACAAAAAAAGCCCAAAGGTTAATTTGGGCTTTGAAAATACGAATGGTGATGCCCTAAATACCTCGCTGAAACGCAGAAAACTGCGAAACAAACTTGTAGGAGAGGGTAACGGATACATATCCCCACTTGTCATTGGGTGTATCGCTGTACGACTTGGCACCCCAGAGTTGATTTCCCTGAGTTGCACTAATAGCAGAGCGGTCGGTGCCAGATGTAACATCAAGTTTGTCGTTCCTAACAAACGAATAGCGAAAGTCTAACCCTGCATTGATTCGTTCGCCCACCGGAATACTAAATAGGATTCCTATTGGTACGGTTCGTTCTCGGGTGTAATAAATTACATCCTCCCCAACTGGATCTCCATACTTTTGAAACAGTGGTGTGTGCCTACTATACATATCACTTGTTACTCGCTGCACTTTGCCAGTAGTGAGGTCATAGGCTGCTGCATTGAAACGTATCGTTCCAATACCAGCGTAAACACCAATATTTACTGGGCTTTCCTCAAACAATACCCGTCCTAAGTTAAAGACAGGGATGATGTTGATGCTATAAAAATCGGTTTTAAATCGAGAGTTGTAAAATGCTGCTTCTTGTCCTTGGAGGATACCCGTTTCAAACTCAACCCTTAAGTTTAAAAACTCTGCTACTCCTTTATTGACCGCAAACCCCGTAACCCAGCTGGTGTTTTTTTTGTTGAGTTCACCAAAGGCCATAGACATACCACCTTTTGTTGTGACAGACCAACCATCTATTAGCGAATAGCGACCAAAGCGTCTTCGCTGGGCCTCAGCATCAAGATTAACAAGAGTTACAAGAAGTAGAAAAAATAGTAAAGTGTTTTTCATTGGTCCATCTATAATCGTAAGAACAGAAGAAATTATATACAAATCAAAGCAAGGGAATCCACAAAAAGAATTTTTTAACAGAAAACCTATTTAACGGTTATTCTATAATTCCCAAATAAGTGCTTGGAGTAATCAATTTTAACTCAGCCTTAATGACATTGCTTACAGCCAACGAATCTACAAAATTGCTTATTGTCTGAGCTGTTATTTTTTCGTTTTTTCGGGTCAATGCTTTCAAAGCTTCGTAAGGCTGTGGATAACCCTCTCGCCGCAAAATAGTTTGGATAGCCTCGGCTACTACGGCCCAGTTTTCGTTGAGGTGATGGTTGAGGGCATCTTGGTTTAATTCCAATTTGTCTAATCCTTTTATCAGCGATCTTAATGCTACCACCTGGTGTGCCAACGGAACGCCTAAGTTACGAAGTACTGTTGAGTCGGTCAAATCTCGTTGTAGGCGAGAAAGCGGTAGTTTTGCGGCAAGATGTTCACAAAGCGCATTGGCAACGCCTAAATTCCCTTCTGCATTTTCAAAATCAATCGGATTTACTTTGTGTGGCATGGCCGAGGAGCCAATTTCGCCCGCCTTTATTTTTTGTTTGAAATAGCCCATCGAAACATAGCTCCAAACATCCCGAGCGAAGTCTATCCCAATGGTATTGAGGCGCTTAAGATTGTCCATCAACGCTGCTAAGTTGTCGTAATGCTCAATTTGAGTGGTGTACTTGCTTCGTTGAAGGCCCAGTTTTTTGACAAAACTGTTACCAAAGTCGGCCCAGTCTATTGTTGGATATGCCACATGATGAGCATTAAAATTGCCTGTTGCTCCCCCAAATTTTGCTGAATGTGGAATCGTACCAAGCAAGTCCAATTGCCGTTCCATACGCTCTACAAACACCTGTAATTCTTTACCCAAGCGGGTAGGTGAGGCGGGTTGTCCATGTGTATGGGCAAGCATCGGTATGTTTTGCCATGCTGCAGCTTTTTGGCGAAGTTTGGCGATGAACTCTTGCAACAACGGTACAATTTCTGCTTCCATTGCTTCTTTGAGCGAAAGCGGAATGGCAGTATTGTTCACATCCTGAGAGGTAAGCCCAAAATGGATAAACTCACTGTATTGGTCAAGACGAAGCAGCTGAAAATGTTCTTTCAAAAAATATTCAACGGCTTTTACGTCGTGGTTGGTTACTTTTTCTATCTCTTTGATTTTCTGCGCATCAGCCTCAGAAAACTGCTCATAAATTTGGAGAAGTGAGCTGATATGCTCTTTGGGAAACGACACCAATTGTGGTAAGGGCAATTCGCAAAGAGCCACAAAATACTCAATTTCTACCCGAACTCGGTAGTGAATGAGGCCGAATTCAGAGAAATATTTTGCCAGATTCTCGACCTGCCGGCGATAGCGACCATCCAAAGGCGAAATGGCAGTAAGTTGATTCAGAAGCATGTACACATGATTAGATAACAAAGGTACTCTGATACAAATTTATTTACGTTTTTTCGGTATCAAATCGTCATAAAATCTTTTCTTTGTGCAAAGAAATCTTTTTATTAGACAAGTGAGCATAAGATTTGAGGTAAAAAAGCAAGATAATTAAAAAGAAAAAACTGCTCATAGCCAGGGGTTTAATGCCTTCTAACAAATACTTTGACTGTTGCAAATTACAATTGTACTTTGATTTTTATACTCAAACCACTACTTAAACAATGCACTCTCCTTTCTTTGGCGAACTGATGGGTACCATGATACTCATTTTATTGGGCAACGGTGTTGTTGCTAACGTTTCACTAAAAAACACCTATGGCAATGGCGGAGGACTAATTGCCATTACAACTGGTTGGGCTTTTGCCGTAACGATTGGTATTTTTGTTTCTACCCTTTTTGGTAGTGCCGATGCCCACCTTAACCCAGCCGTAACGGTTGGCTTTGCCGTTTCAACGGGTGATTGGAGCAAACTAAGCACGTATATTCCAGCTCAGATGATTGGGGCGTTTGTGGGGGCAATACTTGTTTGGTTGCAGTATTTGCCACATTGGGAAGCCACTACTGGTCAAGGTGCTAAATTGGGGAGTTTTGCTACTGGCCCAGCCATGCCCAGTACGCTTGCCAATGTAATCAGTGAAATAATAGGCACAATGGTATTGATTATTGGCGTAAATGCATTTTCATCGGTGGGGCAGGTAGCAACGGGCGTTGGTCCTTATTTGGTTGGTGTGTTGGTGTGGGCAATTGGCTTATCGTTGGGAGGTAGCACAGGTTATGCAATAAACCCCGCTCGTGACTTAGCCCCCCGCTTGGCTCATGCTTTGTTGCCTATTGCTGGCAAAGGGCCGTCCAACTGGGGTTATGCGTGGCTGCCCGTAGCAGCACCTATTATTGGGGCTATTTTAGCAGGATTGTTAGTGAAATAAATTTATAACATAAATGGTTATATTTGCCAGATGAACGTTGAGTTTAAGACCGAAGAGCTCAAAAGCTTCTATTTGGGTGAAATCAAAGGAAAACCTCGCTTTCAACTTAGTGTATTGAAGCAATACCAAAAAGTAATTGATTACATGATGGCATCGCCTGATTTGCCTTCGATGAAGAAAATCAATTCGTTACGCATTCATCCACTTGAACGAGAATTGGCTGGCAAGTGGGCAGCTCGTGTTAATGAACAGTATCGAATTGTTTTTTCATTGGAAGAGAAGGTTATACAAGTACTTTTAATAGAAGATTTAACAGACTATCATTGACATTTATGAGTTATCCCTTGCTGTCCACCGATGTACCTTTAACGGCAACTCATCCTGGCGATTTACTGAAAGATGAAATAGAGGAACGTGGACTAACCCAACAACAGTTAGCTGAAAAATTGCGTGTAAGCCAACCCTTATTGAGCGAGATTATCAACCACAAGCGGCGAGTGAGCCTTGAAATGGCTCTTAAATTGGAAGATACACTCGATATTCCAGCTGAAACGTGGCTGAATCTGCAAAAACGATACGATTTTGTAACAGCATATCATCGTCATCAAAAAGCCTTAGCCAAAATCAACGTACCTACCCCACGCAAGGAAGCCTTATTAGCTGCCTTGATTTAACTTACAAACCTATCTTTTTATGTACATCGGTTCTATAGACCAAGGCACTACCAGCACTCGTTTTATCGTCTTTGATAAGCAGGGCAATATGATTTCGGTTGGGCAAAAAGAGCACCGCCAGATTTACCCACAACCCGGTTGGGTAGAGCATGACCCCGAAGAAATTTGGGCAAATACTCAAGAGGTTATTCACCAAGCCTTACAAAAAGCTAATCTTACACCGCAGGATTTAGCAGCCGTAGGCATCACCAATCAGCGAGAAACCACCGTAGTTTGGAACAAGCGCACGGGGAAGCCCTATTATAATGCGTTGGTTTGGCAAGATACCCGTGTCGGCAGCACTGTAGCTGAACTCGCCAAAGAAGGTGGCTCCAATCGCTTTCGAGAAAAAACAGGTCTGCCACTCGCTACGTATTTTAGTGGGCTCAAAATCAAGTGGATACTCGACAACGTACCCAATGTTCGTTCCGATGCCGAGCGTGGCGATGCCATTTTTGGCAACATGGATACTTTCTTGATTTGGCACTTAACAGGCTTGCATATCACTGACGTAACCAACGCCAGCCGTACCCAATTGATGGATTTGAGAACCTTAGCTTGGGACGATGAAATTTTGGAGATACTAAGCATACCAAAACAGATGCTACCTGATATTCGCTCGTCGAGTGAAGTGTATGGTATGGCCTCGATAGCATTGGAGGGTGTACCCGTGGCTGGCGATTTGGGAGATCAACATGCCGCACTGGTAGGGCAAACGTGTTTTGCCCCAGGCGAAGCCAAAAACACCTACGGAACAGGTTGTTTTATGCTAATGAACACAGGTGAAAAACTGTTCCCTTCTACATACGGGCTGCTTACTACCGTGGCGTATCAGTTTGGAAATCAACCTGTTCAGTATGCACTCGAAGGCTCAGTGGCTATTGCGGGCGCCTTGGTGCAATGGCTGCGAGATAACTTAGGAATTATTGAAAAAAGTTCAGATATTGAAACATTAGCTGCCAGTGTAGATAACAATGGCGGTGTATATTTTGTGCCTGCTTTCTCTGGATTGTACGCCCCATACTGGAAAGCTGATGCTCGTGGAGTTATTGCAGGCATGACACGATACGTTACCAAAGCGCACATTGCTCGTGCGGCCTTAGAGGCAACGGCGTTTCAGACCTTAGAAGTGCTGGAAGCAATGGAAAAAGATTCTGAAATCCGTATCAGCTCACTACGAGTAGATGGCGGCATGACAGTCAATGAAAACCTGATGCAGTTTCAGTCGGATATGCTCAAAGTGCCAGTAGTGCGCCCAACCATGATTGAGACCACTGCACTTGGTGCTGCGTATGCAGCCGGACTTGCCGTAGGTTATTGGAAAGACTTAGATGACCTAAAACAAAACTGGGGCATTGCCCGCACGTGGGAGCCTACTATGGAGGAAGCCCAACGCAATCATCTCTACAAATACTGGAAAAAAGCTGTAGAGCGGTCTTTTGATTGGGAAGAATAAATTACATTTCTACCACTTTTTGGGGATCAATACGTAACCAAAGCAGAGAACCAACCAACAGTAGCACCGCCAACAACACAATAGGAGCGTTGTAATTGTTACCAAATGCCGATACGATATAACCAAACGAGATGGTATTGATAGTACCACCAGCCAAGCCAGCAGTGTTCATAGCCCCGGTAATGGTACCAGCGTTTTTACCACCTAAGTCCATCGCCGTAGCCCACGATGCCGGAATGGTAAAGTCCATAAAACAAAGACTAAAAGCCAAAAATATGGCCGCAGTACTTTTGTCTGGTAAGTTGGTAGCGACCAGCAAACAAAGCCCTGACAAGCCCAAGCCCGAAAGCCCGACAAAACTTCGGGCTTTTTGTTTGCCAATGGTTTTGGAGAGGTAATCACAAACAAAACCGCCTGATAAACAACTAATTGCCGCCAATATAAATGACCAAGTAACCACTTGTGCAGAGTCGGTAGGGGAGAGGAACCATCCTTTTTGTAGATACGTAGAGAGCCACGACTGAAAGAAAAAAGCCCCCGAAGCATAGCAGTAATACATGGCCATGAGCAACCAGAGGTTTCTATTGCGAAAAATTTTCCAGCTAAAATGAGCGGTTTTCGTTTCAGGCAGATTTCGTTGGGTAAGTATCTCGTTTAATTCTTCTTGGCTAATGCTGGTGGACTCAGACGGCTCTTCTTTGAACCAAAACATCCAATAAAGCACCCAAATACATCCTAAAATACCCAATACGAAAAAGGTAACTCGCCAACCAAAGGCTTGCTGAATAGGCACTACTACAAAAGGGGTAATGGCCCCTCCAACACGAGATGCCGACCATATCCATGCCTGACAACGAGCACGTTCCATTGCTGGAAACCACTTGGCAAGGGCAATAGAGCTGTTGGGATAGGCTCCGGCTTCGCCCATCCCAAATAAAAATCGAATAAGTAGTAGCAGCCAAAATCCATTTGCTAATCCAGTAAGTGCTGTAAAAACAGACCACCAAATTACGACCCTAATGAGTACTCGTTTGGCACCCATGCGGTCGCCCATCATACCTGTGGGGATTTCAAAAGCCCCGTAAGCAAAAGCAAAAATTCCCAGAATCCAGCCCAATTGCTCCTTACTAATGTGCAAATCCTCCATGATGCGGGGGCTGGCAACACCAATAGCAATGCGGTCAAGAAAAGTAATGATAGAAAGTATCGAAAGAACAGCGAGGACTTGGTGACGTTTTTTCATAACAACTCGAATCCAACTGGGTCGAGAGAGAGGTTAGGGTTGAAAATTGGTGCAATATCCGAAAATTTGGCCAAAAAAGAACGGTGAAACTTCTGCTCCACCGTTCAATAATTAACCCTAATCCACTATAATTATGCTACCTCTAATGCTAAATGGAATGAATCTTGTTCAAGTACTACTTCCATATACTTGGTAAGTACAAAACCATGTTCAATCAAGAAATCTAAATTCCATTTACGAACCATTCCATGATTGGGCAACGACGGCTGCTCAACATGCTTAATGATGTGGCCCAAGCCATAATATTGTTCTACTTCTTGCTCATCTATTGAAAATGGAGCAGAGTTGATGAGAGGAAAATACTCCAATGTAATTAGTAGAGTTTGGGTGCCAATTGTAGTAAGACGATCAAGTGTACGAAGATAGTCAATGCGCATTTCATAAGGCAACGCTACCAGCGATGCCCTATCAAGTACCCAATCAATAGGGCCAATTTCTTGCGAAGTTAAGGCCATGAAGTCTTTTTTTAGTAAGGTGATATTTCCTGACACAAAGGTTTCGTTGTCTAATTTGTAGAAGGGAAGACGATTTTCTTGAAAAAACTGAATAATGGCCTCCTCAACTAATTCAACACCAATAACTTTGTTAGCAAACTGGCTAAGATAAAGCATATCTACTGTTTTACCACACAAGGGAACAAGTACATTTTTGCCAGTTATGTTTTCGGGGGTCATGTAGTTGAGTACATAGGGATGAATATCTTTGCGGTGAAAACTGGTGTAAAAACCGCCTAATTCCCAAGATTTGAACCAAAATGATGCTTCCATGGCTTTTAAAGTAAAAGATTATTTTTCAACAAAAGTAATGTCACCGTAATAGGCATTTCAATACAAACTTGTTTGTAAAAAGTAAGATTCTTTTTGAAATATCTTAGCGATAGCGACACAACAAAGATGAAAGGAACAAGTTGGTTAAAACAATAAAAGTGAATTGACCGTAATTTATGTAGAGTGAAACGTAGTTGAATGCTACTGAACCGTAAAAGAAAAACCCTCTCAGTAGTTAAACTGAGAGGGTTTCGCATAAAAAACGTAATATGACTACTGTCCTTTTACTTTCTTTACAACTTCGTCGGCAATGTTTTGCGGTACAAATTCGTAGTGAGCAAATGTCAAGTTAGCTGTAGCACGACCCGACGACATAGTGCGGAGGTCAGTGATGTAGCCAAACAATTCTGACAGAGGTACATCGGCTTTGATAACCTGTGACCCAGCACGAGTATCCATACCTTTCATGATACCTCTACGGCGGTTCAAGTCACCTGTGATTGGCCCTGTGTACTCTTCGGGGGTTAATACTTCAACAGCCATAATGGGCTCTAACAATTTAGGACCACACTGGCGAGCTGCCTCTTTGTAACCCAAACGAGCGGCCATTTCAAATGACAACGAGTCTGAATCCACATCGTGGAATGAGCCGTGGAAAAGGCGGACTTTCATAGAGTCCATGGGGTAGCTTGCCAACACACCTGTTTTCATGGCTTCTGCAAAACCTTTTTGAATAGCCGGAATAAATTCTCTTGGAATTACCCCACCCACAATCTGGTTCACAAACTCCAATCCGTCTTTGCCATCTTCACGAGGCGAAAGCTCAAAAGCAATATCTGCAAACTTACCTTTACCACCCGTTTGCTTTTTATAGACTTCACGGTGTTCAACTGCTTTGGTAAGTTTTTCTTTATAAGCCACTTGCGGCGCACCTTGGTTGATTTCCACCTTAAATTCACGACGCATCCGGTCAATGATAATTTCAAGGTGTAATTCGCCCATTCCCTTCAAAATAGTCTGACCCGTCTCTTCATTACTCTCTACCTGCAAGGTTGGGTCTTCTTCGATGAGCTTACCAATGGCTTTCGAGAAGTTGTCTTGGTCAGCTGTTTTCTTTGGCTCAATAGCATACCCAATTACAGGTTCTGGGAACACCATTGATTCTAATATAATTGGGTTTTTTTCATCAGAAAGGGTATCTCCCGTTTTGATGTCTTTAAAACCTACCACGGCACCAATATCACCAGCTTCTAAACGCTCAATTGAGTTTTGTTTGTTGGCGTGCATTTGGAAAATCCGAGAAATACGCTCTTTATTGCCCGAACGGTTGTTTAATACATAAGAACCCGCCTCTAAAACACCCGAATAGGCACGTACAAAGCACAAACGACCTACATAAGGGTCAGTGGCAATTTTGAACGCCAACGCCGAGAACGGTTCAGCAGTACTTGGCTTCCGAGCAATTTCTGCGTCAGTATTAGGATCTGTTCCTTTGATGCTTTCTTTGTCAAGTGGCGAAGGCAATAGTGCCATTACATAGTCAAGCATGGTTTGAACACCCTTATTCTTAAATGATGAACCACACAACATTGGCACAATCTTCATTTCGATAGTAGCCTGACGGAGTGCTACTAAGATCTCGTCTTCGGTAATCGAATTAGGATCTTCAAAGTATTTCTCCATCAATGTTTCGTCATAATCAGCTACGGCTTCCAAAAGTTTCTCACGCCATTCGGCAGCTTCTTCAACCATGTCATCAGGAATGGGCACTATCTCATAGGTCATGCCTTTATCCGTTTCGTTCCAGATCATTCCACGGTTGTTGATTAAGTCAACTACACCACGAAACTTGTCTTCTGAGCCAATTGGCAATTGAAGCGGAACAGCATAACTGCCTAACATTTCTTTTACTTGCTTGCAAACGTTCAAGAAGTCGGCACCCGAGCGGTCCATCTTATTAACAAAACCTAAGCGAGCAACGTGATAGTTGTTAGCCAAACGCCAGTTTGTTTCGGACTGTGGCTCAACACCATCAACAGCACTAAACAAAAACACCAAGCCATCCAAAACTCGCAACGAGCGGTTTACCTCAACCGTAAAATCTACGTGACCTGGGGTATCAATAATGTTAATATGATACTTATTGTTTCGGTAATTCCAATCTACAGTTGTTGCAGCCGACGTGATGGTGATGCCACGCTCTTGTTCTTGTGCCATCCAGTCCATCGTTGCTGCTCCATCGTGAACCTCTCCGATTTTGTGGCTTACCCCTGCATAATAGAGAATACGCTCGGTAGTAGTCGTTTTTCCCGCATCAATATGGGCGGCAATACCGATGTTTCTTGTGAATTTTAAATCACGTGCCATGATTTTTAGTTATTGTTGGTTTAAATTCGAGACGAATCAATGATTTTCAATCTGTAAATTCATACCCCTTGAAAATCAGGGTGCAAAGGTAACGGTTATTGAAGAAAATTAAAAGTTTTTGGAGATAGTTTTGACGAAAGCACATAATTTCTTAGGGTTGGTAGTAGGAGAGAGGTTCCAATTTGAGAACTTTGTCTCTGATTATATCGAAAAACCACTTTATGCGACGAGTCACGGTTATTATTCCTGCTTTTAACGAAGAAAACGCCATTGGTAATGTTATTGCCGAAATCCCCAAAGATATAGTTAAAGAAATTGTGGTTGTTAATAATAATTCCAATGACCAAACCTCAAAAGTAGCCACCCAGGCGGGTGCAACAGTATTGGACGAACGCCGGCAAGGCTATGGATTTGCCTGCTTAAAAGGCATTGACTATGTACGAAATCAATCCGAAAGGCCTAATATTATCGTATTTCTGGATGCAGATTATTCAGATTATCCCCAAGAAATGCGAGAATTAATAAAGCCTATTGTTGAACAAAACTTCGATTTAGTAATTGGGTCACGGGCACTTGGCAACCGGCAACAGGGCTCAATGACACCTCAGCAAATATTTGGTAATTGGTTAGCTACCAATTTGTTACGATGGTTTTATGGCGTAAAATTCACAGACTTAGGGCCATTTAGGGCCATTAAATTTGATAAATTATTAGCACTCCAAATGAAAGATACAACCTATGGCTGGACAGTTGAAATGCAACTCAAAGCAGCCAAAATGCGCTTAAAAACCACCGAAGTCCCCGTTAATTATAGGAGAAGGGTCGGTTTTTCTAAAATTTCAGGAACCATCAAAGGAACAGTCTTGGCTGGTTACAAAATTATTACCACAATTTTCAAGTATCTTTGAGCAACCAAAAGGCTTATTCGCCACAATTTTACCATCTTGAGTTTTGTGAATGGAAAAAGTAATTTTAATACTCTATGCGGTTCCATTAACCTTTGTGTTCAGTTATAGTATAGTTCAACTGAGTTTAGTAGTTCATTATCTGCGCCGAAAAAAACGAGCTAATACATCACTGCAAGTGATTGATAATAAGGGATATCCATTCGTGACTATTCAATTGCCTGTTTACAACGAATTTTACGTGGTCGAACGCCTCATTGATGCCGTGGCAAGCATAGACTACCCCAAAGAGCAATTTGAAATACAGGTATTAGATGACTCTACGGATGAAAGCATAGCTTTAATTCAAATAAAAGTAAGAGAATGGCAGGCTAAAGGAATAAAGATTCAACACATTTGTCGGTCTAATCGGAAAGGCTTTAAAGCTGGCGCATTGGCCAATGGGCTTACCAGTGCAAAAGGAGAGTTCTTGGCAATTTTCGATGCTGATTTTGTGCCAAAACCTGATTTTTTGATAAAAACATTACCTCATTTTGCTAATACCAACGTAGGGGTAGTGCAAACCCGATGGTCACATCTCAATGAAGAGTATTCGCTCCTTACCCGCCTTCAAGCTTTTGGACTTGACGCTCATTTTAACATCGAACAAAGCGGGCGTAATGCTGGTGGATATTTTATTAACTTCAATGGTACCGCTGGTGTTTGGCGTAAAACTTGTATTGAAGATGCTGGTGGTTGGCAGTCGGATACCCTCACAGAGGACCTTGATTTAAGCTATAGAGCTCAGCTCAAAGGTTGGAAATTCGTCTATCTCGAAAACGTTACGTCGCCAGCAGAGCTTCCAGTAGAAATCAATGCTATCAAATCGCAGCAATTTCGCTGGATGAAAGGTGCCGCCGAGTGTACACGCAAACATAGTTGGGCTGTTCTTAAAGCACCGAAGCTATCGTTAAGTACCAAAATTCACGCAATATTTCATTTGTTAAATAGTACAACCTTCATTTGGACAATATGGTTGTCACTATTAAGTGTGCCAATGCTTTGGATACAAAATTATTTTAAACACTATCCTAACCTATTCCTTCTGTCAGGGCTGTTTCAGGTTAGCTTATTGAATCTGGCACTTTTTTATGCAACTTCATTTCTCAAGCATCACACCTGGAAAAACTTTTTATGGCAATTTCCTATTTTCTTGGCTTTTATGATGGGGCTTTCACTTCACAATGCCATAGCCGTTATTGAAGGGTATATAGGCAAAAAAACTCCATTTATTCGAACACCTAAGTTTAATATTCGTGAACATCATGACAACTGGGTTCAAAATAAATATATAAGAGGAAAACTTTCTGTGGTTAATTTTTTTGAAGGATTTTTAGCATTATATTTTACTTTCGCTGTTTTTATGGCTTTTCAATTACAAGACTATAAAGTACTACCCTTGCACCTCATACTATCTATTGGTTTTGGCTCCATTTGCTGGTACACTATTGCTCATAATCGTCTTCAAAATGCCTGATTATAGTATGCCAAATTAGGACCCAACCCCATAACATTTTGATTAGCAATAATATGTGAACCTGTAAACGTTGAGTATATGAAAAAATGGGTTCTTCTATTAATTTCTTCAGTCTGTTATATTTGGCTGGGTTACTTCACAAAAAGAGAGGAATTTGAGCAATTATTCTGTACCTTTTCGCTATTATTTCTAATCTATTATCTAATAATAAGACAACAGCATAGTGATTCAGAGTTGAGATGGTGGAGGAGGGCAGGATTACTTTTTCGTCTATCATTAGTCATAATGATGCCTAATCTTTCCGATGATTTCTATCGTTTTATTTGGGACGGAAGGCTATTAGCACAAGGCTACAACCCATACCTCACACTACCCTCAGACCACCCCCAGTTTTCAGAAGCTATTTTCGCATTATTAAATTCCCCTAATTACTATACCGTTTATCCTCCATTTAATCAACTTCTTTTTGCAGTCGGTGCCATCTTATTTCCTCAAAATATACTCGGTCATCTCATTATTTTAAGATTAGAAATCATACTTGCTGAGATAGGTAATGCTTGGTTAATAAAACAACTTCTAAAAATACACAATTTGCCAGCCCAAAACGTCCTTCTCTATGTACTCAATCCATTGATTATCATAGAGTTGACAGGAAACGTACATTATGAAGCTGTCACTATTTTTTTTCTTCTACTTAGCTTATTTTTATATAAACAATATCAAAATATTCAGTTTAAAGGGATATTTTGGTCTGCCATAAGTTTAGGTATTTCGGTTAGCGTAAAATTAGTGCCACTCGTTCTTTTACCATCCATAATCAAGAAAGTAACACTCAGAAACGGAATTATTTATTCAACAATTGTGGCAGTAATAGTAGTAGTGTTGTTCTTGCCATTTTTAACGGCAGAACTAATATGCCACTTTATGTCCAGTCTTGATCTTTATTTTCATAAGTTCGAGTTCAATGCAAGCATTTATTATATAGTGCGATGGTTGGGCTATCAAATGTACGGCTATAACATTATCGGCGTAGCCGGTAGTTGGCTTTCACTTATTACTGTTGGGGCAATACTATGGATAGCGATTAAAACGAAATATTCATTATTTCAAGTAGCATTACTTACACTTACAATCTATTTTGGAATGGCTACCACGGTTCACCCATGGTACATCACTACCCTTGTCATGGTTAGTACTTTTTTATCTTATCGTTATGCCATATTATGGTCTTATGTAGTTATGTTATCATATCATTTGTATCATCAAATACCGTATCAAGAGAATACGATTTATTTACTGATTGAGTATATATTGGTTGCTTCAGTGTTTGTATATGAAGTTAAATTTAAGAAGAAGAAATATATTGATAAACAGGCTTCTATAAAGGAAGTCTCGCCGTAGAGGGGGCATTAAACCATAAAAAAAGCCTCCTTTGGGGGGAGGCTTTTAGATTAAGGGGCTGGGCGGCGACCTACTTTTCCACGTATGAACGCAGTATCATCGGCGCAGGCGGGCTTAACTACTCTGTTCGGAAAGGGAAGAGGTGAACTCCGCCGCAATGACCACCCTTAGTTCTTATAGAGGTTGATTTCTTGACGTAATGCGAAAGATAAAAAAGAGATAAAGGAGATTAAAAAAACAGAAAGCGATTGGGTAATTAGTACGACTCGGCTTTGCTGTTACCAACGTTACACCTATCGCCTATCAACGTCGTAGTCTCCGACGACCCTTATATGGAAGTCTCATCTTGGGGCGAGTTTCGCACTTAGATGCTTTCAGCGCTTATCTCATCCCGACGTAGCTACGCTGCCCTGCACCTGGCGGTACAACAGCTACACCAGCGGTCAGTCCAACTCGGTCCTCTCGTACTAAAGTCAGGACCCCTCAAACTTCCTACGCCCATCACAGATAGGGACCGAACTGTCTCACGACGTTCTGAACCCAGCTCGCGTGCCACTTTAATCGGCGAACAGCCGAACCCTTGGGACCTTCTCCAGCCCCAGGATGTGACGAGCCGACATCGAGGTGCCAAACCTCCCCGTCGATGTGAGCTCTTGGGGGAGATCAGCCTGTTATCCCCAGAGTACCTTTTATCCTATGAGCGATGGCCCTTCCATACGGAAACCACCGGATCACTATCTCCTACTTTCGTACCTGCTCGACTTGTAGGTCTTACAGTCAAGCACCCTTATGCGATTGCACTCTACGCACGGTTACCAAGCGTGCTGAGGGTACCTTTGAAAGCCTCCGTTACTCTTTTGGAGGCGACCACCCCAGTCAAACTACCCACCATGCAATGTCTCCCCAAGGGGATTAGACTCCAACCATCAGAAGGGTGGTATTTCAACGTTGGCTCCATGATGCCTAGCGACACCACTTCACAGCCTCCCACCTATCCTACACATCCCATGCCCGAAGTCAATGCAAAGCTATAGTAAAGGTTCATGGGGTCTTTCCGTCCCGTGACGGGTAAGCGGCATCTTCACCGCTACTACAATTTCACCGAGCTCACGGCTGAGACAGTGCCCAGATCGTTACACCATTCGTGCAGGTCGGAACTTACCCGACAAGGAATTTCGCTACCTTAGGACCGTTATAGTTACGGCCGCCGTTTACTGGGGCTTCGATTCAATGCTTCGCCTTGCGACTAACATCCCCTCTTAACCTTCCAGCACCGGGCAGGTGTCAGGCCTTATACTTCAACTTTCGTTTTCGCAAAGCCATGTGTTTTTGTTAAACAGTCGCCTGGGCCATTTCTCTGCGGCCTCATTGCTGAGGCACCCTTTATCCCGAAGTTACAGGGTTAATTTGCCGAGTTCCTTAGCCGTGATTCACTCGAGCACCTTGGAATATTCTTCCCGGCTACCTGTGTCGGTTTGCGGTACGGGTTGCTGATAACTGATGTTTCGGTGGCTTTTCTTGGAAGAGATGTCAACATTTCGATTCTATCCGAAGATGTCTTCTCAGCGCACACTTCCGTCCGTACGCAATGCCTCTACCTCTCCGTCACCACTTCACATTATTAGCAAGTGCTGGAATATTAACCAGCTGTGCATTAAGGCTTCGCTGTCGCTAACCCCTTAGCTCCCGACTAACCCTCAGTTGATTAACATAGCTGAGGAATCCTTAGCCTTACGGTGAGCAGGTTTCTCGCCTGCTTTATCGTTACTTATCCCTACATTTGCTTTTCTCATAGCTCCACCATAACTTGTCGTTACAGCTTCGCTGCCATGAGAATGCTCCCCTACCATTACGCAAGCGTAATCCTATGCTTCGGTGATGTGCTTGATGCCCGTTTATTATCGATGCTCGCCTCGCTCGACCAGTGAGCTGTTACGCACTCTTTAAATGTATAGCTGCTTCCAAGCTAACATCCTGGCTGTCACTGCAACCGAACCTCCTTAGTTCAACTTAGCACATACTTAGGGACCTTAGCAGTAGGTCTGGGTTCTTTCCCTCTCGGACTTGGACCTTAGCACCCAAGCCCTCACTCCCGGGCATATCAGTCGGCATTCAGAGTTCGTCAGGATTTGGTAGGATTTGACTCCCCCTAGTCCTATCGGTAGCTTTACCTCCAACTGACTTAATCCCGAGGCTGTTCCTAAAAACATTTCGGGGAGTACGAGCTATTTCTCAGTTTGATTGGCCTTTCACCCCTACCCTCAGTTCATCCAAAAACTTTTCAACGTTAACTGGTTCGGCCCTCCATGTAGTGTTACCC